>DATFFS010000001.1:0-22271 GCA_035249945.1 Gemmatimonadota bacterium
CGCTCCCCGGAGAAGACGATCTGTCGGCCGTCGGGCGAGAGCGTCGGATCGAGGTTCTCGGCCGTGTCGCGGACCGCGTCCGTGATCGCGCGCGCCTGGCCGCCGGCCGAATCGAGGATCCAGATCTCCCCGAGCAGATCGAAGACGATCGTGTGCCCGTCACGCGAGAGATCGACGCTCAGCGCGGTCCCTTCGCGGGTCGTGATCGAGATCGTCTCGCTCGCCGGCGCCGTCGTGCCGCTGCTGATCGCGCGCACCGGCTGGGCTCGCGCGGCAGCGGCGCCCACCGCGAGCGCCGGGATCGCCACCATGATCCGGAGCCGTTTCATCGATGCTCGACCCTCCGAAGGATGGTCTCAGCATATCCGGACGCGTACCGAGGTCAAGCTCTATCGCCAACGAAAAACCCCCGCCGGTTTCCCGACGGGGGCTCTCCAGATCACGCGGCTGGTGCCGCGGGAGTCGCGCTCTTTACATCGAGCTCGACGAAAGACGGCGAACGTTCGTCGCCTGGGCGCCCTTGGGGCCCTGCTCGACGTCGTACTCGACCTCGTCGTTGTCGCTCAGGGACTTGAAGCCCTCAGCGGAAATCGCCGAGAAGTGGACGAAGACGTCCGGCCCGCCGTTCTCCTGCTCGATGAAGCCGAAACCCTTCGCGTCGTTGAACCACTTTACCTTGCCCTTAGCCATCTTGTTGTTCTTCCTTTGTCGTCTATCATGAGGTCCCCGGCCACTTGCCGGGGCCTTCCAGGGCTTCGGGCGCTACGCATGAAAAAAGCGCCGCTCTCTTCGGTGTTCCGTCGAGAGTCCGGCGCGTCGATTTCGAGCGTTCGTTCTCTTGAACCCGTTTCCTGAAAGCGCCTACAGTCTACCGCCTTCGAGCGGTTTCGGCCAGCCCCCGGCGATAGATTGTCCGTCCATGCGCTCCATCACCCCTGCGAGGTAGCCGATGCCAAGACTTCCGATCGTCATTCTTCTCGTCTCCCTGTTCGCCGGCGGGTCGATTCACCGCCCGGAACTCCTTCACGGCCAGGATGTCCAGACCGCCACCGCTTCCGGTGGCGCCGAGGAGCTTCCATATCTGGACACGCTTCCGCCGCTGATCGATCGCGAGATCTTCTTCGGGAATCCCGAGATCTCGGGCGGCCAGCTGTCACCCGACGGCCGCTGGGTCTCGTTCATGAAGCCTCTCGAGGGGATCCGGAACATCTGGGTCAAGGCGATCGACGAGCCGTTCGAGGACGCGCGACCCATGACCGCCGACTCGCTGCGGCCCATCCAGGGATACTTCTGGAGCCGCGACTCCGATGTGATCCTGTTCGTCCAGGACCAGGGCGGGAACGAGAACTTCCACGTCTACGCCGTCGACCCGGCGGCTCCGCCCGCCGAGGGCCTCGAGGTGCCTGTCGCGCGCGACCTCACGCCGCTCGAGAACGTCCGAGCCGCCATCTATGCGGTGCCCGAGAACGATGCCGCGCACATCCTCGTGGGCCTCAACGATCGCGACGCCTCCGTCCATGACGTCTACCGCCTCGACATCGCCAGCGGGGAGCGAGAGCTGGTCCTACAGAACGACCAGAACGTCGCGCAGTGGGCGGCCGACCTCGACGGCAATCTCCGGCTCGGAATCCGCCAGACCGAGGAGGGCGGCTGGGAAATCCTGCGCGTCGACGGTTCCACGCTGACGACGATCTATACCTGCAACGAGCAGGAGTCGTGCTTTCCCGGCCGCTTCCACAAGGACGGCCGGCGGGTCTACCTGCAGACGAACAAGGGGGAGGGGGACCTCATCCGGCTCGAGCTGATGGACGTCGAGACCGGCGCGACCGAGCTGGTCGAGGTGGATCCCGAGGGAGAGGTCGACTTCGGCGAGGCGATCTTCTCGAACGCCACGGAAGAGCTGATCGCGACCTCGTACCTTGGCGACCGGACGCGCTACTACCCGAAGGACGACGCCTTCGCGCGCGACCTCGAGCGCATCGGCCAGGCGCTGCCGGAGGGCGAGTACGGCTTCCGCTCCATGACCGGGGACGACCGCATGGTTCTCGTCGCGGTGGACTCGGACGTGGACCCGAGCTCCACCTACGTCTACGACCGCGAGAGCGGCGCGGCCGAGCTCCTGTACCGGACCCGGCCCGAGGTGCCCACCGAGCACATGGCCGGCATGCGGCCCGTGCGCTACACGACGCGGGACGGCATCGAGATCCCCGCGTACCTGACGGTTCCGCAGGGCGTCGAGGCGAAGGACCTGGCGGTCGTCGTCCTGCCGCACGGCGGGCCCTGGGCACGCGACGTCTGGGGCTTCGACGGTTTTGCCCAGTTCCTCGCCAACCGCGGCTACGCGGTGCTGATGCCGAACTTCCGCGGCTCGACGGGCTACGGGAAGGAGTTTCTGAACCTGGGGAACGAGCAGTGGGGAACGGGCACCATGCAGCACGACATCACCGACGGCGTGCAGTGGCTCGTCGATCAGGGGATCGCCGATCCCGGGAAAGTCGCGATCATGGGCGGCTCGTACGGAGGGTACGCGACGCTCGCCGGCCTCGCGTTCACGCCCGAGCTCTACGCCGCGGGCGTCGACATCGTGGGGCCGTCGAACATCATCACGCTGTTGAACTCGATCCCGCCGTACTGGAAGCCGATGCAGAAGCTCTTCGCGGTGCGCGTGGGGGACCTCAACGACCCCGCGGACGTCGATCGCATGCAGGCCCAGTCGCCGCTCAACTCGGCCGCGTCGATCACCGCCCCGCTCCTCGTAATCCAAGGGGCGAACGACCCCCGAGTCAAGCAGGCCGAGTCCGACCAGATCGTGGTAGCGCTCCGCGACAAGGGTCAGCCGGTCGAGTACCTGGTGGCGGCGAACGAGGGCCACGGCTTCGCGAACGAGGACAACAACCTGGCGATGTTCGCGAAGATCGAGGAGTTCCTGGCGACCCATCTCGGCGGGCGCTACCAGGCGGACATGCCGCCGGAGATCGAGCGGAAGCTCGAGGAACTCACCGTGGACGTCGAGACCGTCGCGGTTCGGGCGGAGTAGACGTCAGCTCTTCCGGCCCTCGAAGTGGCGGCCGGCGCCGACGTCGGCCGCCACTCCGGTGACCGTACCGGCGGAGTCGCGCGCGAAGGTGTAGGTCGTACCGCCCAGGGAGAAGAAACGCGATTCGGTTTCGGGGAGTAGCTCCCACGCCGGGCCATCCCCCAGGCGCGCCCACAGGCGGCCTTCCTCCAGCGTTATGACCGTCCGAAACCCTCCTCCGTAGTCGTACGTCCCGACCAGCGAGGAGAGTGTTTCCTGATCGACGCTCGCCACCCGCCGTACGGTCGGCTCGTACCCGGGCCACCCGTACTCGCGAGCGGCGGCGCGCACGATTTCGTCGCGCAGGGCATCCCCTCGATCGCCGTTCGTCATGACCGCGATCGCATCGCCCCGCTCGGGATAGACGACGAGGATCGCGCGATAGCCGTCGTTGGATCCGGTGTGCGTCAGCCTGAGCTCGCCAGCCGGCCGGTCCACCATGAGGCCCAGCCCGAACCCATCGATCTGATCCCGCATCATCTCGCGGGCGAGCTTCGGCGCCAGGAGGGCTCCCTCCTCTCCGCGCCAGGCCGATACGAGCCCGATCGCGAGCCGCGCCAGGTCGGGCGCGGTAGACCAGAGCCCGCCGGCGGCTACCTCCGGCAACGTCCACCATCGCCCCGGAATCGGCTGGCCGTCACCGCCGTGACCGGTCGCCGCGGCCCTGGCGAGCGAATCGGGCAGCGGCTGATAAAAGCCGGACTCCCGCGTGTCGAGGGGGTCGAGCACGAGCCGCCGCGCCGCTTGCGCAAAGGGCTCGGCGGTCACGTCGACCACGAGCTGCTGTATGACGGAGTAGCCACCGCCTGAGTAGCGGGCGCGGGTGCCAGGCTCGAGGTCGACGCCGACCGCGCCGACCTTGGAGGGCGGTGTCCCGTTCAGTGCCTCCAGCAAGGTCGGCCGCCGCTCCTGCGGGCCATAGATCCCCACCGCGGCATTGGTCAAGCCCGCGCTGTGGGACAGGAGCTGTCGCAACGTGACGGGATGGCCGGCCGTGAACTCGTTCTCGGGGATCCGCCACGTAGTCAGGCTCTCGTTGACGGGCCCGTCCAGGCCGAGAGCTCCCGCTTCCACCAGTCGAAGCGCGACCAGCGCCGTAACGGGCTTGCTGATCGATGCCGCCTGGAAGAGTGTTTCCGCCCGGATCGAGTCGGATGACCCGGCCTCCTTCACCCCGAATCCGCGCGCCCACCGAAGCTCCCCTTCACGGACGACCGCCACCGCGACACCGGGAACCCGGTGGAAGTCGAGCCGCTCGCCGATGGGCTCCCGTGCGGACTCCCGCCCGGCGATCTCGACGGGAAACGAAAGGCCCTGCATGACGGCGGCGACCGTGGAATCGCCGGAGGTCGAGGCGACCGCCTGTTGTGCCACTGCGAACGAAGGGGATGTGAGCGACAGGCCGAGCAGGAAGACGAACGCAGATCGTCGCATGAGTCTCCTCGTGATGGGATGAACGCGCGTTTTGCCGTAGGACAGATCATCCACGAGGAACGTTGCACCGCGTGCCTACCCGAGTCGGTCCATGAGCTCGCGCGCGGCGCTGCGGCCGGTCGCGAGCGCGCCCTCGACGGTGCCGAGCGATGGTCCGGCGAGCGCTTCGCCCGCGAAGGCCAAGGCCCCGGTGTGGACCGGTACAGGAGGCAGGCCGCCGACGACGTTGTAGCAGTAGGCGCCGCGCGCGAAGGGATCGCGACCCCAGTCGTGCCCGAAGGCCGCGCGCGTGCGCTCGGCCAGCCGCGCTCCCGCCGGGCCCGCCGCCTGCTTCAGGACCTCCAGCCCCGCCCGCCGTCGCGCATCGCGGCTTCGCGGCAGCGATCGCGAGCGCGGTCCCCCCGACCAGGCGACGACGACGGGCGATCCGGGTGGCTCGACGGACCAGAAGGCATTGAAGGCGCAAGCCGGCGTGTGGAGGAAGAAGCTCCCCGGCGGGATCCCGAGGAGCTCGCCCGGCGGCGCGTCCGTGGCGATCGCGACGCGCACGACGTCCCCCGTCGCGACCGCGCCCATCGTTTCCGCGAGACCGAACACGATCGGCTCGAAGGCGACCGACGCAGCGGCTTCCGCCGGCGCCGTCAGGACCGCGTGCGGCAGCGCGATCACGGCCGCCCGCGCACGGATCGTGAATCCCGACCGCGCCCGACCCGCGATTTCCGCGCCCGACAGCGTCACCGCGTCGTCGCTCCACCCGCAGCGTTTGACGAGATGCCCGTAGCGAATCCGGCCCACGAGGCCATCGGCGAGCCGCTCGGCGAGCCGGTCGTATCCAGCAGGGATGCGGCCCCCGCTGATGGCTCCCTCCGCGCCCTCTCCCGCCAGGCCGCGCTCGCTCACGCGTTCGGCGTCGGCTGCGTAGAATCCCTCGACGAAAGCCAGCGCACGCTCGCGATCGCGCGGGCGGAACTCCGCCGCCTCGGCGCTGCGCAGGAAATCCGCGAAGCTGCGGTCCGGCTCGCGCTCTCCGTCGAGCGTCGCCATGACGGCCTCGATCGATTCCCACGGATCCGCCGGCGCGATCCGGCCGTCCTGTGCCTGGAACTGCTCCGGATCCAGCGGGACGATCTCGACGCCGGCTTCGTCCAGGACCTTCCGCGTGAGCGGGGCGTCGCCGTGGACGAACTCCGCGCCCAGCTCCAGCGCGCACGGGAGATCGGCGGGCCGGATCGTGAAGATGCGGCCGCCGGCGCGCTTCCGCGCCTCGATCACGACGACGTCGAGCCCCTCCTCGGCGAGCGTGCGCGCGGCCATGAGGCCCGCCGCACCCGCTCCCACGACCGCCACCTCCGCGTCCATGCCGCCTACGCGCCCAATCGCCGCAGCGCCGCCCGCGCCTCCACGACCATCGGCTGGAGCTCGGGATCCGCGTCACTCCACGTTTCCAGAAACTGCCGGTAGTACCGCACGGCCCCTTCACGATCGCCCGCCTCCTCCCGGATCTCGGCGAGGTGGAGCAGCGCCGGGCCGCGGAAGGCGAGCTCGAACGGAGCGGCGGTGAGACCGCGGTACCATCCCTCCGCCTCGGCGCCGCGCCCCACCTCCTGCAGCGCCTGCGCGCGGAGGAAACGCGCGAAGCCGTGGGAGTACAGGTCGCTGACGAAAAGGAGCGCGTAGCCCGCCTCCATCGGCATCCCCTCGAACGACTCGAGCGCCGCTCCCTCGTCCCCCTCGAGCCAGTGCGCGTACCCCTCCACCGCACGGGCCAGGTCCACACCGAGGGTGTGGGCGAACGGCGTGCCACCGAGCGCTTCGAGCTCGGCGGCCGCTGCCCGCGCCGCGCCCGGGCGGCCGAGGCGCGCCTCCAGCATCCCGATGAGCGCCAGGCGGACGTACGGCTCGACCCCTTCGTGATCGCGGCTGGGGTTCGGGTTCTCGCGCGCCGTTTCAGGCAGGGCGCGCGCCTCGGCGAGGAGCCCTTCGAGCTCGGCGTCCGTCGACGGCATCCACGGCAGGAGCCGGGCGAGTACGGCGTGGTACGTCACGTACGCCGGAGCGCTCAGGCCGCGCGCGCGCTCGATCTCCGCGGCGGCCGCCTGCAGCCTCCCGCCGCCGAGGTACGCATACGCCAGGACCAGATGCCCCATGCCCTCGAAGCCGGGCGAGCGGCCGGAATCCACCCAGACCCGCGCCACCCGCTCGACGTCGGCGAGATCTCCTCCAAACGACGCGATGCTGTAGATCGCCAGCTGGATCGTCACGTCCGAAGCGCTCTTCAATCGGTCCAGGACATCCGCCTGGCGCCGCGCGTCCCCGTGGACGAACGCCTGGAGAGGCTCCACCTCGAGCGCGCGCTCTCCGCCGCCGGCCACCGCGAGGTAGCGGGAGACGAGTGAGTCCATGGAAGCGAGCCGGCCCTGGGCGGCGTCCAGCCGGATCAGATGGATCATCGCCGCGCCGTTCCCCGGATCGAAGTGGAGCACGCGCTGGAACGCTTCCCGCGCCTCGTCGGGGGTGCCGCCCCGCACGTAGTTGTAGTGGAAGAGCACCTCTCCGAGATCGAACCACGCCTGCACGTCGTCCGGCCAACGCCCGAGGATCGAGCGGTACAGGCGGTCCGCGGTCTCCGCGTCCCCGCGGCGGAACGCTACCGACGCCTCTAGCAGCGCGCGGTCGCGCTCGGACAGGCGATCCGCGTGACGCAGCGCCTTCTCGGAGGCCTCGGCGGCGACATCGGGCAGGATCACGTACTCCGCAGCCGACGCGAGCCGGTAGTAGGCGAGCGCGAACAGGCTGTCCTCCGCGACAGCCTGCCGGAAGGATTCCATCGCGCGCTGGTACTCGCCCGCACGAAACTGCTGCTCGCCGCTCAGATATGCCTTGAGGGCCGGCAGCGAGGACGTCGTGACGGCTGCGATCCGGTCGACGCGCGAGCCGGTATCGCCGTGGAGGTTCCCGAGGATGCCCGCCGCGACCTCGTCCACCACCTCGAACAGCTCCTCCGCCGTCCCTTCCCCGCTCGCCTCCGCGACGACTTCGGTCCGCTCGGTGTCGTAGAGGACCGCGTCGATCCGCAGGCGGTCGCCCGCCTCCACGACCTCCCCGAGGACGAAGAGTCCCGCCCCGAAGCCGCGCGCGATCTCCGCCGCTTCCACAGGGTCCAGATCGCCCAGTTCGGCGCGTTCCACGCGGCCGAGCAGGGCGCGGGAATCGACCGCCCGCAGGTCGCCGGCGCCGTCGAGCTTCCGCCCCAGGAGATTCACCATCCCCTCCCCGAGATAGGCGAGCTCCTCGCTTCCGCGAATGGTGAACGGCATCGCCGCCACGACCGAGGGCGAGACCCCGCTCCCTGTCGCGGACCCCCCTCCAATCCCCTGCGCGCCCCGCCAGAGGAGCACCGCGGCGATAGCCAGGACGAGCGCGCCGACGAGGATGCCGGCGGTGCGGTAGGAGACCTCCGGGACCCAGCGCCCAGTGCGGAAGGCAGGGCCGGGCGGGAGCCCGGTGAGGGCGTAGAGCCGCCAGCTCCCCGGCACGCCTTTGAGCTGGTGCTCGCCCCGGTCTTCGAACTGGAACCCAGCGCCGACCACGAGCTCCCGCACCGTGCCCGACACGAGGATCTCCCCGGGCGCGGCCGCGCTCTCCACGCGCTGCCCGATATGCACCCCGAGGCCGCCGATGTCGCGTCCCGTCCCGTCGATCTCCCCGGCGTGGAGCCCCGCGCGGATATCGAGACCGAGCTGCCGCACGGACTCGCGGATCGCGTCGGCGCAGCGAATCGCGCTCGCCGGTCGGGAGAAGGCGGCCACGAACGCGTCGCCGGAGGTGTTCGCTTCACGTCCGCCGAAGCGCCGAAGTTCCTTGCGCACGCGCGCGTGGTGCTCCGCCTGGAGCTTGCGCCATACGCGGTCGCCTAGCTCGGCGGCGCGCTCGGTGGAGCCCACGATGTCCGTGAACAGGATGGTGGTTACGGAGCGCTCGCCGCGCATGACCCTCCGGGATGGTTCACGTTAGATCAGACGTCGCTTTCGGCCCGGATCCGCTCCAGCTCCTCGATACAGGCTCCGACGTGAACGAGAACCGGGTCACCCGCGAGATTCTCGACGTGCGATTCGTGGATCCGGTGCAATCCGTCGATCGTTTCCTCCACGGTGATCCCATCCGACCCGCGGGTGAGCTGCATGAGGTCGCGCAGAAGCGCGTCTAGTGACCGCTCACGCGCGGGATCGGCAGCGCTGTCGTTCCGCGCGTCGGCGACATACTCGGACAGCAGTCCGAGCATCTCTTCCGGATTCGACCAGTCGATGAACGTCATTCAGGCGCGTTCGACGCGGCAGTTGTAGCAGCCGGGGCGCGCGTTGTGGAGGTGCAGGTACCGGACTGATTCGTTGTCGAGATGAAGCCGGATCGCAGCCTCCAGCTCGGAGCCGTCCACCACTTCCGCGGTAATCATCATCGCATCCTCATCATAGCCGCGCAGGGACAGCAAGCGATGCGCGAACATCACCGGGATCTCGTCCACCTCCGGAGTCGCCGACTCCACTCCGCGACGCACGAAGATCGGTCCCGAAGCGCGATACGGGGAGTCGACGTCGTGGTGCGTGAACGGCAGCGCCAGCACCGTCTCGCCCACCCTGGCGTCGGCGAGGCTCACCCGGCAGGGGAAGCCCGGGTACTCGTCCACGACGAGACGCCGCGCCCCCAAGGCCCTGAGCGCCATATCGCTGCGCTCGAATAGCGGGGCGAACCGCTCTGACGCCAGGGCGACGAACCGGAACGCGTTACGCATGATTCCTCCAAGTCTTTCGTTGACACTTGGATTCTCCTTCGTCGATCCGCCTCTGTCACCTCGTCCATGCAAGTCCGATGGCAGAAGAGCGAAGCCCCCGCGCAAGGTCGGCGGGGGCTCCTTCGCTCAGCGCGGGCGACGGTCGACCGCGGGTATGCCGCTCGTCAGGAGCTCGAACTCACGCGTCTGACGTTCGTCGCCTGCGGACCTTTCGGGCCCTGCTCGACGTCGAACTCGACTTCGTCGTTCTCGCTCAGAGACTTGAAACCTTCTCCGGCAATCGCCGAGAAGTGGACGAAGACGTCCGGCCCCCCCTCCTGCTCGATAAAGCCAAACCCCTTGGCGTCGTTGAACCACTTTACCTTTCCCTTGGCCATTTTCTTTGCCTTTTCCTTCGTTGGGTTACTGACGCGTGCTCTGTCGCATTTCCAGTCTACACTATCATTGCGGCTGGGACCCTCTTCCGGGCACGTACGACTCGACCGCGTTCGCTTCGACCTCCTCGCGCGTGAACCATGCGGGCTTGAACTCGCGGTCCGAGTAGAGGGCGGCCTGGTCGAAGAAGTGCCGCGAGTCGGAGTCTCCGCTCTGCCCGAATACGAGCAGCGAGCGGCCGCGCGCCTCGGAACCGAACTCGATCACCTTCATGAACGAGTTGCCGTGCCGGCCGTAGCGCACGCTGGTCGAGCCGGGTGCGGTATGGAAGACGAAGACCGAACCCGCTGCACTGGGGGCGCCCGCCACCGGCACGCTCGGCAAATCCGCGGAGAAGTCCTCGGGGTCCTGCGAGGGCGGCCGCTGAAGCCGGTTGAGCTCGCCCCATGCCACCTCCCTCCGGCCCCAGTCGCGCTCCAGGCCTTCGAGCACCTCCGCCAGCGCCTGGAGATGCGCGAACGGCCGCGAATGGAGACCGGGGTTCAGGAACCAGCGCTCCGCTCCGAGCATCCACCAGGTGGTCTCGACCGACTCGATCGCCGCCCGGCGGTCCCAGGCCTCGATCCGCTCGATCGCCGCGCGGACCGCTTCCCGGCCCGGTGCGCCCGGCCGCAGCGCCTCCGGAACGTCCTGCGCCTCCGCCGCGGCCAGCGACTCCCATTGCGCGACAAGGACGGGGATCAGGCTGTCGGCGAGCGAGAGTCGCGTGTCCCACACGGCGCGCGCGAAGTCGTCGAACGTCACGCCGTCCAGTCCCTCGAGCACGCGCCGCGAGCTCACCGCCCGCGCGTTGTTCTCCTCGTCGCCGACCATGTACGGCGGGAAATCCTCGCGCGCGAATCCCACGCTGTCGGTCGCCACGAAGGGCGCGGAGTTGGTATTGAGGAGGAAACCCGAGGGCGGGTTCAGGACCTGGGGGAGATGGGCGAGCGGGTGGTACTCCCCCCACTCCGTCCGCGGATCGCTGCCGTCGACCGGCTCCCGCCACGCGAACGAAGGATCCCTTCGGGGCACCGCCGAGCCGTACAGGTACCAGATGTTCCCGTCCGCGTCGGCGTACATCAGGTTCATGTAGGCGATCGCGAGCCGGCCGGCGGCTTCCTGGAACTCCGCCAGCGACTGCGCGCGGATCATGGCGTCGAGCTGGGCGAACCAGCCGCCGTCCTCGAGCCGCGCGAGCCGGGCGGCTAGGGGGCGCCCATCCTCGTCGAGCCCCACGACGGGCCCGTGATGCGTCTTCCAAAAGCGCAGGGTCCGATCCTCCCCGTCGGCGATCCTCACCGTCTCCGCCCACGTCTCGGCCACCCGGGTGGAGTCGCCGTAGCGGTAGGCGAGCGGGGCCGCCGGATCGTCGAACCGCTCGACGTACAGGTCGCTGATGTCCGCGTAGTTGTCGGTGTAGGTCCAGCCGAGCCGCGCGTTGTTCCCCATGTACGGGAGCAGGAACCCGAAGCGCGTGAGCCCGCTGAACATCAGCCCCTCGTCGCTGTGCATGTGGATCTCGACGTAGCGCTCGACGCCGAAGAACGACTGGTGCGGGTTGACGAGGAGCATCGTCGCGCCGTCCGCCGTACGCGACGGCCCCAGCGCCCACTCGTTCGATCCCAGCGGAATGTCGCCCAGTGGGCCGCGGAGGGTCGACGCGAAGCGCATGATCGAGCCCGAGTAATCAGCGGTGGCCGAGGCCGGCCTGACCGCCGCGCCCGACTCTCCGGGCTGGTCCGCCGCGTCGCCGTGCGGCCAGCCGTCCGCCAGCAGCCGCCTCAGATAGTGCTCCTCGAATCCTCCATATCCCAGGAACTCGAGCTGGTGATACTTGAACCGGATCAGCGCGAGGGTGTGCCAGGGTTCGACGCGCTCGAGGAGCCCGCGCTCGTCGGGGTGCGCGTCCAGGTAGGCGTTGAATCCCGCCGCGTAGGCATCGAGGAGGTCCCCCATCCGAGGATCCGATCGCTCGTACTCCTCGCGCGAGAGTCGCGGGATCTCGAGCGCGCGCGCGATGTAGTCGTCGGCGAGGGCCTCCTCCCCCAGGAGCTCCGCCCCGCGGCCGGACGCGCGCAGGAAATTCCGCTCGACCGCCGGCCAGTCTTCCTCGGCCTGCACCCACGCCGCGCCGAACACGACGCTGGCGTCGGTCGGGCCGAAGACGTGGGGCACGCCGTAGCCGTCGCGGTAGACCGTAGGTCGATCCGCGGTCTGGGAATGGAGGCTGTCCACCGAGCCCAGCGGAGCGAGGAGGAGGGCGAACGAGAGTCCGGCGGCACGGGTATATCGGGCTGCCCTCATGCGGGAGTCGCCTCGAGGATCGAGATGCCTCCGGCGGCATCGATCTGCCGCTGCATGGAAAGTCCCGCCTTCTGAAATAGGACCTCGTACTCTTCCCGGGTGCGCTGCCGGCCGCCGAGCATGAAGAGCATGTGGATGTCGAGAGTCTTCGCCCAATCCGGCCCCGGCGTGGGCGGAATCAGCTGCTCGATCAGGAGGACCTTCGCGTGCGACGGCGCCGCCTCGCGAACCGCGTTCAATATGGCGACGGCTTCCTCATCACCCCAGTCGTGAATGACTTCCATAAGCAGGTAGGCGTCGCACGTCGGCAGGCGGTCCTGGAAGAAATCCCCGGCGTGCAGCGAGAGCCGCTTCGAGGCCAATCCCGCCACTTCCTGGATCACGTGCGGCTGGTCGAACAGGACTCCGTTCGCGTTCGGCGCGGCATCCAGCACCGCCCGCAACAGGTGTCCGTGCCCGCCCCCGATGTCCCCGATGGTGTCGAACCCGCCGAAGTCGTAGGCCGCCACGACCCCGGCCACCTGGCCGTGCGCCTTGCCCGTCATCGCCGCGTTGAAGATCCGGTTCTCTTCGGGGTGGCCCGCGAAATATTCCCATATTCCCTCGGGGAGAATCTTCACCGTCGCCGGAAGACCGGTCCTTACGGTCTCTCCGAGGGCGCCGGAGATCGTCCAGTTGATCGGCAAGCCGAACATCCGAACCAGCGCCCGCATGGACTGCGGGTGGTCGGTCCGTAGCAGCCGGGACGCGGGAGTATGGCGGAATGCGTTTCCATGGGACTCGAATACGCCGTAGGCGGAAAGGAGGCGCAGGACGCGTTCCAGGGAATCCGAATGAGCTCCCGCGGATGCGGCCAGCTCTTCCGCCGTTCGAGGGTCCTCGCCCAGGGCGTCCGCGATGCCGAGATCGGCGACGACGTGGAGGCATCGCGGCAGCACGTGCCCGCCCGCGATCTGTAGGACCGTGACGATCGGGTTTGCGTCATTCATCGGGGTTCGCTTCTCCTCAGGCGATATCGAGACCCTCCACCTCTGAGCGGCATCGAGCGGCTGGCCTCTCGATTACGGCGCCCGCGTGCCCTCGCTCAGCATGACGAGCAGGCTGTCCGCGCCACCCGTCCCGTATCGGGCAGCCACCACTCCCACCAGCCGGTCGCCGTCCAGCCGGTAGACGCTGTTCATCGTCACGGTGCTCCCGGCCCGCCGGATGCTCTCGTACGGGCCCTCCACGACGATGAGGCTGTCGCCGGCCGCGGTCACCTCCGCCCGGATCGGATCGCGTTCCGGAAGGAGGAGCGTCCATCCTTCGGGGGTCACCTGGACCTGCGAGGTGGTCACCGCAGTATCCCCCGACACGGGGACGTACTGCATGTTCCAGGTTCCTTCGATGTCGGCCAGGGTAAGCGCCGGCGCGGCGGCGACGGTGTCGGCGGGCGTTTCCCGGGCTTCTTCCGGCGGCTGGCTGTCGCAGGCGGCGAGAAACAGGCCGCCCGCGAGAACGAGGAGTGACATCATCGCCTTGGGCATCACGGACCTCCGGATCGTGTGGAGGATCGGGAAGAGTCCGTTCAGTCTACGGTTCGACGAGACCGCCGGGTATCTACTTCGACGACAGGACGAAGGTGTTCCCGTCCGGGTCCCTGAACCCGGCCGCCGTCCCCCACGACTCGGTCCTCGGCTCCTGGGTGAACTCGACGCCGCGCTTCTCCAGCTCCTTCCAGGTGGCTTCGACGTCGTCGGCCAGGAAGGAAATGCGCTGGAACGTGCCTACCCCGTCGCCGTTCTCGGGCCGATACAGCACGACGCGGGTGTCCGCGCCGGGAATCCCCAGCTCGATCCAACGCTGACCTTCCCCGAAGGACTGATCGGTCAGCACCTCGAAGCCGAGCCCTTTCGTGTAGTACTCGAGCGCCCGGTCCTCGTCCGTGACGGGGATGCTGACGAACTTGACGCGTTTGATCATCGCTCCTCCTTGCGAAATCGATGGGGTGAAGTCGTCTGGTATCCGGCAGTGCTTCTCCAGCATACCGAGCGCCGATCCCGATTCAAGGCGCGCAGCATCCGCTATGGCAGCGAATGCTATATTCGCGTGCATGAGGATCGCGCCTCCCCGGATCGCAGCTCTCTGTTTGGCGCTCGCCTGCGTCTCGGGAGGATCCTCGCGGCAACCTTCCGTTCTCGCCATCCGCGACGTGACGCTGTGGGACGGGACGGGTGGACCTCCGTCGCCGCACCGGACGGTGATCGTTCGCGGGGAACGAATCGAGGAGATCGGTTCCGCCGACGAGGTCACGATCCCCAAGGGCTCCACACTGGTCGACGGAAGCGGCCGCTTCCTGATGCCGGGGCTCGTCGACTCCCACGTCCATGCGCTCTGGGATCCCAGCGTGGCCTCCGCTTTCTTCCCGCTCTTCGTCGCCAACGGCGTCACGACCGTTCGGGACATGGGCGGGCTCCTGGATCTGCTGCCCATCACCCGGGCGCAGCTCGCCGACGGCTCTCTCCTCGGCCCGCGGCTGATCGCGGCGGGCGGGATCCTCGACGGGCCGGCGCCCGTCCATCCCGAGGTCTCGATCGCGATCGAGACGCCCGAGGAGGCCGTCGCCGCCGTCGAATCCGTGGCTGCCGCGGGCGCCGATTTCGTCAAGGTCTACACGCTCCTTCCGGCCACCGCCTTCGACGCCATCGTGGCCGCGGCCGGACGCCGCGGCCTGCCCGTTTCCGGCCACGTCCCCTACGAGGCGGGGCTCGTGGCCGCCGCCGCCGACATGCGCACGATCGAGCACCTGATGAGCGAAATCGGAGGCTACTGCGAGGCGGATCGGCCGGAGGATTGCAACGCGGCCCTGGCGGCGCTTCACGAGCAGGGCACGTACCAGGTACCGACGCTCGTTCTCCAGGGGCAGTCCGAACCCGCCGATCTCTGTGGGGACCCGCGGCTGGACCGCCTCCCTCCCGCCGTCCTCACGTTCTGGTTCGGCGAGGCCGGCGGACCTCCGCATTGCGCTCCCGGTACGACGACGGGCGATCTCTTCCAGCCCGAGCTCCCGCCGGAGGCCTGGATCGTGCCTTTCCTGCGCGAGACGGGCATCCCGATCCTCGCCGGCACGGACACGGGCGTGCCGTTCAGCCTGCCCGGCTGGAGCCTGCACGACGAGCTCGGCCTCCTCGTCGAGGCCGGGCTGTCGCCCACCGAAGCGCTGCTCGCCGCTACCCGGGAGCCAGCCCGCGCGCTCGGCCTCGCAGACGAGATCGGCACGATCCGGCCGGGTCTCGTGGCGGATCTGCTGCTCCTCCGCGCGGATCCCCTCGCAGACATCGAGCACACACGCTCGATCGAGGCCGTTGTGCTCCGCGGCCGGCTGATCGGCCGCGCCGCGCTGGACTCGATCGTGGGCGGATGAAGCGCGCCACCGAGCCCGCGATCGAGGTCGACGCCTACCTGGTCGACGTGCTCATGCGCGACCTGGTGGGGCATGACCGATCTCCCTCGGCATTCCTCGTCTATCTTTTTCTCTGGCGGAGGACACGGAACGGCGAGACGCGGCTCACGCTCCAGCAGATCGCGGAGGGCACGGGATTGTCGAAGCGGGGAGTCCAGGACGCGATCGGCCATCTGGAGGGGCGCAAGCTCCTGCGCGTGACGCGCGAAAGCATCACCGCCGTGCCCGAGTACGAGGTGCAGCGGCCCTGGGTGAGGGGTTGAATGGGAACGGGGAGGGCAGGATGATCGACCCGCGGAGGTCTCGACCCCCCGCGGACGTGCTTCAGTCAGCCGACCGTTTCACCCGGTTCCGCTTCCATAGCTCGTGCCCCCACGCGATGGCGTAGCCCAGATACAGGACGTAGGGCAGCAACGACAATGCAGCGATGCGGTCGAGCTCGAGCATGAGCACGAAGAGCGCGACAGCTACCAGGGCGTAGGGCAGGCAGGCCACGAAGCTGAGCAGCAGGTTGCGCGCCCGGAAGAAGAGATAGTTCCACAGCGCGTTCATGAGCATCATGCAGACGAGCAGAGCGATGCTGGCGTCCCGCATGGCGGATGCCGGTAGTCGAAACAGGCGATACGAGACGATGAAGCAGACGCCGTAGAAGAGTCCGCCGATCACGAACCATACGCCCAGGGGAGGAGAAAACCTCGGGAGCCGGAGCTCGGCGAACCGCGCCTGGACCCCGCGCCCGGCGAGAATCCCCTCGAGCGCCGCGGAAGTCGCACAGAGGACGAGGGAGTAGAGGAATGGGCCGCTCATGGCCGCGAAGCGCGTCCCAGGAAGAGCTCGAGCCCCTCCTCGACATCCGAATGCTCGAACAGGATGCGCTCGACATCCGTGAACCCTGCCTCCTCGAGCGTCGCGATCCATACCGCTCGCGGGAACAGCCCGACCTCGTGCCGGTCGTGCTCGACGCGGACGGAGCCATCCTCCTCCCGCAGCAGGAATGCATAGTCGGCGATGACAGTCGTGTCGGAGGGGCCGGGATCCCACACCCACTCGAGATAGCGGAGGCCGCGCCCGTCGCCATCGTGGCCGCCGTGGCTGGTGCGCGGCGTGAAGGTCTCGCGCACGTGATCGGGGGCGAAGAGTGCCGCTCCCCCGGGCCGGCAGTGGACACGGGCCGTGCGCATCGCGCGGAGAAGATCGTCGCGGCTCGTCATGTACACGATCGCGTCGTGGACGAAGACGGCGTCGAACTCGCGGTGCAGCCGCACGGTGCGCATGTCGCCATGGATGTGCTCGCACTCCGGATTGAGCGCGCGACTCACCTCGAGCATGTCCGGCGACGCGTCGACGAGCGTCATCCGGAAGCGGCGCTTGAGGTGAGAGGCATTGTTCCCGCCGCCGCTCCCCAACTCGAGAACCGTCTCCACCGGGTCGTCCTCCGCCGCCTCCAGAACCCTCCGGTAGAAGTCCGCCTCCTCGACATAGTCCGCGGGGGCGGACAAGAGGGGCCACCAGCTCGCCAGTCGCGCGTACATGTGGGGCCGCTTCCCGGTCATGTCCAGGAACGTCGCGCCGTCCCGACGGGGAGACAACGCGGAGTCACGCGAGGCGGTGGTATACTCCTCCCCAATGCGCTGACATGACGAGAAAGGAGGACAGACGATGGAATACTCACGTGCGGAGCGCATCTCGCTCTGGCTGCTCGCCGCGGTCGGTCTGATCGGTATCAACGGGGCCTTCCTCTGGACCCTCTACGCCCGACCCGGTGCCCTCGATGCCGCGCTCAGGAATCCGCTAGCGATCGCCTTCATGATCGAGGCGATGCTCCTGGTCGTGGCGCTGGCCTGGCTGTTCCGAAAGGTTGGACTCACGCGTCTGGGCTGGGGCTGGTTCGTCGTGCTGGCGCTGGTCGGGAGCCTCGCGTTCGCGGTCCCGGTCGCGCTCCTCACGCCACGTCGAAGCGCGCGCTAGTGCTCCCCGACGGGCAGCTGCAGCAGGGACGCCACGGATGGGAGCGTGTCGACGCCCCAGTGGAGGAAGACGAGCCCGGGGAGATTCCGCCACCGATCCCATGCCCACCCCAGAATGAGGGCGACCAGGAACACCGGAAGGCCGGTTCCGAGGAGCACCGATCCGAAGTCGCCTGCCGTCCCCTCGGCCCCTTCGGCGAGGAAGTAGCGCGTCGGAAGATGCCATGCGGTGAACAGAACGGCCGTGACGAAGATCGCCGCCACGCGCCCCCACGCGCGCTCCAGCCGCGTCTGGAGCCCCCAGCGATAGACGAGCTCCTCGGGAATCCCCGCGCAGAAGAGCACCACGATACAGCCGAACCCTACCCGCAGCGCGGCCTCCAAGGGGGGTAGTGCGTCCACCGCGTCGCGGATGGGCGCGATCTTCGAAGCGTTCAGGAGCAGCCCCGCGAGGAACAGGATCATGATCCTCGCCACGGACCCTACGGTGGGCCGCCAGCCGAGAAGCAGGTCGTCCACGGTGTAGCCCGAGCGCCGGATGGCGATCACCGGCACGACGAGCAGCACTCCGATCTTGAACCCGAGCGCATAGGTCGCGTCGGACGTGAGCGCCGTGGCGCCCCCGAGGGGCGCCGGCCACGCGCGCTCGATCACAGCCGTCAGGAATGCGGCACCGATGTATGCCACCGCGAACGCGAGGGCGACGTGTGTCTCGCGCAGGGGATCGAGGATGCGGATGTCGCTCGCCGGCAGGCGCTGCCGGGTGAGGAACGAGAATGGCAGCGCCTTCGGCGGAGTGATCGTCGCAGTCACCATGGTGCGTCCTACGGGGACCGACCCGGCAGGGTTTCCAGTGCTCTCGCGACTAGCGCAAGTGGCTACGCAGGAACGTCGCCGTCTTCTCCGCCACGGCTACCACGGACCGAGGGGTCCCCGATGTGGCGTGGGTAATCTCCGCGAGCTCGGGGAACAGCGCCGCGGCAGACCCATAGACGGTGAAGTGCGTGTGATGCATGCCCTCGGTTGGTTCCAGGATCAGTGCTCCGGTGTCCAGGCTCCTGAGCAGCCCGAAGTCGGGCGCCATGAACGGATCCAGCTCTTCGAAGAAATGCAGAAGAGGGGGAAGCGATGCATCCGTGCGGAAGGACGGTGCCTGGCGGAATGACTCAACCGCGGTCGCGGTGCCGATTCCTCCATCCAGGCTTACGATGGCCCGGACTCGCGGCTCGCGCATGGCGAGCAGGAGCGCGGCTCTGGCTCCAAAGCTGTGCCCGACCACCCCGAGATGCTGCGCGTCTACCGGCAAGGCACCAGCGACTGCGGCTATCGCCGAAGCGAGCTCGGAAGCCTGTGTCTCGGAGAGCGCGCCCACCTGGTCCTCCCGCTCCAGCGGGGTATGGAGCATCGGCGAGGGCGTGGCCGCGACGACGAGCCCTTGGCTGGCCAGGTACTCGCACAGGACGACCTGATCGATCGCGTCGTGCCCGTTCCCCTGTGCGATCAGGACGAGCGGAAACGTCTGGTCGATGGGGTCCGGGGACGGAACGGCGTAGAGTGGGCTCGCGAACAAGCCGTCTATCGTCGAGGACGACACGCCGGCCTGCGAGAGGAATTCCGCCAGCTCCTCCGAGGCGTCACCGAGATAGTCGCGAAAGAGAAGTCGCTCGCCCCCCGCCGACGTCGGATACCACAGGTGAATGCCCCCACCCGGTGTGCCGAGCAGGCGGTAGCCGACTCGATACGGACCCGGGGTCAGGCCCGCCCACAGCGGGGGCGCGGGGCCCACCTGAGCGACAGCACCGAGGGCGGCGGTTCTGCCCAGCGTAGCGGCGAGCAGGAGGGCGAGCAGGACGCCGCGATGGACGGGCAGCCGGAGAGTGCTCACCCCTACGAAACCATCACTGCCAGTCCGGGGTTGAAGCCGATGCCGCGGCCGACCGATGCTTCATGGACGCACAGCGCCCGTGGCAGAGCCCTCTCCCGCAGCTCCTTCGAGCGCATCGGCGACGTCGCTCAGAATGTCCTCGGCCGATTCACAGCCGACGCTGAATCGAATGAATCCCTCGCTGATCGCGTCGCCTCCCCAGCGCGCGCGTCGCTCGGCGGTGGAGTGAATCCCGCCGAAGCTCGTAGCCTCACGCACGAGCGTGAGCCGCCCCAGGAATCGCTCGGCGCGCGGACGGGTTGCCAGGTCGAAGCTGACAACGCCTCCGAAGGCCCGCATCTGTCGCCTCGCGATGGAGTGCCCCGGATGGTCGGGGAGACCGGGATAGTAGACGGCTTCCACGTCCCTGCGCGAGGCCAGAAGCTCGGCCAGCTGCTGCGCGGTTGCGCACTGGCGATCCAGGCGCAGAGGCAACGTCGCGAGCGAGCGATGGCCCAGCCACACCTCCATCGGCCCCGGGACGCTGCCATGCTGTGTGCGCCAGGTGCGCAGCGCGGCCGCTCGGTCCGCGTCGGCCGTGGCGACGTGGCCGAGGACGAGGTCACTGTGGCCGGTCAGCGCCTTGGTGTCCGATGCGACAACGTAGTCCGCACCGAGCGCGAGCGGTTGCTGCAGCCAGGCCGTGGCGGTGGTGTTGTCCACGGCCACGAGCACCCCCTGCGACCGCGCGGCCTCTGCCAGCTCCCCGATGTCGCACACGTCGAGCTGCGGATTCGTCGGAGTCTCGAGCCACAGCAGCCGCGCTCCCGCGAGGGCGCCGCCCTGCGCATTGCCCCGTGTGGGAACCAGGCGGGCCTCGACGCCGATCGCCTTCAGCCAGTCGGACGCGAGCAGGCGGGTCGTGTAGTACGAGTCCGCCGGGAGCACGAGCACGTCTCCGGGCCTCAGACAGACCCCGAAGACCGCTTCGACGGCGGCCATGCCCGAAGCATACGCGACCGCCTGCCCACCCTCGAGCACTCCCAGCGCCTCTTCCCATGCGGTCCACGTGGGATTGTGGAAGCGCCCATACGTCAGGTCATGCTGGGAGGGCTCCCCGGGCGCGGTGTAGGTCGAGGAGAATTGCGGGCCGGCGAGGAACGGGCCCGCTTCCCTGGTGGGGCGGTACCCGGCCTGCAGGATCATCGTGTCCCGCTGCATCGCGACGAGCTCAGCCGATCATCATCTCGAGGATCTCGATCACAGCGGCTCGCTTGTCTCCAGCGTCGCCTGAGGGTATCGCGACGTCCGCCATCCAGGCCCGTTCGCCGGCGACCACGTAGCCCTGTCCGTAGCCCGGTGATCCCCATGCGTGTCCCCGATCTCCAGCGTCGATGGTGATGACCTCCGCGCTGTACGGCATCGCCGCATCGCGCAACTCCTGCTCCACCTGATCCGCCTGACCGGGCGACATCCGCATGATCGTGACTGAGGCCTCGAAGTCCGCGGTCTCGTAGTAGCAACCCCCGCCATAGGGCTTGCTCTGGACGGGGGAACCGACCGCCGCGGCGATGTCGGCTTCGGCCGGGCACGATGGGTCCGCAGCGGTATCGGGCACTTCGGCGGGCTCGGCGCTTTCGGTCTCCGGACCCCCGGTAGCGACCGTCTCGGGCTCGTTCCCGTCCTCGCTCGCGCGATCGCAGGCGCCGAGCGCGCCCACCCCGAGCAGCAAGAAGGCAAACAGGATCAGTCGGTCAGCCGCTTTCATGGCTTTGCGCCTCCTTCCGGAGAGCGCTCGACGTTGCGATCGATGGCGGTCCGGAGCGGGGCGTTGAATTCGTCGGGGTCCTTCATCATGAGGAGTGTCCGCTCCGTACGTTCTTGCGACTTCACGTTGCTATCCATCCCGTCAGGATTGTAGCGCAACATCGGGGGACGACGATGACATGTCCAGCGGTCAGTGCAGGCGCTTCTCGTAGCGCCAGACTGCGAGCGGAAAGTCTCCCGTCGGCGTTCCCAGCTGCTTGACCTCGGTCCCGACACGGTGCCACCCGCACTTCTCGTAGAACCGCGCGGCTCGGTCGTTCCCGATGGCGCACGCGAGCCAGGCGACCTCGACACCGCCTCGCGAGAGCCGGGTCTCGGCATCCGCGAGCAAAGCGGCCGCCACGCCCGAGCCGCGCGCCTCGGCTGATACGTAGAGCAGGTAGAGCTCGTCGTCCCTGATCGCGCACAGTCCTGCGGGCTCGCCGGACAGATCCACCATTCGCACGCTCGGGAGCATGGCCGCGAGGCGCTCTTCGAGTCCTTCCACCGTGCGAAGCCTCGGCAGCTCGATTGGTACGATCGTGGCGTGCGCATCCTGCCACGAGTCGTACCAGAGCCTGGCCAGCCGGCCTATCTCCCCTTCCTCGGCGTGCCGGATCTCGACCGCGGGCTGCTTCATGGTAGGACGAGCCTACTCCGGGCCGTCGCGGGCGGGTAGGAGGGCCGAGGGAGCCTGCAGTCCTCTGGCTAGTCGGGCTGACCGTCCACCAGTCGTCGCTGGTCGCGGACGCTGTCGACGCGGTAGAGCCTCCAGCCGTCGGGAGTTCTCCGCCAGGTCTCGCGTTGCGTTGCCCATGTCTCCACGTGATGCACCAGGCCGTCGGGCCGGAGCGCCATCCGAACGATGTGTTGCCGCACGGTGGCCCGAGACAGGTCGCCCGTCACTTCGAGGCTGTCCAATTCGAAGTCCATCGAAATCCAGCGCTCGATTCCATTGAGGAGGCCGATGGTGTACTGCTCCATCGCGGCGCGGTCCTGCACCCTGCCGTCGGGCGCCACGGCCTGGAAGTCCTCCGTCCGAAGGGCCATGATGGCGTCGACGTCCTCTGCGAGGAAGGCGCGCTTGTTCTCGTCGTACCACTGCTCGATCTCGCGCTGAACGGCGGCGGCATCTGCCGCGCCAGTGGGCTGGGACGGAGGTGGTGCAGAAG
>DATFFS010000002.1:0-7831 GCA_035249945.1 Gemmatimonadota bacterium
GGCCTGGGCTTCGGCGCCGGGCTGCAGTTCGACTTCGGCGCGTTCGGCTCCGGGTTCGACTACGCGTACCGCGACTGGGGCCGCCTGGGCGGCACCAACAACTTCAGCGTCGCCATGCTCTTCTAGAGCGACGCCGAAGGCACGGAGGTCGAGAGGAAGCGCGGGCCCCCGACGGGGCCCGCGCGCAGGTTCGGGGCCGGCCCGACAAAGGCCGGTGATGCCTCGGAGCACGGCGCGAGCCGCTGCATACGGTGTCCTCCGTTCGGGGAGCGCCGGGGGCCGGCCCTCAGATCGAAGGGGAGGAAGCTGGTCGACCCGGAAGAGCGAACGGGCGCGGAGCGATCCGCGCCCGTCTTGCTGGGCCGCTTTGAGCGCTCCGCCGCAGTTCCTGCCTGGAGAACGCGACTGTCCGGTAAGACTACAGGGACTGGCCCAGCGCCTCTTCGAAGGCGTGCCGGCGCGCGCGGCTCAGGCGCAGCTCGGTGCCGTCCTGAAGAACGAGGATATACGCGCCGTGGAAGTACGGCTGGATCTCCCGCACGCGGTCGAGGTTGACGATCGTCGAGCGGTGGACGCGGACGAAGCGCCGGGGATCGAGCTGCTCCGCGAGGCCCGAGAGCGTTTCCCGGGTGGTATAGGTCTGCGCGGCGGTGTGGATCCGGACGTTGTAATCGGCGGCCTCGATCCATTCGATGTCGGCGACCCGAACGAACCATGCATGATCCTGGCTTCTCACGACGAGGCGCTCGATCCAGCGTGACGCCGGTGTGGGTTCGATCTCCGGCTCTCCGGCTCCGCCGCCGTGCAGCGCGCGAACCACATCGTCGAGCCGGCGGCGCAGGGAGTCGCCCGATTCCATGCGCAGCTGCGCGCGGGCGTGAACCAGAGCCTCGTCGAAGCGGTCGTCGTCGAAGGGCTTCATGATGTAGTCGAGCGCGTGCACCTCGAAGGCGCGCACCGCGTAGTGGTTGTAGGCGGTCACGAAGATGACCACCGGCGGGCGCGACCGGGACAGCGACTCCAGCACCTCGAAGCCGCCCATCTCGGGCATCTGGACGTCCAGGAACAGCAGGTCGGGGTCGATCTCGGGGATCGCCAGCGCGGCCTTCCTGCCGCTGTCGAACTCTCCGGCCAGCTCGAACTCCTCGCGGCCCTCGAGCAGCCGCACGATGCGTCTCCTCGCCAGCGGTTCGTCGTCGACCACCACCACGCGAATGGCGCTCACGGCCGGGGCCCTCCTCCGTTGGAGCCGTTTGCCATGGTTCCGGTCGCGAACGGGATCTCGATCCGCACCCGGAACCCGCCCGTTTCGGGCCGGTCGATCGTCAGGTCATGGGCCTCGGGGTAGAGCCGCTCGAGACGCGCGCGCGTGTTGCGAAGCCCGACGCCCTCCCGCGGGGCCCCGTCGCCGAGCGAGCCCGCGCCGTCGTCCTCGACGGCCAGCAGGAGCCGGCCCGCCTCGCGGGCGGCCGATACCGCCACGCGGCCGCCACGCTGGAGCGGCGCGATGCCGTGCCGCACGGCGTTCTCCACCAGCGGCTGGAGCAGCAGGCTCGGGACTCGCGCCTCGAGAACGTCGGGGTGTACGTTCAGCTCGATCCGGAGCCGGTCGGAGAACCGCTCGCGCTCGATGTCCAGGTACAGCTGCAGGGTCTCGAGCTCCCGCAAGAGTGACACCTCCTGCTGATCGCCGGTCTCCAGCGTGGTGCGGAGCAGGTCGGCGAGGCGGGCGATCATCCGTCGCGCAGCTCGCACGTCCTCGTCCATGAGCGACGAGATCGCGTGCAGCGTGTTGAAGAGGAAGTGCGGCTGGAGCTGCGTCCGCAGGGACTGCAGCTGCGCCTTGGCCAGCTCGGCCTCCAGGAGCGAGGCGTGTACCGTGCCGCGCACGTAGCGCCGGTAGTACTCGATGGCGTATACGAGACCCAGGATCGCGAAGTAGATGAGGACGGTGAACTCGAGATACGTGGGGAGCATCCAGTCGACGTAGGCCGCCGCGAAGGTGCGCTCCGGCGGCTCGGGTGACACCGCCCGCATCCCCGCCAGCCCCAGTGCGAGGTGCGTGGCGCCGACGGCGATCGCTGCCACGAGGTGCACGGGCAGGGCGACCCACGGGCTGGAGCGCTCGAGCGAGAACCGGCGACCCATTGCCAGGACGAACGGAGTGAGCAGGACCCAGGGGTACCAGGCCGCAAACTGGTACAGCATGGCCGAGCGCAGCGAGACCGGGTACGGGGTCGCGGCCATGCGGGCGTAGTAGACGAGCGTCCCGATGAGGCTGGGGATCGACCAGAGGAGGAGGACGAGACCCCAGAACCTCCAGCGGCGTATCAGGTGCGTTACGGGCTGCAAGCGTACTATGCTCGCCCGGAAGCCGGCAGGCGGCCACCCGCGCGCAGCGAACGGCCGAAATCGCACGGCGAAAAGCCGGCGACTCGCAGCAGAATGCAGGCCGTTCACTGCACGAGCGTGGCGGGACCCCGGTCCCGCAGCCAGTATGAAAGCATGCTGGGAGCGAGCCGCCTGCCCGCCGTCGGCGTGTTTCTGGTGGGGGTCTTCCTCGGGGCCTCGGTCTGCGGCGCCGGCCGGCCGGCCGCTCGCGGAGCGGATCAGGGCAGCCGGGCGATCCCCAGCGCGGCGGCGTACGGGCCCACCGCCGCGACCTTCTCGACCTTCCCACTGATCGCATCGATGACCACGAGCGTGCCGTTCTCCCGCGGCGATTCCATGTCGTGGCCGGAGATCGACCTACCGCCTCACAGGATCGGCAAGTAGTACTCGACCTCCGCGCGCGTCACGTGCGCCCGCGCCTGGGACCAGATCGCGCGCTTGTTCCGCAGGAACTGCTCGAAGACGTGGTCCCCCAGCGTCTCACGCACCAGCGCGCTCTCGCTGGCCAGCTGGATCGCATGGCCGAGGTCCTCGGGGAGCGACTCGATTCCGCGCGCGTGCCGCTCCTCTTCGGTCAGGTGGTAGATGTTCACGTTTTCGACCGGCTGAACCGGATCCAGACCGTCCTCGATCCCCTTGAGCCCCGCCGCCAGCATGACCGCGAACGCGAGGTACGGGTTGCATGCCGGATCGGGCATCCGCAGCTCGATCCGCGTCGACTTCTCCTTGCCCGGCTTGATGTTCGGTACTCGCACCATGGCGCTGCGGTTGGAGTTCGCCCACGACACGTAGATGGGAGCCTCGTAGCCCGGCACGAGCCGCTTGTAGGAGTTCACCCACTGGTTGGTGATGGCGGCGAACTCGCGCGCGTACTTGAGAATGCCGGCGGTGTAGTGATGCGCCGTGGCCGAGAGATGGAAGGGAGCGTCCTGCTCGAAGAAGGCATTCTTGCCGCCCTCGAACAGCGACTGGTGGCAATGCATTCCGCTGCCGTTCTGCCCGTAGATCGGCTTGGGCATGAACGTGGCGTAGAGGCCGTGCTCGTAGGCCGTGCGCTTCACGACCGTCTTGTAGGTCTGCACGATGTCCGCCATCCGCAGGGCCTCGTCGTAGCGCAGATCAATCTCGTGCTGGCTGGGCGCGACCTCGTGGTGCGAGTACTCCACGCGGATGCCCATCGACTCCAGGTTGCCGATCGTCTCCTTGCGGAGGTCGTTGCCCTCGTCCAGGGGAAGCAGGTCGAAGTACCCGCCCTGGTCGAGCGGGGTGGGATCGGTCGGACTCGGAAAGTAGAAGTACTCCAGCTCGGGACCCACGTAGAACGTGTATCCGCGATCGGCGGCCTTCTTGATGGCACGGCGCAGCACCCAGCGCGGATCGCCGTCATAGGGCTTGCCGTCGGGTGTGGTGACGTCGCAGATCATGCGCGACACCGCATCCCCGTTCACGCGCCATGGCATGAGCTCGAACGTGTCGGGATCCGGACGCGCGATCATGTCGCTTTCCTGGATCCGGGTGAAGCCTTCAATCGATGAGCCGTCGAAGCCCATGCCCTCGTCCAGGGCAACCTCCAGCTCGTGGAGCGTGATCGCGAAGCTCTTCAGGAACCCGAGGATGTCCGTGAACCACAGGTACACGTACTTGACGTCGTGCTTCTTGACGAGCTCCATAACCTTGTCGCGATCCATTCGCCCTCCCGGCGGCACGGCTGTTTCGGTCGACGTTTTCCTCGGCTGCGGCACAAAAAAAAAGACCGCGGCGGAGGTTAGGAACCCTCCACCCCGGTCTTTTACACCCCGTGGTGTAGCCCGGGCCGCGCCCAGGCCTGTAACGCTCGGATCCGCCGATCAGCGCCCGGAAGGGGTCGGCGGCGGAAACCCTAGTTACACTCCCTAACAGGACCATATTCTAGGGTCCGCACGTCGGCTGTCAAGCGCGAAAACGAGGGACATTGGGCTGGATCCGGATCGATCGGGTTACCTGGGCGGAGCGCGCCCTGTGGGTGGCGCTGGTGGGCGCGGCAATCGCCCCCGTGGCCCTGATGCCCAGCGCGGACGAGGTGGCCCGGGCCTACGTGGCCGCGGTCGATCAGGGAAACGTCGAAGCGGCTCTGGCCCTGACTGCCGAGAACTTCGTCCTCAACCCGGATCTCGACAGGCGCCTGGTTGGCAAGCGGGAGGCACGCGGCGTGCTCGAATGGCGCGCCGCGCTCCACGAGCAGTGGCGCATCGTCTCCTGGGATTACAATCCCGTCCAGCGCGAGGTGCATACCGTGGTGGAGATCACCAACGACGCATGGGAGCTGATCGAGAGCCGGCCGGTCGTGGAGGTCGTGCTGGTGGTGCGCAACGCGAAGCTGATCGTCGAGCAGGCGAGGGGTGAGTCGCGCGAGCTGCCCCGCGCGCTCGCGCCATTCCTCGAGTGGGCCAGAGCGGAGCGCCCGGATGCGCTGACCCTCGTCTGGGGCGATTACGGCCCGCGCTGGGAACCGGCGGCGGCCCGCGGCCTGCTCGCCCTGCTCCGCGAGTGGCGCGCCGAGGGGTTGGGGGTTGCGGAGCGGACCCCTCGAGGGCAGGGTTGACCCCCGTGGAGACCGTCTACGACCTGCGCAGCGACACCGTCACGCGGCCGACCCCCGAGATGAAACGGGCGATGCTCGAGGCCCCGCTCGGGGACGACGTTCTCGGCGACGACCCGACCGTCAAGCGCCTCGAGGCGCTGATCGCGGAGATGACGGGCAAGGAGCGGGGGCTGTTCTTCCCGAGCGGGACCCAGGCCAACCAGACCGCTGTCCAGGTCCACGCCGGACGCGGCGACGAGGTCCTGCTCGAGCGCCGCGCGCATATCTTCAACTACGAGGGCGGAGCTCCAGCCGCGCTCTCCGGCGTCCAGCTCCATCCCGTGGACACCGCGGATGGTGCGCTGCGTCCCGCGGATCTCGAGGGCCGGGTCCGGCCGGTGGACGAGCATTTCGCGCAGACCCGCCTGGTCTGCCTCGAGAACACGCACAACGGCCACGGCGGGCGGATCTATCCGATCGCCGACATGGAGGCCCTGTCCCGCTGGGCACGCGACCGGGAGCTGGCCGTGCACCTCGACGGCGCGCGGCTGTTCAACGCGGTCGTGGCGAGTGGCGTTCCGGCTGCGCGCTACGCCGCTTGTGCGGACACGGTCTCGATCTGCCTGTCCAAGGGCCTTGGCGCCCCGGTCGGCACGTGCCTGGTGGGGAGCGAGGCGGCGGTCGCGCGGGCGCGGCGCGTTCGCAAGCGGCTCGGAGGGGGGATGCGCCAAGCGGGGATCCTGGCTGCGGCGGGGATCCACGCGCTCGAGCGGCACGTCGACCGGCTCGGGGAGGACCACGTTTTGGCGAAGGAGATCGCCGCGGGGCTCTCCGAGCTGGACGGCATCGCCGTCGACCTGGGACACGTCCAGACCAACATCGTCCTTGTACGGGTCACCCGGCCCGGCCTCGCGGCCGCCGATCTCGTGCGCGAGGTGGGGGAGCGCGGCGTGCGCGCCTTCGACACCTCACCCTCGCAGATCCGGCTCGTGACCCACCTCGACGTCCCGGTAAGCGCCGCGCGCGAAGTGCCGCGCCGCTTCCACGAGTCCCTGCACTCCCTGGGCCTGGCGGCGAAGGGAGGTTCGCGCTGAAGGTCATCGTGATCGGGGGTGGAGAGGTCGGGTATCATCTTGCCGCCCGGCTCTCCGCCGAGCAACACGACGTCACCGTGATCGAGCGCGACACTGACCTGGCCGGCAGGATGCAGGTCGCGCTCGATGTCCTGGTGGTGGAGGGCAACGGCGCCAGCCTGACATGCCTCGAACGGGCTGGCATTCGCGGCGCCGAACTCCTGCTGGCGGTGACGAACCTCGACGAGGTCAACCTCATCGCCTGCCTGATCGCCTCGCAGTTCGATGTCGGCTTCAAGGTCGCGCGGGTCAGCAACCCGGAGTACTACGAAAAGCGGGAGATACTGGAGGAGGCGCGGTTCGGCGCCGATCTGCTGATCAACCCCGAGCAGGAGTGCGCGCGGGAGATCCTCAAGCTTTTCAAGCGCCGCGCGGCGACCGACGTGGCCGAGTTCGCGGGCGGGAAGGTGGTGCTGCTGGCGCTCCCGGTGGCCGCCGGCGCCCCGGCCGCCGGCCGAACGCTGGGTGAGATCGGCAGGAGCCTCAAGGGCCGGCATTTCCTCACCGTGGCGATCGATCGCGGGGAGGAGTCGCTGATCCCGGACGGGTCGACCCGCATTCAGCACGGCGACACGATCTACCTGGTTTCCGAAGCCGCGCACCTCGACGAGGCCTTCGAGCTCCTGGGGCTCGCCTCTCAGCGGATGGAGCGGGCGATGCTGCTGGGCGGTGGCCGCGTCGGGACGCACCTGGCGCGCATGCTGGAGAAGGACGGGATACAGCCCACCGTGATCGAGCGGGACCGGGAGCGCTGCCTGGCGCTGGCCGAGCAACTGGATTCGGGGCTCGTGCTGCACGGCGACGCCACCGACCTGGATCTGCTGTCCCAGGAGGGGATCGCCGAGACCGACGGCCTGGCGGCGGTGACGAGCGAAGACGAGACGAACCTGCTGGCCTCGCTCCTCGCCAAGCATCTCGGCGCCCCCAAGGTGATCTCGCTCCTCAAGCGCGCGGAATACATTCCGCTCGTAACCCGCATCGGAATCGACGCCGCCGTGAGCCCGCGCCTCTCGACGGCGAACCGCATCCTCCAGCACATCCGCGGCGGGAAGATCGTCTCGATGGCGATCATGGAGCGCAATCAGGCCGAGGCGATGGAGTTCGAAGTCCTGCCGCAATCCAGGATCGCCGGGCGCAGGATCGCGGACCTCGGTCTTCCTCGCGGCGCCATCCTGGGGTCGATCGAGCGCGGCGACCAGATCCTGATCCCGCACGGCGACACGCAGGTCGAGAGCGGCGACCGCGTGATGGTATTCGCGCTCCCCGACGCCATCGACGAGACCACGGACTTCTTCCGCTGATGCACAAGCGGGCGGTCGTCCGCGTCGTCGGCGCGCTGACCGCCTTCGCCGGCTTGACGATGCTGCTACCGGCGGCGATCGCGGGCGTTTTCTATCAGGAGGGCGCCGCCCTGCGGATCGCCCTCTCGGCTCTGATCACCGTGGCGGCGGGCCTCGCGCTCTACGCCGCGGGCGCCAGGAAGGCCGAGGTATCGCTGAGGGACGGATTCGCGATCGTGACGCTGGGCTGGATCTCGATCGCCGTCTTCAGCAGCCTGCCGTACCTGCTCACGGGATCGATCGGCTCGATCTCGGGCGCTTTCTTCGAATCGATGTCCGGGCTGACCACCACCGGCGCGACCGTCGTGGCGGACGTCGATACCCTGCCGCGCGGCGTCATCCTCTGGCGAAGCCAGACCCAGTGGATGGGCGGCATGGGGTTCATCGTCCTGTCGGTCGCGGTGCTG
>DATFFS010000003.1:0-3262 GCA_035249945.1 Gemmatimonadota bacterium
GAGTAGACGATGCCCGCGAGGACCATCGCACCCCCCGAACCCCAGAGGGCGACCGCGCCCGCGCCGAACGGCGCGGCCGTGAGCGCCCCCGCAACGGCAACTCGGCCGAGCCGCGCATTCGCCCGCATCAGCCCCTCCCCCGGGCCGGCGTACGCCATGGTGAGCCCGTTCTTCGTGATGCCGTGCACGCGAGCGGCCACGAGGATCGCCAGGGCCGCCGGGTAGAGCGCGGCGGTGTCGAGGCTACCCGCGACCGAGAACGCGATGCCCGCTCGGACGACGGCGGCGAGGAAGGAGATCAGCCGTCGCGGCCCGGCCCGATCCAGCGGGATCACCAGGAGCGGCGCGGCGACGGCGAGCGGGAGCATCGTCAGGCCGAGATAGGCGACGACCCGCCATTGCGCCTGGTCCACCGGGAGGGAGAAGAAGACCGAATCGGCGAGAGAGATCGCCAGCAGCGAGTCGCCGGCCGCGCTGGTCAGGTGGCACAGCGCGTACCGGTCGATCGCGTTCTCCGCGTGCCACATCTTCCGGATCGGATGCGTGGCGCCGCCGGCGGCCGCCGCGGTCGCGTACAGCGCGAGCTGCCAGAAAGGGACCCGGTTCCGCTTGGGATCCACGCGCACCGCGCGGCCTACCCCGAGAGCCGCTGGCGCAGGAGCTCCTGCGCGAGCGTGGGGTTGGCCGACCCGCCGGAGGCCTTCATCACCTGTCCGACGAGGAATCCGATCACGCTCTCGTTCCCGGCTCGGAACTTCTCCGCGGCTTCCTCGTTCTCGCCGAGGACGCGCTCGACCAGGGCGCCCAGCTCGCCGGCGTCCGAGACCTGCCGCAGCCCGCGCTTCTCCACGATGGCGCCGATCGGCGCTCCGGAGCGGAACGCCTCGTCGAGGGCCCGCTTCGCACCCGCTCCGGACAGGGTTCCGTCGGCCACGAGGGCGACCAGGTCTGCGATGTGCTGGGGCCCCACCGTGGGTTCGGCGTCCGCGTCGGCCAGGACCACCTCGTTGCGCAAGCCGGCCAGGTCCTGCGTGATCCAGTTGGCCGACGCGGCAGGCTGCGCGCCCAGCGCGACCGCTTCCTCGAAGAGCGCGACCGCCTCGCGATCCGCGACCAGGATCCGCGCCACCTCCGGCTTCAACCCGAGCGTGTCCACGTAGCGTGCGCGCCGCGCCCGGGGCAGCTCCGGGATGCTCCGCCGGATCTCCGCGATCCATGCGTCGTCCGGCTCCAGCGCCGGGATGTCGGGCTCCGGGAAGTAGCGATAGTCGAACGCCTCTTCCTTCGAGCGCATCGTCTTCGTGGTGCCCGAGTCCTCGTCCCAGTGGCGCGTCTCCTGCACGAGCGGCTCGCCTGCCTCGAGCGCGGCGACCTGGCGGTCCACCTCGAACGCGAGCGCCCGCTCGAGGGACCGGACCGAGTTCATGTTCTTGATCTCGACCTTGACGCCGAGGGCCTCGGTACCGACGGGCCGCACCGAGACGTTCGCGTCGCACCGGAGGGAACCCTCCTCCATCCGGACGTCGGAGACGTCGAGCGCCTCGAGCAGGGCGCGGAGCTCCCGGAGGTACGCGCCGGTCTCCTCCGGCGAGCGCATGTCCGGCTCCGACACGCACTCGACGAGCGGGACCCCGGCGCGGTTGTAGTCGATCAGGGCGGACTCCGCCTCGTGGATCCGCCCAGAGGCGCTCCCGTGCGCGGTCTTGCCGGTGTCCTCCTCCATATGGACCCGCGTGATGCCCACGGTACTGGTGGACCCATCGGGAAGATCGACCTCGAGCCGGCCGCCCACGCAGACAGGCAGGTCGTACTGGCTGATCTGATAGTTCTTCGGCATGTCCGGATAGAAGTAGTTCTTCCGGTGGAAGAGCGAACGGGGCGCGATCCGGCTCCCGAGGGCGACGCCGACCTTCACGATCCGCGCGATCGCCTCCCGGTTCGGCACCGGTAGCGACCCGGGGTGTCCGAGACAGACGGGGCAGGTCAGCGTGTTGGGCTCGGCGCCGAACTCGTTGCGGCAGCTGCAGAACATCTTGGTGCGCGTGCTGAGCTCGACGTGACACTCGAGCCCGATCACGGTCTCCCACTCGGCCATCGCGCGGGAAAGCCTATCGGACCCTTCCGACGGGACCGTCGGCACCCGTCCGTATCCTGTGCGGATGTCTCTTTCGGGCCGGACTTCCAAGCGTGCTCCGGCCAACGGGCCCTCGACCGCGGCGCCGACATGGCTGATCTGGATGGCCCTCGGGGCCGTGTACGTGATCTGGGGCACCACGTACCTCGGGATCCGTATCACCAACGAGACCCTGCCGCCGTTGCTCGCGGCCGGGAGCCGCTTCGTGATCGCCGGCACCGTCCTGTTCGCGGTCTCCACCCGGCGGCGCGACGCCGACGATGACCCGATCGGGCGGCCGCAATGGCTGGCGGCGCTCCTCGTCGGTACCGGCCTGATCGCGTTCGGCAACGGGTCCGTGGTGCTCGCGGAGCGGAACGTTCCATCAGGCACCGTCGCCCTGATCTTCGCGCTGGTACCCCTGTGGATCGCGCTCTGGGATCGGTTCGTCGGGCGCCGCCGGCTCCCGGGCCGGGTGGCGATCGGCATCCTGCTCGGGTTCGTAGGCGCCGCTCTCCTCGTGAATGACGCGCGCGCCGACGTGCCGATCTCCGGGCTGCTGCTCGCGGTCTCGGCCTCGATGAGCTGGGCCGGGGGTTCGCTCATCGCCCGCGGCGCGCGGCTGCCGCACCGTCCGCTCGTCGGCAACGCGATGGTGATGATGGCCGGCGGCGCGATCTCGCTCCTCTGGGGCATCGCGCGCGGCGAGCTCCCCCTCGTCGACCCGGACCGCTTCTCGGCGGCGTCCGTGCTCGCGCTCCTGTACCTGATCGTGTTCGGCTCGTGGATCGCGTTCACGTCGTACCTGTGGCTCCTGCGGAACGCGCGCACATCGCTCGTGGCCACCTACGCCTGGGTGACGCCGATGCTCGCTGTCTACCTCGGATACCTCATCGCGGACGAGCAGATCCGAGGTCGCTCCCTGGTCGCGGGCGCCGTGGTCCTCGCGGCCGTGGCGCTCACGGTCTCGGCGGGCGGCGTCGTTCGGGACGACGCCGGCTCAGACGCCGGCCAGGAGCGGCGGGCGGAGGACGAGGCCGAGGTCCCCCTCTAGGGCGTTCGCCGCGCGGAGCAGGAGCCGTTCGCCGAGGACCGGGGCCGTGAGCTGGAGGCCGACGGGCAGGCCCGCGTCGTCCAGCCCGCACGGGA
>DATFFS010000004.1:0-3715 GCA_035249945.1 Gemmatimonadota bacterium
CGGGCGGCACCCGGGTCGGGGTGATCGCGCTCGGGAAGCTCTGGGTCGTGCCGATCGCCGGCGATCCGCCCGCGTTCGGCGAGCCGCGCGCGGTCGCCGAGGTGGCGCGGACGGCGCACGGGCTTGCCTGGTCGCCCGACGAATCGGAGATCGCGTTCGCGGCGGGGCGGCTGGAGCGCGAGGACCTCTACGCCGCGGACGTCGAAACGGGCGAGATCCGGCGCCTCACCTCGCTGGAGGGCGGGGAGCGCGAGCCGCTGTGGTCGCCGGATGGGGGCCGCATCGCGTTCGTCCACGCAACGCCGGAGGGATTCCGCCTGCGCGTGATCGGCGCGCGCAGTGCCGCCGTCGACGACGAGGGGGAGGCGATCGATCTGGGCGAGGTCACGGCGACCTGGGTCGGCGAGACGGCCGACGCGCCGGTGTGGAGCCCGGACTCGCGCTCGCTCCTGGTGCGAATCGAACCCGATCCGGTGCTCGGAACCGCCGCCGAGCTGGTCTCGCTCTCCGGCGAGCGGCGGCGTCTGGAGCGGTTCGTCGACGCTCCGATCTTCCTGGCGTGGCCGCTCCCCGGCAGACTCGTGTTCGCGCGCCACGACCGGCTCTGGCGGGTGGACTTCGACACGCTCCTGGGTGCCGTCGGCGAGGCGGTCCCGCTCGGCGAAGCGGCCGCGATCTACCCCACGGTCGCCCGCGACGGAACGATCCTGTTCCTGTCGGCGGACGGCTGGCGGCTCCGCTCGCCGGATGGGGGCGAGACGTCGCTGGGGTGGCCGCTGCGGTACGCCGCTCCGATTCCCCCGCCGCTCCTGGTCCGGAACGTCGTCCTGATCGACGGCACCGGGGCCGGGCGGACGGAGCCGAAGGACGTGCTGATCGGTGAGGGCCGGATCGAGCGGATCGCGCCGGCGGGCGCTATCGAGGAGGAGCCCGAAGCGCGAATCCTGGACGCCGCCGGGCGCGCGGCGATCCCGGGCCTCATGGATCTCCACGCCCACACGTACGATCCCGCGAGGCTTCCGGGAATGCTCTACTACGGCGTGACCGCGATCCGCGATCAGGGGTCCCGCATCGCGACGCTGGTCGCCGCCGCCGAGGCGATCGAGGCGGGGATCGTGCCCGGGCCGCGCGTGAGCTACGGCGGGTTCCAGTTCTTCACCGACTGGCCGTACGACAGCGAGGAATGGCGCGGGATCGAGCCCGAGGCGGACCCGCGCCACGTCGAGCGGAGCGTTGCCCTGGCCGCCGCGCTGGGCGCCGATCACGTGAAGACGCGGACGTTCCGGCGCTGGGATTCGAACGCCCGCATCGTGGAGGCCGCCCACCGGCACGGCCTGCGGGCGACCGGTCACTGCGCGCACCAGCTGCCCCTCATCGCGGCCGGCATGGACGCCGTCGAGCATTTGGGATTCTGCACCGGCCGCGGGAGCCCGTTCGCCTACGAGGACATCCTGGAGCTCTACCACGCCGCGGACGTTTCGGTGGTTCCGACCGTGACCTACGGGGGAATGGCGTACCGCGTGAGCCGGGACCAGGGCGTGACGACCGAGGAGGGTCTCGATCCGTGGGAGCCGATCACGGAGGGGCTCGACTGGATGCTGGCGATCGGCCCGGAGAATCGGACGCAACTCGAGGCCTCCCTGGAGAACGATCGCGAGATGGTCGCGCGCTACCACCACGCCGGGGTCCGGCTCGGCGCGGGCACGGACGTATGGCAGGTGCCTTGGGCGATCCATTTCGAGCTGGAGGAGCTGGTCCGCTCCGGGCTGTCGCCGCTCGCGGCGATCCATGCGGCGACCGCGGCCTCCGCCGCGATCCTGGGCGCCGAGGAGGAGCTCGGGACGATCGAGGTGGGGAAGTGGGCGGACTTCGTGATCCTGGACGCCGACCCGCTGGAGGACATCCGCAACACGCGCCGGATCCATGCGGTGGTAAAGGGCGGCGAGGTCGTAGACCGCGCCGCGATCCGCGAGCTCGCGCGAGATGCTGGTAGATGATGCCTTGCCGCCCGTTCCGGCGTATCGTCGGCGACAGGATCGCATCGGCCGGCAAGCGACCGCAGAGGAGGATCGCATGGCATACGTGGACGGATTCCTGGTTCCGGTCCCGAAGAGCAAGCTCGCGGCCTACCGGAGCTTGGCACGGAAGGCGGGCAAGATCTTCAAGGAGCACGGCGCGCTGGAGTTTCGCGAGTGCGTAGGAGACGATCTCGACGTCCAGATGGGCCGGTCGTTCAAGGACGGCGCCGGCCTCAAGCGCGGCGAAACCGTGATGTTCTCCTGGATCGTCTACAAGTCGAAGACGGATCGGGATCGCGTCAACGCCAAGGTCATGAAGGACCCCCGGATGACGGGCATGGACGAGAAGACCATGCCCTTCGACGTGAGCCGCATGTGGTATGGGGGATTCAAGGTTCTCGTCGACTTGTGAAGCTCGGGCTGGTGGCCGGCGCGCTTGCCCTGGGATCAACCGTTGCGGCGGCGCAGCCGGCCGACCCGGCCGCGCGAACGGTGGCGCTCCCGACCGGGATCGAGATGCGATACGTAGAGGCGGGAGACCCGGACGGCGAGGTCGTTCTGTTCGTGCATGGCTATACGGACTCCCATATCTCCTTCCGTCCGACGATCGAATCGCTGCTCGTGCGCCGGCCCGGTGTGCGCGCACTGGCCGTCGACCTGCGCGGCCATGGCGGCTCGTCCATGCCTCCCGCGATCGAGTGCGCCGCCGAGCCGGAGCGGTGCTTCACGATGGCGCGCCTCGCCGACGACGTGCTCGCATTCATGGACGCGCTCGCTCTGGAGCGCGCGCACGTGGTCGCGCACTCGCTGGGGAGCATGGTGGCCCAGGTGGTCGCGCTGGCGGCCCCGCAGCGCGTGCAGAGCCTCGTCCTGATCGGCAGTGCGGCACGGGTCGAAGGGAATCCCGTGATTCGGGACTTCGTTCTCGCCGACCTGATCGAAGGGACATGGAAGCCCTCGCTGGAGGCGAAGGGCCATGACTGGCCGGCCGACGCATATGAGCTGACGCCCGTCGACGCCGATTCCGGTGCCGAGGCGTGGCTGGTCGCGAACTGGGTGGCGGAGGTCGCCGCCCCGGCGGCCTACCTAGACGAGATGGCCGCGATGACAGCGCGCACCCCGATCGGAACCTGGCTGGGTGTCGCCCGGGCCGTGCTGGAGTTCGACAACGTGGACGAACTCCGCGAGCTTTCCGTCCCCACGCTCATCCTGTGGGCCACCCAGGACGCCGTGACCGCGGAGGCCGATCAGGTCGTTCTGCGCACCGCGCTCGACGAGGCGTCCCGCGTCTGTCGCATGACATACGTGTGGAAGCAGTACGGGCGCACGCCGCTGTCCGATTCGGGGACCCAGGCGAGCGACCTCGGCCACAACTTCCAGTGGGGGGCGCCGGAGGCGGTGGCGGAAGACATCGCGGCCTGGCTCGAGGGGGGCGCGCCCACCGCCGATCACCACTATCTGGATCCCGCCGGCCCGCGGCGGATCGCGATCGCTCCGGGAGAGGCGAAGCTGCTCCGCGGCGAGGCCTGCTCGTAGGGGACGCCGGTGACCGGTGGCACGCGCGGGCGGGCCCGGTTACACTCTCATGCCGGCTATGTCTCGTCCTTCCCGTTCAGAAGCAGCGCCGCTCACTCGTGGCATGGTGACGCAGCTCGTGGCAGTCGCGGTCCTGGTTGCCGCGGCGTGCGCGGGGACCA
>DATFFS010000005.1:0-12787 GCA_035249945.1 Gemmatimonadota bacterium
GAGGAAGGCGTCCACGGCGTCGCGCTCGGCCGCGTCGGGCGCGGCCGCCATGAGCTTCAGGTCCACCGCGCGCTCCTCAGCGGGCGAGCGCCGGCTCGAGCTTCTCGATGCGGACCGCGCTGGCCTTGAATTCGGCGGTTCCCGACTTGGGGTCCCACGCGTCGATCGTCAGCACGTTCGTGTCGACCTCGTCCGGGAAGTGGAGGGTCATGAACGCCAGGCCGCGCCGGAGGCCGGGATCGATCCGCACCGGGCCCTCGACCGAGCCTCGTCGCGACGTCACGCGCACGCGCTCGCCCTCGCCCACGCGGAGCGCCTCGGCGTCCTCGGGAGACAGCTCGACGCAGCCGCCGCGCCGGATCGGAGCGGTGTACCGCGCGGTCTGGACGCCGGTGTTGAACGAGTCGAGACAGCGCCCGGTCGTGAGGCGGATCGGATACTCGTCGGTCAGCTCGTCGACCGGCGGCTCGTACTCGACCGGGAAGAACGGAGCCGGTGGCCCCTCGCGCGGCTCCTTCCACAGGCGATCGTGCAGGAACAGGGTGCCGGGATGCCCCTCTTCCGGACACGGCCACTGGATGCCCCCCAGCTCCTCGAGCCGGGCGTAGCTCATCCCCGTGTGCATGGGCGACAGCGACCGCAGCTCGTCCCATACCGCTTCCGCCGTCGGCTCGCCCCACTCGTGGCCGAGGCGCCGGGCGATCGCGGCGAGGATGAGGAGGTCGTCCATCGCCTCGCCCGGCGGATCGAGCGCCTTCCGAACGCGCTGGACCCGCCGCTCGCTGCTCGTCACCGTGCCGTCGGTCTCGGCCCATCCGGCGGCCGCCGGTAGCACGACGTCGGCCATCTCGGCGGTCTTCGTCGGGAAGATGTCCTGGACCACCATGTGGTCGAGGCCCTCCAGGAGATGCCGCGTCTTCTTCGCGTCGGCCTCGGACTGCGCCGGGTTCTCCCCGACGACGAACAGGGTCTTGAGCTTCCCCTCCTCCATCGCCTCGAACATCTCGCTGATGTGCCATCCCCTGCGGGCGGGGATCTTCGCGCCCCAGGCGCGCTCGAACTTCTTCCGCGCGATGGCGGCCTCCACGTCCTGGAAGCCCGGCAGCTTGTTCGGGATGGCGCCCATGTCGCCGCCTCCCTGCACGTTGTTCTGGCCGCGCAGGGGACAGAGTCCTGACCCATACCTTCCGACGTGTCCGGTGAGGAGCGCGAGATTGATCAGCGCGAAGACGTTGTCGGCCGCGTTGTGGTGCTCCGTGATCCCCAGGGTCCAGCAGAGCTGCGCCCGGCCGGCGCGGGCATAGGCATGGGCGAGGCGGCGGATATCCTCCGGGGCGACGCCGGTCACCTCCGCGCCCCGCTCGAGCGTCCACGGCTCGACCGACTCGCGGTATTCGTCGAAGCCGCTGGTCGCGCGCTCGATGAAGGTCCGATCCTCGAGGCCGGCGTCCAGGATCTCCCGGGCGACCGCGTTGGCGAGCGCGATATCCGACCCTACGTCGATCCCCAGCCAGTGGTGAGCCCAGCGGGCCGAGGTCGTGCGACGGGGATCGATGACGAACAGCTCGGCGCCGTTCCGCACGCCTTTCAGCAGGTGATGGAAGAAGATCGGATGGGTCTCCCGGGCATTCGATCCCCACAGGAGGATGACGTCCGTCTCCTCGATCTCCCGATAGGAGCTCGTTCCGCCCCCCGCTCCGAACACCGTCGCCAGACCGACGACGCTGGGAGCGTGTCAGGTACGGTTGCAGCTGTCGATGTTGTTCGAGCCGATGACGGTGCGAGCGAACTTCTGCGTCAGATAGTTGAGCTCGTTGGTCGTCTTCGAGCAGCTCAACAAGGCGAAGGAGTTCGGTCCGTGCTCGTCCGTCACCCGCCGGAACCCGTCGGCGGCCCGGCCGATCGCCTCGTCCCAGGAGGCCGGCCTGAGTTGGCCGTTCTCGCGGACGAGCGGTCGCGTGAGCCGCGCGTGGCGGTTGCGCATCGCGTCTCCTTTCTCCGCCAGTCTACCGCGGCCCGCGATGGGGAAGCAATACGAGGGGGTTTGCCACGCCGGTGGTAGTTCGGATACAATGAATCCCGTCCCCGCCTTTCAGAAGCACCCACCCCGCACCAGGAGACTCGAGCATGCCGAAGTACCCGATGCCGCTCTTCGCGGCCGTCGTAGCCGTTGCACTGATCGCCGGCTGTCAGCAGGAGCCGGCTACCGAAACAGGATCCACGACGGAGGTCGGCTCCACCGAAGACACCTCCGCGGTCGACCCCGCCGCCGTGCGGCAGGCGCTCGACGACTTCGGGGATACGTGGGAGACCACCGCCCTGACGAACGATGGAGCCGCCCTGGCAGCAATCTATGCCGAGGACGCCGTGGTCCTCGCACCCGGCGCGCCGCCCATGAGCGGTCGCGCGGAGATCGAGTCGGGGTTCGCCGCGATGATGGCGGCGGCGCCCTTCACCGCGATCGACATCGTGACCGACGGCGTCGACGTGTCCGCCTCCGGCGACCTCGCGTACGGGTACGGCACCTTCACGAGCACGAACACCGTGGACGGCCAGCCGTTCGAGGACACGGGCAAGTGGACGTCCATCCACGAGAACCGCGACGGGCAGTGGGTGACCGTGCTGGACATCTGGAACAGCAGCGCCCCGATGGGTGGCGCGGAGGACGCCTCCAACCCCTAGACTCGCGGAACGGAATGCGATCGAGCAGTGAAAGGGCAAGTGCCCGGCAGGCGTGAGTTCCTGAAGCGGGCGGCGCTGACGGCGGCCGGATTCGCGGCCGCCGGCTGCGGCTGGGACGGGGGGCCTCTGTGGCCGCTCCTTCGCGCCTGGGATCGCCCGAACCAGTGGCTCCAGCAGGCGCTCGTCCCGCCTGGCGGTCCGCACGCGCGGATCGAGCCGCGGGGCAGCGAAAGCCCGTCGTTCCCGCAGTACTTCATCAGCCCGATGATGCCGCGCGTCGATCCCGCGGTCTGGCGGCTCGAGGTGTCGGGCATGGTGCGGCGCCCGCTCTCGCTCTCGCTGTCGGACCTCGGCGCAATGCCGCGGGTCACGCTTCGTCTCCGCCACTATTGCATCGAGGGATGGACCTCGGTGGCCTCGTGGACGGGCGTGCGGCTCGCGGAGATCGCGCGCGCCGCCGGCGCCGACCCCGCGGCGGGGTTCGTCGACTTCCGCTCCTTCGACGCCGGCTACTGGTCGAGCTGGGATCGCGAGAGCGCGCTCCATCCGCAGACGCTGATCGCGATCGGCCTCAACGGCTCCTGGCTGACTCCCGGTCATGGCGCGCCCGCACGGCTGTACTCCAATCTCAAGTACGGCTACAAGAGCGTGAAGTACCTGACCGGGATCCACTTCGTGCCGGAAACGACGGGCGGGTACTGGGAGGACAAGGGCTACGACTGGTACGCCGCCCTGTAGTCGGGCGCTGAAAGTGGCCCATCTTCGGCGTTCCGCTCCTCGCCTCTTCCTGCGGCGTACAGTCGTACGCCTCGGAATCCCCTCGTCGCGCGCCACCGAATCTGGACCGCTTTGATCGCCCGCCTTTCGAAGGGGGACGGGGTTCGGCGGGGCGGCTAGTTTCGCGAGCATGGCCGCACAGCTCTTACCCAACCCCGTTGACCAGACCCACGGCGCCTATGAGTAGAGCGCCGCTTCGGATCGCGTGTGGCCAGGGCTTCTGGGGCGACCGCCTCGACGCACCGGTCGAGCAGGTGCGGCGCGGGCCCATCGACTTCCTCATGCTCGACTACCTCGCCGAAGTGACGATGTCGATCCTCCAGAAGCAGAAGGCGCGCGACGCGTCGCAGGGATACGCCCGCGACTTCGTGCCGCTGCTCGAGGAGATCTTCCCCGACGTGGTCGAGAAGGGGATCCGGGTGATCTCGAACGCCGGCGGCGTGAACATCGCCGGCTGTCGCGAAGGGCTCGTCGAGGCGGCCCGCGCGGCGGGCGTGGCGGACCGGGCGCGGATCGGCACCGTGACGGGCGACGACATCCTCGAGCGGCTCCCCGACCTGATCGCCGCCGGCCATGCCCTCGCAAACATGGACGACGGCCGGCCGCTGTCGGAGGTGCTCGACCTGGTCGAGAGCGCCAACGCGTACATCGGGGCGGTGCCGATCGTGGAGGCCCTGGCGCGCGGTGCCAACGTCATCGTCACCGGCCGCTCGACCGACACCGCGCTCACGTATGCGCCGATGATCCACGCCTTCGGCTGGAGCTGGGACGACTGGGGCCGGATCGCGCACGGGATCGTGGCCGGGCACATCAACGAGTGCGGCGCGCAGGCGTCGGGCGGGAACTGCATGATCGACTGGGAGACGATCCCCGATCTCGCCGACGTGGGCTACCCGATCGTCGAGGCCACGCCGGAGGGTCCGTTCGTCCTCACCAAGCACGGCGGGACCGGCGGTCGCATCACGCCCGCGATCGTGAAGGAGCAGATCCTGTACGAGATGGGAGACCCGCGGGAGTACATCACCCCGGACGGGATCGCCGACTTCACCTCGATCCGGCTCGAGGCGGACGGGCCCGACCGGGTGCGCGTGCACGGCGTCGTCGGCGGACCGCGTACCGACAGGCTCAAGGTCTCGATCAGCTACCGCGCGGGCTTCAAGGCGGTCGGCACGCTCGTCTACGCCTGGCCGGACGCGGTGGCCAAGGCGCGGAGGGCGGACGCGGTCCTGCGCGAGCGGCTCGACCGTCTGGGTCTGGCATTCGACGAGATCCGCACCGAGTACGTGGGGTGGAACGCGACGCACGGGCCGCTGGCCGGCCCCCCGCCGGGGGACCTGCCCGAGGTCGAGCTGCGCGTGGCGGTCAAGAGCGCGGAGAAGGCGCCGGTCGAGCGTTTCACGCGCGAGATCGCGCCGCTCATCCTGTCCGGCCCGCCCGGCGTCACCGGCTTCGCGGGCGGCCGGCCGCGCGTCCAGGAGATCGTCGCCTACTGGCCCGCCCTCATCGACCGCGCGGCGATCGAGCCCGGGATCGAGGTCGAGGTCGTCGACGCCCGGTAGCCCGGCTGGCGCGGGTTCCGGCTCCCGGGTCGGTTAGCGCTCGCGCGCGCCGGCCGTTAGCGTTGATGCGATGGCAGCGCGTGTACAGCTGCGACGCCTCGCCCACGCCCGCTCGGGCGACAAGGGCGACACCGCGAACGTTGGCGTGATCGCCTTCTCTCCGGAAGCCTATGCGCTCCTGAAACGGGATCTCACGGCGGAGCGCGTCGCCGCCCACTTCGCCGGCATGATCGACGGGCCCGTCGAGCGTTTCGAGCTCGACAACCTGGACGCGCTGAACTTCCTGCTCCACGGCGCGCTCGGCGGCGGGGGGACGGTGAGCCTCATGACCGACGCCCAGGGCAAGGTCTACTCGACCGCGCTCCTCCGCGCCGCGCTCGAGGTCCCCGACGAGGTGCTCGCCTCGCTGCCGGCTGAGCAGCGGGAAAGCCGGGCCACGTGAGCGACCGCGTGCGATACGAGGCGCCGGTCGGCGGCGGCGTGGCGGTCGTCACGCTGGCGCGACCCGAGAAGCGGAACGCGCTCGACCCGGAGACGATCGCCGATCTCGAGGAGGCGCTGGCCGCCGCGGAGGCGGACGAGCGCGTCGCCACGATCCTGCTCGCCGCCGAGGGCCGGGACTTCTGCGCCGGCGCGGACCTCGCCCACATCGAGCGCACCCTCGACATGTCGCGTCGCGAGCTGGAGCAGGACGCTCTCGATATGGGCCGGCTGTTCCTCCACATGCGCCGGCTTCCCAAGGCGATCGTGGCGGCGGTCCAGGGAAACGCGCTCGCCGGTGGCGCCGGGCTGGCCACGGCGTGCGACATAATGCTCGCCGCCGACGACGCGAACTTCGGCTATCCCGAGATCCACATAGGATTCGTTCCCGCCATGGTCATGACGATGCTCGTCCGGGCGGTCGGCGAGAAGCGGGCGTTCGCGCTGGTGGCTTCGGGTCATCGCATCGGCGCGCGCGAAGCGATGGAGATCGGCCTCGTGCACACTGTGTTCTCGCGCCATACGTTCGCGGATGATTCGCTCGCGTTCGCGGCCGACCTCGCCACGCGCTCGAGGACTTCGATGGCGCTCACCAAGCGCTTGCTGTACGAGCTCGACGAGCTGACGTTCGCGGAAGGGATCGATCGCGGGGCGAGCGTCAACGCGGACGCGCGCAGCACGGAGGACATGCGAGCCGGCGTGCGAGCCTTCCTCGCGCGTCGCGCCGCTCCGATGTCGCCGGAGGCCCAATGAAGCTCTACGACGAACTCGTCCTGCCCCGCCTGATCGACTGGAGCTGCGGCCTGGGCGCCATCACCGAGCAGCGCGAGCGGATCGTTCCGCGCGCCAGCGGCAGAGTGCTCGAGCTGGGGATCGGCTCGGGGCGGAATCTGCCGCTCTACGATCCCGAGAAGGTCGAGCTCGTGTGGGGCGTCGATCCCTCCCCCGAGCTCTACCGGATGGCCGCGAGCCGCGCTGAAGAAACGCCGTTTCCGGTCCGTTTCTTCGTGCGGCCCGCCGACGAACCGGGTCTGGCCCTCCCCGATTCCTCGGTGGATACGCTGGTCGTGACCTACACGCTGTGCACCATCGCCGATCCCGTGACCGCGCTCGAAGAGGCGAAGCGGACCCTGGCCCCCGAGGGGCGGCTCCTGTTCGCCGAGCATGGCCGCTCTCCCGATCCTTCCGTGCGCCGATGGCAGGAACGCATCACGCCGGTGTGGCGGCGGATGGCCGGCGGATGCCACCTGGACCGTGATCCGCTGGCGATCCTGACGGCCGCCGGGTTCCGGATCGAGGAACTGGATACGGGGTACGTGACGGGGTGGAAGCCGGCGGCGTGGCAGTACCTGGGAGTCGCCACCGCCGCTTAGTGGTCGGGCGTTGAAAACGGCCCGTCTGCGGCGTTGGGCTCCTCGTGTCTTCCTGCGGCGTACAGTCGTACGCCTCGGAATCCACTCGTCGCCCGCCTTGCATCCGGACCGTTTTGAACGCCCTCCGAGTACGAAACAATCGTATCGACATGGCGGACTTCCGCGCGGTCAGCCCGCCACTTCGCGGACGGCGGCGATGGCGGCGTCGACGTCGTCGGGCGAGTTGACGATGCTGGGCGCGAGCCGCACGTAGGTCGTCGCGTACGGCGTGACGGTGGCGACGATCCCCCGGCCGGCGAGGCGGCCGACCGCGGTGGCCGCCGACATCCCCTCGACGTCGAAGCACACGATCCCCGAAGAGACGGATTCCGCGAGCGGCGTGACGAGCTGCACACCCGGAATCCCGATTAGCCCCTGCTTGAGCCGCAGCGCGAGCTCGTGGGTCCGCCGGGCGATCCGCTCCTTCCCGATGTCGCGCAGGAAATCGAACGCCTGCTCCAGCGCCCAGCGATGCTCGAAGGCCTTGAAGCCGCCCGGTGTGGCGCGCCGCGCCGTGGTCTCTCCGCCGGGCGGGACCTCGCGGGCCCATGCCGTCCACAGCGTGGAGTCGAGGAAGCTCGGGATGGTCGGCCGGACGAGGGCCCACGCCTCCTCGCCGCGCCCCCAGACGACGCCCGTGCCGCGCGGCCCGAAGAGCCACTTGTGACAGCCGGCGACGAAGAAATCGAAGCCCGTTTCGCCCATGCCCGTGTCCTCGACGCCGAACCCGTGCACTCCGTCCACGCACAGCAGCGGCCGGTCCTCCTCGGGCCTATCGTCCGTCCGCTCGCGGACGGCCTCCGCGATCCGCCCCAGCGGGAGCTTGAGGCCGGTGCTGGAATGGACCCAGGTAAGAGCGACCACCCGCGTCGCGGGGCGGATCGCGCGCGCTATCCGCTCGGCGATCCGATCGGCGTCGACCGCGATGCCCTCGCGCGTCAGGTCCTCGGGGTCGTGAAGCCCGATCCTGCGGACGGTCGCGCCGGTCCGCTCCGCCGCCATGCGGGTGGCCTCGTGGGTGACGTAGTAGTCGTGCAAGGTGGTCAGGATCTCCTGCCCCGGCCGAAGGCGCAGGCCGGTGTAGAGGAGCCCCAGGCCCATCGTCGTGCTGTCGGTGAGGGCCAGGTCCTCGGAGTCGGCGTCCATGTAGCGCGCGGCGGCTTCCAGCGCGGCGTAGGTCAGCGCGCGCTCGTGGCGCTGCAGGTAGGGAACCGGTTCGCGGTCGAGGCCCATGCGGTGGTTGGCGATGGCGTCGCGGACCGGTGCGGGATGGCTGGCGATGTAGAGGGCGCTCATGTGGATCACGTCCGGGGACAGGCTGAAGCTCTCCCGCACCGAGCCCCAGTCGCCGGGATCGAGCGGCCTCCCGACCGGGTCGCCGTCGGTCTGTTGCCGGGCCGGGTTCGCGAAGTCCAGCCCGACCGCCCCGCACGCCAGCGCGCCGGCCGTAACTGCGCCGGCGCCGGCCAGGAAGCGGCGACGATCCATCTGTCCTTCCACGAGCCCTCCGTCTTTCCCGCTCGATTCGCGCATACCTGGGACGACGACGGGCGTCTCGCCAGCGTCCAAAGCGTCCTTCCCTCGAGGCTAGAGCGCGAGCAGGGCGAGCGTTGTCAGGCGTCCGACAGAATCAGGCGGGAGCGAGCCGCTGGCGGAGGTCCGCGATATCCGGTCGGGACTCGAAGATCTCGCGCAGATCGAGGGGCAAGCCGGAGGCCAGCGCGTCCGCCGCGGCGGCGGCGCGTGCGAAGGCCGTCCGCGCGCCTTCGCCATCGCCGAGCGCGTCGCGCAGGATGCCCAGGCGGTTCGCGCAGGCCATCACCAGGGGGGCCATCCGGAGCGAGTCGGCCAGTTCCAGGACGGCGCTCAGCTCCACGTCCTGCTCGGCCCGCGGCTCGCGCGTCACCGCGGCATCGGCCAGGAGGTAGCGCACGAGCGCGGCCAGCGGCTGGTTGGCCCCCGCCCGCCCAACGTCGCACGCCCCGATGTCCGGAAGGCCCGCGCGAGCGCGGGCGCGACATCCGTGCGCGCGCGCGATCAGCTCCACCGCCGTCGCCTTCTGTCGCGCCGCCTCCTCTTCCGTCCGCGCGAACTTCTCGACGGCCTCGGCCCAGCGTCCATGCTCCGCCAGCCAGCGCCCCTCTCGCAGGCGGATCTCCTCTTCCTCCTCGGCCAGGCCGAGCTCGTCGACCATGGCGCGAAACGACTCCAGCATATCCGAGGCACGATCCAGTGCGCCGATGTGCAGCCAGACATCGAACAGGAACGAGCGCGTCCGCGCCCGGTTCACCGGCTCCAGTACGGCCTCGCCCTTCTCATGACAGAGCTGGAGATGGCGCAGCGCATCCGCCAGGCGGCCGAGCTCCATCTCGCACCACGCCTGGTTCTGGAGCGTCACGAATCGGGCGTACGACCAGCCGATCTCGGACAGAATCGACATCGCCCGCTCGAAGGTCGCGAGCCCCGCTTCCCAGTCGCCGCGCGCGAGTTCGACCAGGCCCAGGTTGTTGAGCGCGGAGTACTGCATCTGCCGATCGCCGATCTCCACGGCGGTCTCGTGGGCCTTGCGATAGTGCTCTTCCGCCCCGTCGAAGTCCTCCTTCAGGTGGAGCAGGATGTTTCCGATGTTGGAGAGACTCTTCGCGATCCCCAGCCGGTCGTCGAGCTCGCGCCGGAGCTTCAGCGCCGTGGAATGGCTGGCGAACGCGCGATCGAAGTCGTGGCGGTAGTAGAACACCGCGCCGAGGTCGTTGTGGAGGTCGGCGAACACGCGCGGTGAATCGTCGGTGATGATCGTGAGCCCGCGCTCGAACTGTTCCTGCGCGACGTCGAGGCGGCCGCGATACCACGCGATCCGCCCCTGATATTCGATGCCGCGAGCCTCCCACTCGGGAAAACCGGCAGCCCGGCCGCGCACTTCGAGACGACCGAACCAGCTCTCCGCCTCGTCCAGCGAGCCTCGGTGAAGCAGCACGTTGCCCAAAGTCTCTTCGAATCGCGCCGCATCCTCGGGTTCCAGCGCGCGATCGCTCTTCTCGAACGCCTCGGCGGCGTGGCGCAGGAACTGCTCCGCGGCCGGCAGGTTCCATCCGGCCGCCGCCGAGCGGCCCGCGATCCACAGGTGGGGAGCCGCCTCGCCGGGGAGGTCCGCATGCCAGTAGTGATGGGCGAAGAACGCCGCCTCCGCTTCCCGCCGGTCGGCGAAGCGCTCTTCCCCGAGCCTTGCCGCCGACTCGTGGAGGACGCGCCGGACGCGCATGAGAAGCCCACCGTACGCCACCTCCTGGACGAGCGCGTGGAGGAAGCCGCCGTTGTCGCCCTGCCGATCGAGGAAGCCGCGCTCCTCGAGTCCGGCCAGCGCCTCTTCGAATCCCATCGACTCCGTTTCCAGGCTGTACATGCTGCCGAGCAGGGGCAGCGGGAACTGCAGTCCCAGCACCGATGCCATCTGCAGCAGATGCTGGAAGGGCGGATCGAGCCGGTCGATGCGCGACATGATCAGCCCCTGGAGCATGCTGGGCACCGCCCGCCCGGTCCCCCCGGTCTCAGCCAGCGCGCGGGCCAGCTCCTCGATGAACAGCGGGTTCCCGGCGCTCCGGCGGATCAGCTCGCGTCGCTCTTCCGGGGGAAGGTCCTCCACCAGAGCGCCGAGCATCGACTCCGCCGCGTCCTGCTCCAGCGGTCCGATCGGCATGCGCTCCACCGTGTCGGGAAGCCAGGTGAGGTCGGTCGAGCGCGCGGTGAGGAGCGCGCCGACGTGCACCCGGGCGTCCGGCGAAAGCAGGAACGCCAGGAACTCCCGGGCGGCCTCGTCGGCCCAGTGGACGTTCTCCACCGCGAGCACGACGGGCTGCCGGCTGTCCACGGTGCGGAGCAGGGCGGCGATCGCCAGCCAGCGGTTCTGCCGCGCGGCGGCAGGATCCACCTCGGCGGATGGCTCCCCGCTCCCCGTGAGCACCTCGCCGCCGGCCGCATCGGGGTATGCCATGGCACTCAGCGCGGCCAGACCATGCGCATGGCCTTCGGCGTCGGGGCCGAGCAGGTCTCGGGCCTCCTCCAGCCCCGCGGCCAGCTGCGCGAAGAGCTCGACCGACGGCGGGCGGTACCCCGGCAGCCGGACGGGGCTGAAGTGCAGTCGCAGGACGCGCGTGTTCCCGGCGGCGCGGGCCAGAGCCTCGCGCACGAGCCGGCTCTTTCCGACGCCGGCTTCCGCCAGGATCACGATGGCGCCGACCGCGTGGGATTCGGCGCGCTCGAGTGCGGCCGTGAGCCGCGCCAGCTCGACCGCGCGGTTGACGAAGGGGGTCTCCTCGCGCCCGCGGCGCTCCTTGCGGACCCCCGCGACCCGCCAGCCGCGTATCGGCTCGGACTTGCCCTTGAGCGTCAGTGGGGGAACCTCCGTGCCGTCGAAGCTCCGGCGCACCCGCTTCCACACGGCCTCGCTGACGAGGACCGTATTGGGCTCGGCGGCTCCCTCCAGGCGTGAGGCGACGTTGACGGTGTCGCCCACCACCGTGTACTGGAGGTTCATCTCGGATCCCATGTGGGCGGCGACGACCTCACCCAGGTTCAGGCCGACTCGCAGGGCCAGGTCGTACTCGGACTTCTCGTTGTGTGCCTGGACGACCTGGAGCATGCGGAGGCCGGCCAGGATGCCGCGCTGCGGGTCGTCCTCGTGGGCGAGGGGGGCCCCGAAGAGCGCCATGACCGCGTCGCCGATGAACTTGTCGACGTAGCCCTCGTACTCGTAGACTGCGGCGGCCAGCTCCCGCAGGAGGCGGTTCATGAGGATCGTGACCTCCTCGGGATCGAGCCCCTCGGACATCGAGGTGTACCCCTTGAGATCGGCGAACAGGACGACGACCTCTCTCCGCTCCCCCTGGAGCTCAGATCGTACGGAGTCGAACTTTTCCCGCAGCTCCGCGGGAAGGGGAGGGACGGTGACGGTGGGCTCGGGCGGAGGGGGTGGTGGCGGCGCCACAGCGGCCGCGGACTTCGTCCCGCATTCCGGACAGAACTTGGCCGCCTCGGGCAGGCGGGATCCGCATTCGGTGCAGAAGCTCACGGGAAGGCCTTTCTAGTACGAAACACCGACTGATACCTGTTCACGGATACGCTATAGTAGTATTCTCTCCGTGCCCCGCGCGAGCGAGGCACCCGGAGTTCCCGGCTCCCGGCCGGCCCCCCCGATCCCTGTGGAGGTTCATGAATGTGTAACGGAAATCGTTTGATCGTCGGTGCGGTCGGCCTGATCGCGCTGGCGGCACTGTCCTACGGCTGCCAGGTGGGAGATGGACTGTTCCCCACCGAAGCCGAGCGCTCGCTCCAGCCATCCGTCACGGATTCGGAGGTGCTCGCCAAGATCGACGCGGTCATCACCGATCCGGCGGTCGGTAAGTCGGCGAGGAGTCAGTTCGAGTCGATCGTGCGGACCTTCCCGAGGAAGCCCGCCGACGCCCAGGCCAAGGCCGAGAGCTTGATCGACTTCATCCTCAAGCACTTCCAGGCGGGCAAATGGGAAGGCGCCGACGGGACGGGCGAGGTCGTTGCGTTGATCCTCCAGTACGTGGAGCTGGCGCCCGAGGCGCAAGGCGCAACGGCCTGCATTCCGGGTGTCGATTGTAAGGGACAGGCCGAGAAAACCAATGGGTTCTCCGAGTTCGCCGGCGCGAAGATCCCCGGCGATGCGGTCGACGCCCCCTTCGTGCTCCTCTTCACGCCGAAGCCCAACGCCAACATAAAGCCGCCGATCTTCGGCCTGGTCTACGACATCTCGACCTATCCGGAAGGCGTCGTATTCTCGAACTCCTCGCCGGGCGGAAGCCTGACCCTGTCGGCGGAAGACGATCAGCCGGTGGCGGGCATCTGCACGCTGGA
>DATFFS010000006.1:0-6551 GCA_035249945.1 Gemmatimonadota bacterium
AGATCGAGCCGGAGATACGCTCGCCTGACGAGGCTCGGCCGTTCCCGATGCCGATCCGCGAGGGATTCGTGTTCGAGGACGTGGGCTTCCGCTATCCGGGCGCCGAGCGGTGGGCGGTGCGGCACCTGACGTTCTCGCTCCACGCGGGCGAGGTGCTCGCGCTGGTCGGGGAGAACGGCGCGGGGAAGACCACGATCGTCAAGCTCCTGGCCCGGCTCTACGATCCCGACGAGGGCCGGATACTGCTCGACGGGCACGATCTTAGGGAGTACGACCTCACGGAGCTGCGTGCGAATCTGGGCGTGATCTTCCAGGACTTCATGCGCTACCACCTGACGGCGGCCGAGAACATCGCCGTGGGTCGCATCGAGGCCGCGGACGACCGGGCGCGGATCGAGGAGGCGGCCCGGCGGAGCCTCGCCGACGACGTGGTCCGGAGGCTCCCCGCGGGTTACGACCAGATGATCGGCAAGCGCTTCCAGTCGGGCGTCGACCTGTCGGGCGGCGAATGGCAGAAGATCGCCATCGCGCGCGCGTACATGCGGGACGCCCAGCTCCTGATCCTCGACGAGCCGACGGCCGCCCTGGACGCGCGGGCGGAGTTCGAGGTCTTTCAGCGCTTCAAGGAGCTGAGCCGCGGCAAGACCGCGGTCCTGATCTCGCATCGGTTCTCGAGCGTCCGGATGGCGGACCGGATCCTGGTCCTGGCGGATGGGGAGGTCGAGGCGATGGGAACGCACGAGGAGCTGCTGGCTCAGCGGGGGCGGTACGCGGAGCTGTTCGAGCTCCAGGCGGCGGGGTATCGGTAGGGGGCTTGCGATTCTGACGGAGGCAGGCGGATGGAATAGTGAGGAGCGCCGGAGAACCCGGCGCTGAACAGCCATGACAAATTGACACTAAAAGCAAACTTGACAATTCCACGCGTTGCCGTACACTCTCCCGGCATCCTTTTGTAAGAAGTAGAACCCAGCGGAAGCTGGGGACCTCAACGCCCAGTCCGACCCTCGCCCACTCGAACCAGGAGTTCCACGATGCAGAGAAACGCGTGTGTCAGGGCTATTCTGCCTGCCATAGCGGTGTGTGGCATCGCTTTGGCCGCGTGTTCGCAAGATCCCGGACCGATGGGACCGGAGCAGATCCCGGAATCCCATCTCACCCTCTCAGCCAGCTCCGCGACGATCAGCGGGACGACGGGAGCCATCGTCGATGCCGGGGCGTCGAGCCCCACGTTCATCCTTCGCTATGTCGGCAATCCTGCCCCCGGCGGCTACTCCCACTCCTATCAGTGGGCAGAGCCCCGGATCGTGACCCCGAGCCCCGAGGATGGTCCCATTACCATGTCGGGGACGTTGGACATCGATGGCCAGGTGCAGGGACAGGTCTCGATGATCGGTCTGATCGACCTGACCGCGCTCGAAGCTGGAGTAACCGGTTTTCAGACGGGTGCGTACATATACGTATTCCGCCGGACAGCTACCGAGTGGCGGATCGGTGTGACCGATGGGAATGCCGGCGGCGAGATCGTCCAGACCTTCATCATCGTGCCGGCCACGGACCTCCCCGCCGACGGAGTCCTCAACGTCGTCTTCACCGTCGACGGTACCCAGGACGGAACGACGTGCGCCGTCTCTACGTCTACCGCTCCCGCCGGCTGCATGACCCTGCAGATCTCGGGCGGACTCGTCAACAGCACGCTGACGGACAGCTATGGTGATCTGAAGCATGCAGATTCGGCCACGCCCGAGTTCGCGAACGGTGCCGTTCCCGGCTGGGACGACTTCGTCGCAGCCGGTGTGATCTACGACCTGACCGTCACGCCGACTCTGGTTCTCGACGGGGAAGGCCCGACGACCACCAACACGACCGCGGATCCGAACCCGGTTCAGTACGGAACCCCGCTCACGCTAACCGCCGACGTGGATGACGCCGCGACGGGTGGATCGACGATCGCCTCCGCAGAGTACACGCTGGACGGTGGCGCGACCTGGACCGCAATGGCCGCTACGGACGGCACCTTCGACGAGGTCGCCGAGGCGGTGACGGCGTCGTTCAACGCGCCTGCAACGGCGGGAATCTACGATCTCTGCGTGCGCGGCACCGACGGCGCAGGGAACATCGGCGCGGAGGATTGCACGATGCTGGTCGTGTACGATCCGGCGGGCGGATTCGTGACGGGTGGAGGCTGGATCGAGTCCCCCGCGGGTGCGTTCATGCCGTCGTCGAACGTGATCGTCTCGCCGGAAGATCTCGGCGTCACGTGGGTCGAGCACGACGATGGCGTCGCCGGAACGTGGGACGTCTCCTTCGCGAGCGGCCCTGCGACTCCGCCGCTCGGAAGCGGCAGCGCCCGGTTCCTGGTGGACGACACCGGCCGGGCCGTTCTCGCGACGCCGCTTCACGCTGGAACCCGATTCGATGCGATCGAGGCTCTGTCGTACTGGACGTACCGCGAAAGCCCCACCGGCGGAGTCCTGGCCGTCTCGCTCCAGTTCGACGTCGACTACGACCTCACCGACGGCAGTCGCGCCTTCCAGGGACGACTGGTCTTCGAGCCGTATCAGTCGGGGGCTACGGTGACGGATGACACATGGCAGGAGTGGGATGCTCTGGCGGGAGAATGGTGGGCCACCGGCGGAGCCGGAGCGGCCGCGTGCCCGCAAAGTGATCCGTGCACCTGGAGTGAAGTGCTGGTCGCATTTCCGGACGCGGGGATCCGGACCAGCGACGCCGGCGCCAACTCGTTCGGCATGCTGAGCTTCAAGGCGGGCGGCCCCTGGGAGGATTTCGTCGGCTACATCGACGCGTTCACGATCGATCTGATCGGCGAGCCGGCGACGACCTACGACTTCGAGGCCTCCGAGCCATTCGCTCCGAGCGGCAAGGCCCACTTCGGCTTCGTGTCGAAGTACAAGAAGGGCGCTTCCACCCCCGACGGGAACACCGAGTTCGTCTTCCAGAACGCGGGGCTCGATTTCCACAGCACGAGCTACGACTGGCTGGTGATCAACCAGGGTGGCTCGAACGCGCAGTTCAAGGGCTGGGGGACGGTCAACGGGACCGGGTCCTACCGCTTCATGCTGTGGGCCGGCGACGGAACCGGACCCGACGGCGAGGACACCTTTCGGATCAAGATCTGGCAGGAGACCGGCGGCGGCGAAACGGTCGTGTACGACAACGGCATGGATCAGCCGATCGCGGGCGGATCGATCAAGGTCCACAAGAAGTAGCGGAAAGTCTCTCCGCGAGAGAGAAGCGCGGGTCCTCGGCACTTGTCCGGGGACCCGCGTCTCGTTGACCCGGAGCGGTGACGCCCGGGTGACGCCACTCGGAGATCGCTCCATTTCGGGGATCGATAAGAAGGAAGCGCTGGTCGTGGGAAACGGACAGCACGTTGCGGACGGGAAGTGGTAAAGCGCGAGGAGCGGATCGTCGGCGGCATCTTCGGCCTCGTGGTCGGCGACGCGCTGGGAGTGCCGGCGCAGTTCCGGTCTCGCGAGGAGGTGCGGGCGAACCCGATCACCGGGATGGATCGCGCGGAGTCGTCGGCGCACGGGCCGGGGTACTGGTCTGACGACTCGTCGATGGCGCTGGCGACCGCGTCGAGCCTCATCGACGGCGGCTGGAACCCGGCCGACCTGATGCATCGCTTCGCGCGTTGGCTCCTCCACGGCGAATACACACCGGAGGGGGAGGCCTGGGACGTCGGCGGGACGACGCGGCGCGCGATCATGCGGTATGTCGAAGGGACGCCGATCGAGCAGGCGGGCGGGCGCGAGGAGGACGACAACGGCAACGGTTCGCTGATGCGGATCCTGCCGGTCGCCCTGTGGCACGCAAGGGAGTCCCCGGCGGTCATGATCACCCGGGCCACCTCCGCGAGCGCGCTCACGCACGCCCACGTCCGGTGCCAGCTCTGCTGCGCGATCTACTGCCTTGTCGTCCAAGAGGCGATGCGCGGAGCGGGAGTCCGCCAGGCGCTCGCGAAGGCCGCCAGGACGATCGAGCCGCTGGTGCCCGGGACCGAGCGGAAGATCCTGAAACCGATCCTATCGGGCGAGGTCTTCGAATATGACGAGGGCGACGTCCAGTCTAGCGGCTACGTCGTACACACGCTCGAGGCCTCGTTGTGGTGCTGCGCGCGTCACGAGGAGTATCGTTCGACCGTGCTCGAGGCGGTCAACCTGGGAGACGACGCGGACACGACCGGCGCCGTGGCGGGCGGCCTCGCGGGTGTGCTCTACGGCGAGAAGGCAGTCCCCGGGGAATGGATCGACGCGCTGGAGTCACCGAACGTCATCTGGCATCTGGCGCACCGGTTCGCGGAGGCCTGTGGGGTATGATCGACCACGCTTTCGCGTCCCTCCAGCGCTGGATCCGCGGTCGCGCGCTGCTCTATCGCCTGACGCTGGGGACGCGGGTCCTGCTCGCCGTCGGCTTCATCCCGACCGGATTGGTGAAGCTCCTGGGGCAGCGCTTCGCCTACATGAGTCCGGAAACCCCCATCGGCGGATTCTTCGAGACCCTGTACCTCTCCGGCCCGTATTGGCGCTTCCTCGGGCTGGCGCAGGTGCTCGCGGGCGTGCTCGTCCTCGTGCCCGCCACGGCCACGCTGGGCGCGCTGGCGTTCTTCGCGATCGTGCTCAACGTCTTCCTCATCACGCTTTCCTACGACTTCCGGCTGACCCCCTTCGTGACCGGGGCGATGCTGCTGGCCACGCTGTATCTCCTGCTGTGGGATTACGATCGGATCCGGGGCCTGTTCGCCGGGAGACCCGACGCGGAGATGCCCGCCCTGCCGCGGCATCGCCTGAGCGGTCCGATCGAACGCGGCGCATACGTCGCGGGCGCGATGGCCGGGCTGGGGTTCTTCTTCGGGACGCGCGGCCTGTTCGTCCCATGGGCGTGGAGCGGCTGGTTTCTGCTCGTGTGCGTCCTCAGCCTCTTGATAGCGCTCTGGTTCGGTCTGGTCCGGCGCGCCCGCCCCGCCGGCGCGGACTCCGAGTAAAGCCTTATATGTCCTCGCCAACGGGTATCATTGGCGATCTATGATCCCACGGTCGCGGATACACGGTCATCCGAGCCCGGAGCCACGTGGCTGACACCACCACCAAGCTCCAGCGCTGGCTCGACCTGATCGCCTACCTCGTCGGGCGGCGGCACCCGGTGTCGGTCGACGATCTGCTGGAGCACGTGCCGGCCTACGCCTCGCCCCTCGAGACCGACGACCCCCAGGCGCTCGACGCCACCCGCAAGATGTTCGAGCGCGACAAGAACGAGCTGCGCGCCTTCGGGATCCCGATCGAGACGGTGTCGTTCGCGATCGGCGCGAACGAGGCGCAGGAAGGCTACCGTCTGACCCGGCGCGACTTCTACCTGCCGTACCTGCGACTCATGGAGGAGGCGGGTCCCGCGAACGGACCGGCGGGCGGGGAGCCCCGCATGACCGGCGTGCCCTCGCTCGAGATTGCGCCCGAGGAGGCGCAGGATGCGCGCGAGGCACTGGAGCTGATCGCCCGCTTCGAGGGCTCGCCGTTCGTCCGCGAGGTGAGCTCCGCGCTCCGGAAGCTCGCCTACGACTTGCCCGCGCAGGACACGGCGCCGACTCTCTTCGCGGAGCGGCCGGAGGTGGAGTCGATCCGCGCGCGGCTCGCGCAGCTCACCGACGCGCTCCTTGCACGGAAGCGCGTCCGGTTCGCGTATCACGGGATCTACCGCGGCGAGACGACGCAGCGCGACGTCGAGGGCTACGGACTGCTCTTCCGGCACGGCAACTGGTACCTGATCGGCCACGACCACCTGCGGGACGATCTGAGGATCTTCCGCATCGAGCGGATGGAGAACGTCGAGCCCAATGCGAAGCGCCCCGAGACGCATGATTATGAGGTCCCCGAAGACTTCGATCTCGCCGACTGGCGCCAGCGGGAGGCGTGGGAGCTGGGCGGGGAGGAAGCCCCCGTCGAGGCGCGGGTCGCGTTCCGCTTTCCGCGCTCGCTGTGGGTGGGTCGCAACGGGTTCGGCGAGCTGGTCGACGCGCGCCCCGACGGCTCCGCCCTGCGCGCGTTCCGCGTCCATCAGGTCGATCCGTTCCTGCGCTGGGTCCTGTCGCAGGATGGCGAGGCGCGGATCGTCGGCCCCGCCGAGCTCGCGACCGCGTACCGCGACATGGCGGCGGAGGTGGCTGCGCTCTATCGGCGGGAGGCATAGCGTCAGCGGAGTCGCCCGATGAGCCCGCGGGAGCCCGCCGAGCGGCAGCTCGAGCGGGTGCTTCACCTCCTGCCGCTCGCCGCGCGCCCCGACGGCGCGTCCCTGGCCGCGCTCGCCGCGGAGCTGGGCGTTCCCGAAACCCGGCTCCTGAAGGACATCGGCGAGGTCACGGCGCGCGCGGACTACCTCGAGCCCCCCGTCGACATCGACATCCTGGTCGAAAAGGACCGGATCACCGTGTGGACGACGGGCGAGTTCCGCCGCCCGGTCAGGCTGTCGCCGCGCGAGGCGCTCGCGCTGACGCTGGGGCTCCGGCTCCTGGCCGAGAGCGCGGCCGCCGAGCGGGC
>DATFFS010000007.1:0-7613 GCA_035249945.1 Gemmatimonadota bacterium
GCCCAGCCGACGACGCCGATCGCCACGAACACGACCGCGAGGCTCGGCTGGAACGCCGCCGTGATCGCGATCAGGAGGAGCAGCGTGGGGAAGGCGAGCGTCACGTCGGCGAGCCGCATGATCAGCGCGTCGACCTTGCCGCCGTAGTAGCCCGACACCAGCCCCATCGCGACGCCGAGCGAGAACGCGATCCCCTGCGACACGATCCCGACGAGGAGCGAGATCCGCGCGCCGTAGAGGACGCGCGAGAGGATGTCGCGGCCGAAGGAGTCGGTCCCGAACCAGTGCTCCATCGAGGGGCCTAGCAGGCTCTTCGATAGATCCTGGTCCAGCGGATCATAGGGCGCGATCCACGGTCCGGCGATCCCCACCACGACGAGGAGCGCGATCACCGCGCCCCCCGCCATCGCCAGTCGCCTGCGCTTCAATGCCTTCCAGAGCTCCATCAATGATTCGGGGAGGATGAAACCATCGTGGAGGATCGTCTCGACTCCGGAAGCTCGGCGGAGACCCAGACGTGGGAACGCAGGCACGAGCCTGCGTGCCCTCCGGCCAACGTGAGGGAGAGGACTGCGCGGAGCCCCTCGTCATCGCGAAACTGCGAGACGCCTGCGATGCCAAGGAGCGGAGCCATCACGCATTGCAGCGGTCGCATCCATGGCCGGCGAACCCGCTCATCCAGCTCCAAGCCCTGGATCGTGCAGCGGTCCACGGTGAGGCCCCCGGAGTCAGCGGAGATCCGAATGGAGTCGCGCTCAGCTTCCACGAAGGTTCCCTGGAGGCGCGAGCCATCCATCTGCGTGACGCGCAAGAGATCGCCACGCTGCACGACCGGTGTCGCACAGCCTGTCAGGATGGCGACGACAGCGGCGCCCACCATCGCGAGCAGTTGGTGCCGGACCGCTAGCCCGAGCTTCACTCCTCGCCCCCTTCGCCGAGCGAATCGGCCGCACCCGGGGCGGAGGGGCCGGTCCACACCGCATTTATCCAGACATCCTGCGGGCCGCTGCCGATGATGGCGCCGACCGCAGCCAGGGCGGCCACCGGAACGAGGACCGCCAGGATTATCGACGCATCGGATCCGTACTCGGCGGCGAGGAGGGGGAGGACGATCACCAGCGGAACGAGAATCGGCGCCCCCGCCAGGATACCGTAGCCTGCGGCGCGCATCGGATCGCGAACCTGCGTGATGCTGACCTCGATCCTGTCGATCTGACTGCGGGACAGCCGGCGCTCCCCACCTTCCTCCCGCAAGACGACGAGTGTATCGGGGGAAACCGATCGGATGCTTCCCTGAAGCGGCCCGGTCGCGACGCGGCTCGACAGAGTTACACGGACGCGCTGGCCGGTCGTGACAGGCAGCGGACCTTCTGGTAGCGGAACCGACGCGCACGCGGTGGCCGCCGCGAGCGCCATGGCGACGGCGCTAGGACTCCGCACGCTCGTACCGAATCCGGGGATCGAGCCAGCCGTACAGCAGGTCGACCACGAGGTTGACGAGCACGAACACGACCGCCAGGAACAGAACCGTGCCCTGGATCACCGGCAGGTCGCGCTTGAGGATCGCGTTCAGCGCGAAGCGGCCGATCCCCGGCCACGCGAAGATCGACTCGGTGAGCACGGACCCGGACAGGTATGCGCCGAAGTCGAGCCCAATCGCGGTCACGACCGGGATGAGCGCCGCCTTGAGCGCGTGCTTGCCGAGCACCGTCACCTCCCCGAGACCCTTGGCGCGAGCGGTGCGGATGTAGTCGAGGCGGATGACCTCGAGCATCGACGAGCGCGTCAGCCGCGCGATGTACGCGGTCGAGCGCATGCCGAGCGTGAGCGCGGGGAGGATCAGGTAGGGCAGCGCGCCGCCCCCGAAGCCCGACGGCGGGAGCGCCTCCCAGGACACGGCGACGACTAGGATCAGGATCAGACCCACCCAGTACACCGGGAAGGAGATCCCGAGAAACGCGAACGTCATCCCCAAACCGTCGATCCACGTCGACTGTTTGACAGCCGAGAGAATCCCGATGAGCACACCCGACACCGTGGCGAAGAGCATGGAGACCGACGCCAGGTACAGGGTCTTAGGGAAGTGCTCGAGGATCCCCTCCAGGACCGGTTGCCGGGTCATGTACGAGCGGCCCCAGTCGCCCTGGAGAAGGCCCGCTACGTAGTGCGCGAACTGCTTCCAGATCGGCTCGTCGAGATGGAGCTCGGCCCGCAGACGCTCCAGCGTGGCGGGGTCGAACCGGTCGCCGACCATGGCGAGGACCGGATCGCCGGGCGCGATGTAGAGGAGGACGAACGTGACGACGAGGACCCCGAAGAGGACCGGGATCGTGTAGACGATGCGGCGGAGCGCGTACTGCAGCATCCTGGCGGGGCGGGACCTCGGCGCGGCGGGTATCTTGGGGACGGTTCTGCCGGGTATTGGCCGTAACGTATCGATGCCCTTCGAGCGCGCGCAACGCGTGCCCGTCCATTTCGCGGTCGCATCCGCTCATCCAGACCAGGAGGAACGAAGTGCCATTTCGATTGCTGCCGGCCGCGCTGCTGGCGTTCGCGACCGTGCTCGGCGCCGGCTCGCAGGTCTACGCCCAGGGCCCGACCGACGAGCGCTTCGCCGAGCCCGACCTACCGACGCCCGACCTCGCCCGCCTGGCGAACGGCCAGCCCGGGCCCGCCTACTGGCAGCAGCGCGCCGACTACTCGATCCGCGTGACGCTCGACGCGCCGACAGGGACGATCACGGGCAGCGAGACGATCACCTACGCCAACAACTCGCCCGACACGCTCGGATTCGTCTGGATCCAGCTCGACCAAAACCTGTTCGCTCCCGGAAGCGGGGGCGCGCAGGTCTTCCCGCCCGAGGGGCGCTTCGGCGGCGGCGGCTTCGAGGGCGGGTACGACATCCGACGCGTGGCCTCGGGGGGCGAGGCGCTCGACCACACGATCCGCGACACGCAGATGCGGGTCGAGCTCGTGGCGCCGCTAGCGCCCGGGGCGTCGACCGAGATCGAGATCGACTGGAGCTTCGCGGTGCCGGAGAACGGCGCCGACCGCATGGGCCGGGACGACGACCTGTACCTGCTCGCGCAGTGGTACCCGCGCATGGCCGTCTACGACGACGTGAACGGCTGGAACACGATGCCGTACCTGGGACAGGGCGAGTTCTATCTCGAGTACGGAGACTTCGACGTCGCGATCACGGTTCCCGCCACGTACCTGGTCGGCGCCACGGGCGCGCTCGAGAACCCGGCCGATGTGCTGACGCCCGCCCAGCGCTCCGCGCTCGACCGCGCACGCACCGGCGCCGAAGTCGTGCCCGTCGTCACGGCCGCCGAGCTGTCCGATCCGGCGTCGTTCCGGCCGGCGACTACGGGAACGCTCACGTGGCGCTTCCGGGCCGAGAACGTGCGCGACTTCGCATGGGGCGCGAGCCCGCGGTTCGTGTGGGACGCCACTTCCTGGGAGGGAACGCTGATCCACGCGCTCTACAGACCCGAGGCGACCGAGTGGCGAGAGGCGGCCGCGATGACCCGTCACTCGATCGCGTTCTACTCCGACTACCTCATTCCGTACCCCTATCCTGCCGCCACCGCGATCGAAGGACCGGTCTTCGGGATGGAGTACCCGATGGTCGTGTTCGTCGCGCCCGAGACCTCGCGCGAGGGCCTCTTCGACGTCCTCGATCACGAATGGGGCCACATGTGGTTTCCGATGATCGTCGGGTCCAACGAGCGCCGCTACGCGTGGATGGACGAGGGCTTCAACACGTTCATCAACCTGCTCAGCAAGAAGGCGTACTTACCGGAGAGTGAGCCGGCGCTCCAGAACACGGCCCAGTACGCATCCCTGATCCTGGCCTACAGCGAGCAGCCGATCGCCAGCTTCCCCGACGACTTCGATCCGGCCGGCCCGGGCCTCGGGGTGGGGGCGTACATCAAGCCGGGGGTCATGATGACCGCGCTACGCGAGATCGGGGGCCACGAGCTGTTCGACGCCACGCTGACCGAGTACGCGCGCGCATGGGCCTACAAGCACCCCATGCCCGCCGACTTCTTCCGCATGATGGAGGACGGCCTGGGGATGGAACTGGGCTGGTTCTGGTACAACTGGATCTGGACGACGCAGACGAGCGATCTGGCGATCCTGGGCGTCGACCAGACGCAGTCGGACGGGACGTGGACGGTCACGGTGACGATCGACCAGCGCGGCCGACTCCTCATGCCGGCATCCGTGACGGCGACCGCGGGGGCGGCGACCGACACGGTGACGATCCCGGTCCAGGCGTTCTACGGAACCGACCGCGCGACCGCGACGCTGACACTGCCCGCGGAGGCCGAGGAGATCACCGTCAACGCGGGTCCCGAGTGGGGGGACATCAACCCGCAGAACAATTCGTGGACGGACTGACGGGCGCGGCGCTGGTCGCGGTCCTGTTGGGATTGCGCCACGCGACCGATCCCGACCACCTGACGGCGGTGGCGACGCTTGTTTTGTCCGAGCGGGACCGGTCCCGGAGCCGCGCCGGGGTGCTGGGTCTAGCCTGGGGAGTCGGTCACGGGGTAACCCTGTTCGGATTCGGGCTGCCGGTGGTCCTGGCGCTCCCGCTCGTCCCGAGCGGCGTCCAGGGGATCGCCGAGATCGCCGTCGGCGCGGCGATCGCGCTGCTCTCGATCCGGCTCCTCGTCCGCTGGAAGCGCGGCTACTTCCACGTGCACGCCCACGAACACGGCGGCATGCGCCACGCCCACCCCCACGTCCATGAGGGGGAGCACCTCCCGCGGGCGCACGCGCACCCTCACGCGCGCGGTCGGAAGCTCGGCGGCTCGTTCGCGATGGGGCTCCTGCACGGCCTGGCCGGGTCGGCGGCCGCCGGGCTGATCGTCCTCGCGGCCAGCCCGGACACGGCATCACGGATCGTCGCGCTGGCCGTGTTCGCGGCCGCGACGGCGCTCTCGATGGCGATCGTATCGACGGCGCTGGGGCAGCTGGTGGCGCGCGGGCCGGCACGGCGCCTCGAGGCCATCGTCCCGGCGGTCGGCCTGGCGGGTCTCGCGTTCGGCGTCGCCTATGGGCTGCACGCGGCCGGGATGGCACCGCGCCTCGGGTCCTTCCTGGGATGAACAAGCTCTACGCGCTGCCCTTCTCCCATCCCTCGATCGCGGCGCGGCTCATGCTCGAGCGGGCCGGCGTCCCCCACGAGGTCGTCGACCTCCCGCTGGCCCTGCACCCGCTGTTTCTCAGGGCCCGAGGGTTTTCCGGCAACACCGTCCCGGCGCTCGTCCTCGACGGCCGAAAGGTGCAGGGGTCGCTGGCGATCTCGCGGGCGCTCGAGGACCGCGGCCCCGCAGGCATCCTCTTCCCGGTCGACCCGGAGGCGCGCGCGCGCGTCGAGGAGGCGGAGCGGTGGGGCGAATCCGTGCTCCAACCGGTGCCGCGGCGGCTCTTCCGCTGGACGATGGCGGGCAACCCCCGCATCCGGAGGCGCGTCCTCGCACGGGCCGGACTGCCGTTGCCGGGGATCGCCGCGACGGTCATGAAGCCGGTCCTCGCGCGGTTCGCGCGCGTCGTGCAGGCGAACGACGCAACGGTGCGCGCGGACATGGAGGGCTTGAACGGGCTCCTCGACCGGGTAGACGCGCTGATCGCCGAAGGGACGATCGGCGGCGAAGAACCCAACGCCGCCGATTTCCAGATCGCGACGTCGCTGGCCGCCATGCTCGCGTTCGAGGACCTGGTCCCGAGTATCGAAGGGCGCCCCGCCGCCGATCTCGCGATTCGCCTCGTGCCCCCTTATCCGGGCAGGATGCCGGCCGTGGTTCCGGCCGGCTGGACCCCCCGGGCGGCCTGACCGGCCGTGGACCGGGCCAGCGGATTCTCGCGCTTCGCCAAGCGGACCGCGCGCGAGTCCGGACATCCCATCGCCTTCGCTCTCGCCGCCCTCGTGATCGTCGGCTGGATCGTGACGGGACCGATCTTCGGCTTCAGCGACACCTGGCAGCTCGCCATCAACACGGGCACGACGATCGTCACGTTCCTGATGGTGTTCCTCATCCAGAATACCCAGAACCGCGACAGCGAGGCGATGCATCTCAAGCTGGACGAGATCATCCGCTCGCTCGAGGGGGCGCACAACGCGCTCCTCGACATCGAGGAGCTGGAGGAGGTGGAGCTGGACAGGATGCGGAATCGCTACGTCGAGCTCGCGCGTCTGGCGCGCGAACAGCGCCGGCGTGGCGACACTGACGTCGACACTCCGGACGTGTCTCCCGACGAGGGAAACGATTAGTCGGTAAAAGGCGCAGCCCGCACCGATCCGCCGGCTCTAGTCCGACCCCAGCGACACGTCCAGCCACTTCTGCTCGTAGAACACCTGCTTGATCTCGTACCCCTCCACCCAGGGCTGGACTATGTCGTAGTCGATGGGATGCACGGTGAAGATCCACGGCGCGCCGGCACGGATGAGCGAATCCGCGCGCGAATACATGGCGATCCGCGCGTCGTCGTCGAGCGTGCGGCGCGCGGTGAGGATCAGCGAATCCACCGTCGCGTCGGAATAGAAGGCGGCGTTCCCGCCGGCGCCGGCCATCTCGCTGTAGAACAGCGGATAGAGGAAGTTTTCGGCGTCGGGATAGTCGGCGTACCAGTTGGCGAGGTACCCGTCCAGCTCGCCCCGCTGCATCGCCTGGCGGACGGCCGTCCAGTCGCGCTGCTGGAGGTTCATCGTCACTCCGACGTCCGCCAGATTGGCCTGCACCGCCTCCAGGAATCGCTGATTGATGGCCAGCGACCGGAAGTAGACGTCGAACGTGAGCCCGTCCGCGCCCGCGGCCCGCAGCAGCGCCCGCGCGCTGTCGGGCTGATATCCGTACGGCTGGCCGTCTTCGCGATAGCCGGGGATGCCCGGCGGGATCGGACCATGGGACACGACCACCTCGCCGGGATAGATCACGTCCGCGATCCGCTCGATATCGACGGCGTAGTTCAGGGCTTGTCGGACGCGCGGGTCGCGGAACTTCGGTTTCTGATTGTTGAGCGCGAGGTAGTACGTGATCAGCGCCGGCCGCTCATGGATGAGCGGCGACCATTCCGGGTCGTTCGAGAACCGATCGAACTCCGGCGCGGGCAATTCGTTGAGATCCATCCAGTCCAGGTTCCCGCGCTCGAATTCCGCGATCACCGTCGTGGTCTCCGGAATGATCCGGATCTCGATGCCGTCCATCTTCGGACGGCCCAGGTGATAGCGGGAGTTCGCGGTCAGCCGGATGACGTCGTCGTGCGCCCAGGACTCGAACACCCACGGCCCGGTCCCCACCGGCGCCTCCGAGAACTGCGCTCCTTTCTGCTCGATCTCCTCATGGGGGACGATGTGCGCCGCGGGCATCGCCATGAGGAGCAGGAACGGGGCGAACGGCTGCTCGAGCGTGATCTCGACGGTGGTCGGGTTCAGGACCCGCAGGCCGGACAGCGAGTCGACGTCTCCGGCGATCATCGCGTCCGAGCCCGCGATGAAGTTGAAGACCCAGGTCAAGGGACTCTGGCTCTCGGGTCTCAGCGCGCGCTCGAACGAGTACCGGACGTCTTCGGCGGCGAAGGCGCGACCGTTGTGGAACGTC
>DATFFS010000008.1:0-17391 GCA_035249945.1 Gemmatimonadota bacterium
GACGCCGGCCTCGACGCGCTCATGCGGATCGCGCGCGGTGACGGCGACCCGCGGATCCGCGAGAAGGCGCTCTTCTGGCTCGCCGAATCCGGCGACCCCCGTGCGCTCGCCCTCTTCGAGGAGATCCTGACCGGAAGCTGACCTTGCGGATTCGAGAGCGGATGGCAGCGTCCTACTCGCCTTGCAGCTCGGCCAGCTTCTCCGTGGCGTTGGCGTTCTCGGGATTGAGCTCCAGAGACTGGCGGTACAGCTCGATCGCGCGGTCCCGGTCTCCGGCCGCCATGTGCGCCTCGGCCAGACTGTCCCACACGTTCCAGGAGTCGGGGTAGAGCTCGGCGTTCAGCTCGAAGAGGGGGATCGCCGCTGCGGGCCCCCCGTTTCCCAGGCTCTCGTACGCCACGACGTTGAGGCCCCGTTCGACGAGCAGTGGGTGCAGCGGCCAGCGGCCGGCAGCCCGGCGGTAAACCGCCACGGCCCCGGCGCCGTCGCCGGCACGCGCCTTGGCGATCAGCTCCGCCTGCGCCGCGACGAACTCGCTGGTTCCGGGACGCGAGATCGACCAGACGTAGGCCGTGACCGCGCTCGTCTGGGTGCGGCTCCAGGGCATGCCGCCGCGGGGATGCATCTCGAACTCGAACGGCGGATCGGCTCGCATCTCGTCGCGCTCGACGCCCCACCAGAGCGTCCGGAAGATCCCTTCGAACGAGCCGTCTCCGTGCAGCCAGCTTCCGCTCGAGAGATCGGGCCCGTTCCGACCCCGGCCGCGACCGCCGATCGCGTGGCAGAACGTGCACGACCCGTCGTTGAAGAGGCTCGCCCCCTCCAGCACGCGCTCGACGGTGACGCTGTCCGGGAGAGCCGGCTGGGCCGGCAACGCGACGGCGGGCAGGAGCAGGAGCGCGGCCAGGGAAGCGGCGAAACGGAGCATGGGCGGCCTCTGGGGTGAGATGTCCGGCATCGGGTCCGGGAACCTTAGAGACGGCGGACGATCGCGCGAAAGGTCTGGGCGGCGATCGGCTCGTTCACGCGGGTGACCGGGCGGTTTCGCGCCGCGGGCGGTTAGGTGAGAGGCGATCCGGGTCCCGCGCGCGTAGCGGACGCGCTGCGGGACCGGCCGCCTTGCGACCCCTCAGGAGGCGCTAGGGTCGCACGTCGATGTTCCCGCTCACCGGGTGGGGGCCGAAGTTCGGGTTCGGCACGGTGGCGGCGTTGCAGAACGCCTCGTTCGCGGCCTCGTCGCCGAAGCCCGAGATCGTGCTCAGGTCGGGCGGCGCGGCCGCACCTTCCCCGTTGTCGATCGACTGGAACCAGATGAAGCCGCCCGCGGGGAGCGTCGGGTCGTTGCTGAACTCGATCAGCCCGCCCCACTTCGCGCGGTTGCCGGTCATCGCGGGGATGTCGGGCCAATCCTGGAGGATGGGGGTGTCGTAGATCACGAAGCAGGTCACCGACCCCTTGAAGATGAACCGCTCCCCGAAGGCCCCCTGCTCGTAATTGTAGTGGCCGCTGATCTTGCCGTCGGCGTGGCGCATGGCGGTGAAGGTGAGCCTGTTATCGACGGGGAAGCCGAAGAAGCGTGGATCCGTCGTGAAATGGTACCCGCCCGAGGCGGACTCCACGACCGGGCTGCCGGAGAGCTCCAGGCCGGTCGGAACCGCCGGGTCGACGGCCGACGGGTCGGCGCCGCACGCGACGAGCAGGGAGGCGCCGAGGATCAGAGTCGGATGAACGAAGCGCATGCGCGAGCCTCCTTCGAGGATTCGATTCGGCTGGGCCATGGTGCGGCCATCGCCGCGCCCGAGGTCAGCCTAGCCGGCCAGGCGCATCGCCGTCTTGAAGCCAAGCGGGTTTTTGGAACGCGGGCAACCCGCCGGGGGCGAGCCGGGTTTGAATCGCATGAGAAGCGGCCCAGTCCCCGTCACGATGGGAAGCGCGCGCGCCCACACGCGCGCTGCGGGCTCGGTCGACATCACCGAAGCGCGATTTCCGGCGGGCGTCCTCCTGGAGCGCCATGTCCACGAGCGCCCGATCGTGTGCGTCATGCTGGAGGGCTCCTTCGATCACGTCGGCGACCGGCGGAGCCGGGACTGCACTCCCGGAACGGTCCTGGTCGAGCCGGCCGGCGATCCACATGGCAACGCGATCCGGCGCGCCGGGGCGCGCGTGCTCGTCGTCGAGCCGGAGCCGAACGACGAGCTCCTGCGCTCGGTCGAGGGGCTGCTCGAGGTCAGCGCGTATTTCCGGCATCCGGGGATCTTGGCTCGCGCTCACGCGCTCGCGCGGGAGCTATCGGCGAAGGATGCTGCCGCGCCGCTCGCGCTCGAAGCGGGAGCGCTGGACCTGCTCGCGGTCGCGGCGCGGCTGAAGACGTACGCCCGGGGTGCCGAGCCGGCCTGGCTGCGCAGAGTGCGGGATATGCTGGAAGACCGCTTCCGCGACCCGTTACGGCTCTCGGAGCTGGCCCGCGAAGCGGGCGTGCATCCGGCTCACCTTTCGCGCGCATTCAGGGATCGCTATCGCGAGACGATCCACGGGCGGGTGCGGAGGCTCCGGCTGGAGTGGGCGGCCCGACAACTCGTCGAGTCCGACGATCCGATCGCCGGGATCGCCCTTGCCGCCGGGTTCGCCGACCAGAGTCATCTCACGCGGGCGCTCAAGGCGCACACCGGCCTGACCCCAGCGGCCTACCGTCGCGAGCGGGTGCGCTGAGGGCCGCGGCACACGCATCGGCCAGCGATCGGCTCGCCGGCTCCCAGCCGGGATGAAGCTCGACGTTCGCCTCGAACGCCCGTATGGCGTCCAGAAGATTACCCTCGCGGTACCAGAGCTGATAGCCCAGCTCGTTCAGGGCGCGCCGGCGAAGCACCGGCGTATTCTGGGTGCTCGATCTTCGCAGCTTCTCGAGGGCGATCTCGAGCCCGGACACCTCGACGTCGCGGAGAAACTCCGACTCCGACGCGAACGCGGTCGCCTGCTCCTCCAGGGTCTTACGCAGCCAGTCCCGCGACATCCACCGCCCACGGACCGCTACACCCACGATGAGCGCGGCATTGGAGATCTCCGCCAGCGGATTCCCCGCCACGAGAACCAGATCGGCGCGCCTGCCTACCGTTACCGTTCCCGCGTCGTCGCCAAGGAACCGCGCCGCGTCTCGGGTCGCGGCCCGCAGCGCCTCGTACGGTGTGAGACCGGATTGCACCAGCTGGCCGAGCTCCGCGTGCGCGGACCAGCCCGGCAGGACGAAGTTGTTCCCGGCATCGGTCCCGAGGAGGATCGTCCCCCCGCCTTCGTGGAGCCGCTTCACCAGCGAGCGCTGGAAGCGAAGCAGCCGTCGGCGGTTCGGCACGCTTTCGAGAGGCGTGTCCAGGTAGCGATTCCGGCTGCGCTCCCAGCCGCGGCGGTCCACCGGCGAGTAGAAGCGGAGCTCGGAGCGATCCAGCAGCTCGTCCAGTATGACCGGCTGGCGGCCGATGAGATCGTAGTTCCATAGCGTGGCGATGAGCGCGATGCTGTCCGCGGTCATCCCCTCGACGATTCGCGACACGTCGTCCGCGCTCTCGATAGGGCTGTACAGGAACTCCTCCGCGTGCGCGACCGCATCCGGACCGGCCCGGAGCATGTCCCGCCAGCCGAGATTACGGGGGACGTGGCCGACTGTGCGAAGGTCGCGCTCACGCGAGGTCTCTACGATCGCGTCGTAGGCTTCGGCGGAGAGCTCGTCATAGATCTTGAGACACTCGAAACCGGCCGCTGCGACTTCCGCCACACGGCGGCGCGCACCCGCGTGATCGGCGATACCGCTGATCGGTCCCGCGCACGGGTGGATCGTGGGGCCGACACGTTGTCCATCTTCGACCGCGTTGCGCCACTGGAGGACGGCGGGGAAGGCGTTCAGCATCTGCACGGTGGTCACACCGTTGGCGAGGTAGAGCGGGAAATCGTGCTCGTCGGTCGGGTGCACGTGGACATCGATCAGGCCAGGCATGAGAAATCCGCCGCTGCCTTCGATCCGCACCGCATCGGGAGGGATCTCCGCTTCGTCCGCCGGAGCGATCGCCGCGATCCGCCCGCCGACGATCAGGACGGTTCGATCCGCCAGGATCGAGTCGTTCTCCATCGTTACGACGTGCACGCCGACGAACGCCAGCGGCCGGAGTTCCTGGGCGGACGCGCGCGCGACCCCCAGCAGACCCATCACGGCGAAGAGCGACGGGCATCGGATGACGAAGCCGATCACTGCCGTTGGACCGGCTACGCGCCGATTCGTTAAACCGCTGGCCGTCTCAGTGCTGGACCACGGCGCGGACGACCACTCTGCCGCCGTACGTCAGATGCGGAATCGTACGCGCGATGGCGATCGCCGCGTCTTCGTCCGGCGCTTCGATCACGAAGTAGCCCGCGAGGATCCCCGCGGTCCCGGCGGGCGCGCCATCCGTTTCCACGATCCCGTCACCCGATCCGTCCAGCATGCGCGCGCTCGCAGCCGGCGACAGCTCCTCGCCCTCGATCGGGACGCTCTCGGCGCGCACGCCTGCCGCCCAGGCGGAGTACTCCGCTGCGCGTGCTTCGCCCTCGGCGGACGTCGCCGGGGCCTGATAGGATTCGTCCTCGTAGAGCAGGAGCAGATAGCGGCTCGGCGCGGCCACCGCGGCGGGGAGGCCGGCATCGACATCCGACCGGCCGGCGCCGCGCTCGGATATCGAGAGCCCCGCATAGAACGCGGCCACGCAGGCGGCAAGTGCGAGCCCGGCCCAGCCCCACCTGCGGTGTGCGGGAACGCGCCGCTCCTGACCGGCGGATCCGGAGACCGCCGCCGCCGACACGACGAATCCCCGGTCCCCGAGCGCGGCCACGACCGAATCCTCGAGGTCCGGGGGCGGCAGTACGTGGCGGAGGTGCTCGAGCGCGGCGTGTTCCGCTGCGCTCCAGTCGACGCGCATTCCGCCGTCCTTCGAATCCTCGATCAAGGCCCGCCTCCTCCTGCCGCCGCCAGCCGCCCGCGCACCCACGCGCGGGCGCGATGAAGCTGACTCTTGGACGTGCCCGGCTCGATGCCCAGCGTCCGGCCGATCTCGGCGTGGGTGTATCCTTCGACGTCGTGGAGCACGAGCACCCGCTGGTATCCGTCGGGTAGTGCATCGATCGCACGCGAGAGGTCGACCGGATCGACCGACGCGGGACCGCCTGCACGTTCCGGATTCACTCCGACCTCGCCCGTCATCACGGCATCGACGTCCGCGACCGTCGTCCAGCGGCCAGACCTGCGCCCCTGCTCGTGTGCGCAGTTCAGCGCGATCGACACAAGCCAGGTCCGAAGGCTCGATTCCCAGCGGAAGGATGGCAGCCGCTCCACCGCTCGCAACCACGTCTCCTGCACGATGTCCCGCGCCTCTTCCTCGGCGCCGCGCGCCAACCGGAGCGCCATGCGCCAGAGTGACGGGGTGTGCCGCCGGTAGAGATCGCGGAAGGCGCGCTCGTCCAGCGCAGTCAGATAGGCGGCGACGAGCTCTTCGTCCGTCGTCAATCCGCCGACGCCATCGCGGGCTCCACGAACTCCGGGTATACGATGATCAGGCACGCTTCGTCCGTTCCCTCGTCGACCAGGATCATCGAATCGGCGACGAGCGGGCCCCCGCCCGCCGCGCCGAGGTCCGCCTTGGTCAGTCCGGGCCAGTAGATCATGAGATGCGGCTTCCACGCTCCGGCCGCCTGTCCCTCGTCGCTCACCAGCTGCTGGGCGGACGATAGCATGTAGGACATGGCGGGACGCGTCGGGTAGCGGAATCGCCCGGATCCGACTCCCGCTTCGATCTCCCTGTCGATCTCCTCCTCGCTGGCTCCGGCATGGCCCAGCTCGAGGGTCCGCAAATGGATGGGCAGGATCGTCTTGGATCCCTCAGGATCGAAGCAATGGGGTTCGAGACTGCCCGGCCACGTTCGGCTGACGTAGCAGGTGGCGCCGTTCGAACCCTCCTCGGCCACGACCCAGCGCGTCGCGCCATCCTCGAGGACCAGCACGGTGGCCGCCGCGGAGACGGATGCGGGTGCCGCGCTGCGGGCGAGCGCGACCTCCTCGGCCAGCGGCAGGCGCACCGGCTCGGCGTACCGGATCCCGGCCTCGGCGCTCTGCGCGGGAGCCGCGACAGGATCGAGGAGCGCCACCAGCGCGATAAGAGACGAGAAGAGGGCGGTCGAAGCGGGACTGGGAAGCATCGTGGAGCCTCCTGCGGTCGGGGTTCGGACGCGTCATTCCATTCGTGACCCGGAGGTGGCAAAGGGTTGCTCGCATGGTCATCCATCCGACAGAAAAAGCCCGCGAAGCGGCGAGATTCAGACGCATGCCGCTGTTGACCTGCGACTGGAGACGGCCGCCGACCCGTTTCGAGCACTTCTGGGAGCACACGGTGGGCAGCGGTCACGCGCCGCTGTCCCTGCGATCCGACTGGCAGGCCCAGCTGGCCCGCTGCCATCGGGAGCTCGGGTTCCGCCACGTGCGCTTCCATGGCATCCTCTCGGACCTGATGGGAACCCTGATCAGCCATAACGAGAGGCTCCTCTACTCCTTCTTCAACGCCGACCGCTACGTCGACTTCCTGCTCGACAACGGCATGCGGCCCTTCGTCGAGCTGAGCTTCATGCCCGAAACGCTGGCCTCGGGTGGCAAGACCGTCTTCCGCTACCAGGGAAACGTCACCCCGCCCAGGGACTATCGGGCGTGGGGGACGCTGATCGAGAAGCTCGTCGGCCACTGGGTCGAGCGGTACGGCGCGCGCGAGGTGGGCGAGTGGTACTTCGAGTGCTGGAACGAGCCCAACCTCCACCATTTCTGGACCGGCACCCAAGCGGACTACTTCGAGCTGTACCGGCACACCGCCAAAGCGGTCAAGGGGGTGGACCCCGGGCTCAGGGTCGGCGGGCCGGCGACGGCGCAGAACGCGTGGATCCCCGAGTTCCTCGACTTCTGCGAGCGGGAGGGGCTGCCCGCCGACTTCGTCACCACCCACTACTACCCGACCGACGCCTTCGGCGAGATCGGTGCTGACACCGAGACCCAGCTCGCCAATGCGCCGCCGAACGTCATGCGCGACCGGGCGTCCGAGGCGCGCGAGCAGGCGCGCGGGCGGCCCTTGTTCTACACGGAATGGAACGTCTCCTCCAATCCGCGCGATTCGCGGCACGACCAGCACTTCGCCGCTGCGTTCCTCACCCGCATCCTGATGGGCGTCCAGGGCCTCGTCGACGGCTACAGCTTCTGGACCTTCTCCGACATCTTCGAGGAGAACTACTTCCCGTTCGCGCCCTTCCACGGCGGCTTCGGGCTCCTCAACCTCCACGGGGTGGCGAAGCCCGCCTACCGCGCGTTCGAGCTCCTGCACCGGCTGGGCAGCGAGTCGCTGCCGGTCGAGGGCGAGCACGAGACGGTGGCCGGCTGGGTCGTGCGGAAGGAGCGCTCGGTTACGGCCCTGCTCATAAACCACGCCCCGCCGAGGCACGAGATCCACACCGAACCGGTGCGTATACGGCTGACCGGCGCGCCCGAGCCCTGCGGCGCCTATCTGGAGCGGATCGACGAGGACCACGCCAACCCATGGCGGGTCTGGGTGGAGATGGGCGAGCCGGACTATATCGGCGAGAACGAGGTGGAGCGGCTCCATGCGGCGTCACGGCTCGTGCAAGAGCCCATGGCGTGGAAGAGCGACGGAGACTCGCTGGAGCTCGACGTCGCGCTCCCGCCCCAGAGCGTGGCGGCCGTGACCCTGGAGTTCGGCGAATGACCGAGAACATCGGACAGGAGACCGCATACCGCGAAGGCGCAGGCCGCGAGGCTGCGGGCCGGCCGGCAGCGGCCCACCTCGCGGAGAGCGCGCCGGAAGTGTGGAAGGGAGGCCGAACATGAGCAGACATGGGAACGGAGGAAGGCCGGAGGTCGTCGTCATCACGGGGGCGTCGGCCGGCGTGGGCCGGGCGACGGCGCGCAGGTTCGCGCGGCAGGGGGCGAAGATCGGTCTGCTGGCCCGCGGCCGCGACGGTCTGGAGGGCGCGCGCGCCGACGTCGAGGCGGCCGGTGGCCGCGCGCTGCCGCTCCCGACCGACGTCGCCGATGCGGAGCAGGTTGAGCGGGCGGCAGCGGCCGTCGAGGAGGAGTTCGGTCCGATCGACATATGGATCAACAACGCCATGGCGTCGGTGTTCTCTCCGGTCGGGCAGATGAAGGCCGAGGAGTACCGGCGCGTCACCGAGGTGACGTACCTGGGCACCGTTCACGGGACGCTGGCCGCGCTGAAACGGATGGTCCCGCGCGACCGCGGCATGATCGTCCAGGTGGGCTCCGCCCTCGCCTATCGGGGGATCCCGCTGCAGTCCGCGTACTGCGGGGCCAAGCACGCCGTGCAGGGCTTCACCGAATCGCTGCGCTGCGAGCTGTTCCACTACGGCAGCCGGGTGCGGGTGACGATGGTCCAGCTGCCGGCGCTCAACACCCCGCAGTTCGACTGGGTCAAGAGCCGGCTGCCGAACGAGGCCCAGCCGGTGCCGCCGATCTTCCAGCCCGAGGTCGCCGCGGCGGGGATCTTCTGGGCGGCGCACCACGAGCGTCGCGAGCTGAACGTCGGGTTACCGACGACTCTGGTCGTGCTCCTCAACAAGCTCGTTCCGGGGCTCGGCGATCGGTACCTCGCGCGCACCGGGTTCCAGTCTCAGCAAACGACGGTACCGCGCGATCCGGATCAGCCCCACAACCTCTGGGAGCCGCTGCCCGGCGACCACGGCGCGCATGGCCGCTTCGACGCGCGCTCGCACGAGAAGAGTCCGCAGCTCTGGGTCACCACGCATCGTCGCTGGCTCCTGGCCGGCGCCGGCATCGCGGCCGCCGGCGCGGCGGCGTGGTTCAAGACGAGGGACTGACGTCCTACTTCAGCGCCACGGACCCGCCCACCGACTTTTAGGTCCAACTCACCGGCTCACGGATCCTCCCGGCCGAAACCTTCTGGGGAAAGGGTCCTCGCGACGCGACTCTTTTCACCGCGCAGTCGATCCGATACCGACCACACTGGAGGCCAGTAATGAGACGATCCCTTGCGATCGCCATCGCCGGGCTGCTGGGCACGGCGGGAATGGCGGCACCCCAGACACCCGGCCCGGCCGCCGCCGCGGTTTCCACCGCGATCGAGGCGATGGGCGGCGAGGCGCGCTGGCGGGCGCTGGGCTCGATCCGCGTCGAGGGGCTGGGTCACGAGCACGCGCTCGAGCAGTCCGAGCGCCCGGAGGGCCCCTGGCTCACGACGTATCGCCAGTTCGCGGCGCTCCGGGACCTCGATGACGGGCGGCTTCGCCGGACCCAGGAGCAGCGGGGATTCTGGCAGCCCGAATGGACCGCCGTCGTCACAATCGCCGACCGCGAGGCCGGAGCGATGGGACACGAGGGCGGCATGCGGCCGGCGATGCCCGACCGGCACGCCGAAGCGCTCGCGTCGCTCGACCTCTCGCCGGAGCGCGTGCTCCTGACCGCGCTCGACGCCCCCGACCTCGCGGTGGCGGGCGACACCGTGCTGCAAGGGGTCGGGCACCGCGTGGTGACGTTCACGTGGGACGAGCGACCCGTGCGGCTCTACCTCAACGCCGAGACGCACCTACCCTCCGCCGTCTCCTATCCGGAGCCCGAGGGCGCGATGTTCACGGCGATCTGGGGAGACACGCCGACCATGACGGTGTGGTCTCTGTGGTCGCTCGAGCCGGGCGGGCTCCTGTATCCGCGCCAGCGGGACGTCTTCCGGCTGGGGTACCCGCTCGAGCGCGAGCTGATCTCCTCGGTCGCCTTCGACGCGCCGGCCCCGGCGGACTCCTTCGCGATCGCGGCCGAGATCCGGCAGGCGTTCGCGGCGGGCCCGGCCATGGACTTCTTGTCGCTCGCTCCCGGGGAGTTCCCGGGACGGGATCCCGCCGAGCCGATCGAGCTGGCCCCCGGCGTGATTACGATTCCCGGCGTCTATGCGGCGAGCTACGTCGACCAGCCCGATGGAATCGTGGTGCTGGAGGCGACCATGACCTCCGATTGGTCGCGGGCCGTCCTGGACATGGCGGCCGAGCGGTTTCCCGGAAAGGCCGTCAAGGCGGTCGTCTCAACCTCGGACGCCTGGCCCCACGTGGGCGGGATCCGGGAGTACGTGGCCCGCGGGATCCCGGTGTACGCGCTCGACCTGAACGCGCCGCTCATCGAGCGCCTGATCGCCGCGCCCCACGTCCGGCGGCCCGACTCGCTGTCCCGGGTCCCGCGCCCAGCGGAGATCCGCCGCGTCGGCAGCCGAGCCACGATCGGCGAGGGGCCGAACCGGATCGAGCTCCTCCCGGTTCGCGGCGAGGGCGGCGAGCGAATGATGCTCGCCTGGCTGCCGGAGCGACGCGTGCTATATGCCAGCGACCTGCTCCAGATCGGCCCCGACGGGAAGGCGTTCTGGCCCGAGTACCTGCTGGAGGTCGCCGAGGTGGTCGAGCGCGAAGGGCTCGAGCCCGCGACGGCCTTCGCCATGCACACGCCGCCCATGCCGTGGGAGCAGGTGGCGGAAATCCTGTCAGGAATCCTGGCGGACGGCGCGGCTGCCGCGCCGACGCGTTGACTCTCATGACCCCCTTGACCGGAGGCCTCATGCACACGACCGCGCCGCTTCTCGCCCTCCTGCTCTTCGGTTCCCGGCTTCCGGCCCAGGATGTCCGGCCGGCGCCTTTCGACTCCAGCCGACTGGTAGCCGCTTCGGACTCCTTCGCGGTACTCGCCGGCGGCGCGCCGATCGGCGGTCAGCGCCTCACGCTCGAGCGCGTCGAGGCGGGATGGAGATACACCGAATCGACCGAGATCACCGGTCGGATGAAGCAGCGAACGACGGTTCTCTTCACGGCGGACCTCACGCCGCTGTCCGTGCGCCAGACCGGAAGCGCGATGGGCGATTCGATGGGGGTGTCGATCGAGTATGCCCGAGGGCGCGCGACGGGCAACGCCCGGACGCCGTCCCCGGAAGGACGCATGGAGGGCAGAGCGCTCGATGTCGAAGTGCCGGCGGGAGTCGTCGACGACAACCTGCTCCAGCCGCTCCTGCCGGCACTCCCGTGGTCGGACTCGGCAGCCTGGAGGATCGACCTCTTCTCCGGAGGACGTGGCCAGGTGAGCGAGACCGTGCTCGAGGTGACCGGGGTCGAAACGGTCGCGGTCCCGGCCGGAACGTTCGAGACGTACCGCGTAGAGATCCGGCGAGAGGACGCGCCGGCGGCATTCTGGATCACGACCGCCGCTCCCCACCGGGTCGTGAAGGTCGCGTCCCTGGTGGTGCCGATCGAGTTCGTCCTGGTCGAGACGGAACCGGGCCGCGGCTCGCCGACGCGTTGACCCGCGCGGCGCCCGGGGCGAAGATCGCGCCATGATCGAAAGCGAAACCCGCCTCGGTCGGAGCAAGCTCTTCCGAGTCGCGGGCGTGTTCGGCTTCTGGACGCTGCTGGGTCTGGCGAGCGCGGCCCAGGCCCACGTGGCGAGCGCCATGGAGGGGGCTCCGGCGCCCTGGTGGCTTTCGATCCTTCGCGCCGTGCCGGTCTGGTGGTTCTGGGTTCCCGCCACCCCGGCGATCGCGTGGCTCGGCCGCCGCGTACGGCTCGAGCGTGGGTCGCTGTGGCGAGCGGGGATCGTTCACGGGGCAGCCAGCCTGGCGGGCGCCGCGCTCCACGCCGTATGGCTCTTCGCATTCTTCTCTCTCCTCGGCGTGACGGCGGAAATGACCGAGACGGCGGGAGAGTTCCTGCGCCTTCTCTTCCTCTCGCGGCTCTACCTCGACGTGCTCACATACGGGGCGGTGCTGGGCGCGGCATACGCGTTCGACTACCACGACCGCTACCGCGAGCGGGACCTGCGGGCCTCGCGGCTCGAGACCCAGCTCGCGCGCGCGCGCCTCGACGCCCTGCGCATGCAGCTCAACCCCCATTTCCTGTTCAACGCGCTGAATGCCGTGGCGGCGCAGGTCCGCGGTGGCCGCGCGACCGCCGCGGTCGAGATGCTGGGCGGCCTGGGCGACCTGCTGCGCTATGCGCTCGAGTCCGGCGAGGAGCCGCTGGTTCCGCTGTGGCAGGAGCTCGCCTTCCTGGACCGGTATCTCGACATCGAGCGCATTCGCTTCGGCGATCGGCTGGCGGTGGCGATCGACGTGCCGGCCCACCTGCGCGCCGCGCGGGTGCCGCCGCTGCTACTCCAGCCGCTGGTCGAGAACGCGGTGCGCCACGGCATCGCGCCGCGCGACGCGCCGGGACGCGTCGAGGTCCGGACGCGCCGTGACGGCGATCGGCTGATCGTGTCGGTGCGGGACGACGGGATCGGGCTCGGATCCCGACGCGCGCTTCGTCGTGATGGAGCGCCAGTCGCACCCTCGGGTGTCGGACTGGCGAACACGCGCGCCAGGCTGGAGGAACTCTACGGAGACCGTCACGCGTTCGAGATCGGCGCCCGCTCGGGCGGCGGCGTCGAGGTGACGGTCGGATTCCCGTGGTCGGCCGACGGAGTCGAGTCGTGATTCCTCCGATCCGAGTGCTGATCGTCGACGACGAGCCGCCCGCACGCGAGAACCTGCGGGTGCTGCTCGAGGCCGAGCCCGACGTGGAGATCGTAGGCGAGCGCGGAAGCGGCCCGCGCGCCGTCGAAGCGATCGAGTCGCTCGCTCCTGACCTCGTATTTCTCGACGTCCAGATGCCCGGCATGGACGGGTTCGGCGTGATCGAGGCGCTGGGGGCGGAGAGAATGCCGGTCGTGGTGTTCGTGACCGCGTATGACCGCTACGCGCTCAGGGCGTTCGAGGCACGGGCGCTGGACTACCTCCTCAAGCCGTTCGACGACCGCCGCTTCGCCGAGGCCCTGAGCCGTGCCCGCGAGCGGATCCGGGAGCAGGGGGAGAGCGATCTCGCCCGGCGGCTGGCGTCACTGCTGGAGGATCGCCGCGACGTCGGCGACCATGGCGATCGCTGGCTGACCCACCTGACCGTTCGCGAGCGCGATCGCGTGGTCGTCCTCAAGGTGGACGAGGTCGACCGCTTCGAAGCGGCGGGGGATTACGTCGAGGTGCATGTCGGACGGCGGAGGCATCTCCTCGACGACACGATGAAGTCCCTCGAGGAACGACTCGACCCCCGGCGGTTCGTCCGCATCCACCGCAGCCACATCATCCGCGTGGACCGGATCCGGGAGCTGCATCCCTTCTTTCACGGCGACTATGTGGTCGTGCTCGAAGGCGGTGCCGAGCTGCGGCTGAGCCGCGGGCGCCGGGAGGCGCTGGAGCAGGCGCTCGGCCGTGCGCTGTAGGCAAACCCGCGACCAACGGCGCATGTTTACCAACGCATGAGTCATCCGGCCTCCATCCTGAGCATCATAGCGACCGGCGCCGTCTTGCTCGCGGGACCGGCCGTGGCCCAGGAGGAGGCTCTGCTCGCGCCCGGAGACCAGTTGCTCGAGGTCCGACTCGAGGACGGCTCCACGCTCTACGGGAGGGTGGTCTCGGCCGCGGGCGACGCGGTCATGCTCGAGACGCCGAGCGGGGCCACCGTCACGGTCGACCGCGCGCGCGTGATTTCGGTCGCGCCGGTGCGGGGGACCGTGCACGGCGGTGGAGTATGGAACGAAGACAGGGTGCGCGACCGCCTGTTCGCCACTCCCACCGGTCGCACGCTCGCCGGCGGCGCCGGCCACGCCGGCTTCCAGGAGCTCTTCTTTCCCTACGTGACGTACGGGATCGTCGATCGGCTGCAGGTGACGGCCGGCACCACGATCCTGCCCGAGATCGTCGCGGAGCTCTGGTACGTGGCGCCCAAGGTGGGAATCGTGGCGACGCCGAACGTGCAGCTAGCGGCGGGCGCCGCCATCGTCTTCCTTACCGGCGACGTCTACGGGGAGGAGGACGAGGGCGAGAGCTTCGGCACGGTTCACGCGAGTCTGACGCTCGGCCCAGCGGGACGAGTGGTCAACCTGGCTGTCGCTGTGCCCTATCTAGCAGAGGGCGCGGACGACGATCTCGAGTTCGCCGATAAGCCCCTGTTCCTGGTCGGAGGGGAGTACCGCTTCCATCGCTCGGCCGCACTCGTCACCGACAACGCGTTCGTCCCCGGCGAGTCGGGGGGCCTGCTCTCGGGAGGCGTGCGGCTCATGGGCGAGCGGCTCTCCGCCGATCTCGGCGTCGCGCTCTTCGTCGACCAGAACGACTGGACCTGCTGCGGACCGATCGTCAACGTGCAGTGGGCGTTCGGCGGCGGCCGCCCCCGCGATCCGGCCGGGACGGTGATTGACGAGGCGGATTCTTGATGCTAGCATTCTAGCATGTCGTGGACGAGTGGTATCAGCAACAGTTGGCGGTTCTCCGGATGGGTGCTACCGGTATAATTGTTCAGAAGATACGCCTTCTCGTCCTTCTCCTTCTCCTCGCGCTTCTCCCCGGTTGCTCATCTGGCCGATTTCCACCAGGGCAGGCCGATTCGTACCATCCGATCGCTCTGCAAGCCGAGGGCTTCGATGACCTGGAGTTCCTGAGACCGCTACTCGAAGGGAAGCGGGTCGTTCAGCTCGGAGAGAACGCGCACGGGACACGGGAATACAACCTCATCAAGGCGCGGATCGTTCGCTTCCTCCATGAGGAGCTGGGATACGACGTGCTCGCCTTCGAGAGCGCGCTCTACCAGTGCTACGACGCCGATCTCACCGCCGCCGAGGTCTCGGCCCTATCCACGCTGACGAGCTGCGCCTTCGGTGTCTGGCATACCGAGGAGGTCCTTCCCCTCTTCGAGTATTTGCGCACGACCAGAGGCGGAGACCGGCCTCTCCGTTTGGCGGGGATCGATGTACAGCCGATCGGGAACAACAAGGAGGGTCGGCCGGGGTTCCTCTCGGGAGCGGTTGCGAGCACCGACAGGGAGTACGCGGCGGAGGTGTTCACGCTGGACTCGCTGTTCCTCGAAGTATACGCCGGGGGCGGCCGCGAGCGCCGTGAGTACTTCCGGTCAGAGGATGGGCAGCGCATGGCCGAAGCGTACGACCGCCTCGCGGTGTTCCTTGCCGATCACCCGGCCCCGAATGGAACAGATCCTGCGGACCACCGTACGAACGCATCCGGGGTCGCTCGCCAGACGGCCCGCTCCATGGCGTGGTACATCCGACAGCAGGCGGCGCCGACTACGAGGGAGTATGTCGAGCGGCGCGACCAGGGGATGGCCGGGAACCTGACGTTTCTTCTCGACGAGCTCTACCCGGACCGGAAGGTGATCGTCTGGGGGCACAACTTTCACCTGCGCCACGACAACCTGGCGATCCCGCCGGACACGACCATGTTTCCCGATGTAGCCGCCCGCACGATGGGGAGTTGGGTGCGGGAACGCTACGGCGACGCGGTATACACGATCGGATTGTATGCGTATCAAGGCCAAGCCGTGGACAACAGCGGGGAGGTCTACACGATCGAGCCGGCAGAGCCCGGAAGCCTCGAGGCGTTGCTCCACGGTGTCGGGGGCGAGGCCCTGTTCGTCGATCTGTCGCAGGCGCCGGAGAGGGTCGAGACGGCCTGGATGGACGAACCCATCACGGCGCGCTATAACGGGACGACCGCCCTCTCGATGATTCTTCGCGATCAGTACGACGGCATCCTCTTCCTGGACCACGTGACTCCGCGCGTAATGCTCTACTGAAGACCGCAGTTGCTGTGGCCCGCACGCGTTGAAAGAAGAACCGGTCGGCCGCTGGGCATATCTTCATTCGATGAAACCCCCGGGACGTCGGGGACGTTGGTTGGCTCGGAAAGAGGGTCGGGCCCACCTCTCAGAACTCTGCGTGGAGACTCTCATGCGATCGATCATCGCTTTCGGTGCACTTGCGACTATCCCGCTCGCTACCCCGCTCGCGACGCGCGCGCAGGTCAGCCCCCCACCCGGCCTGGACGCCTACGTCCATGAGGTAATGGAGACGTTCGAGGTGCCGGGAGTGGCGCTGGCGATCGTCAAGGACGGAGAGGTCGTGCTGGCGGAAGGCTACGGCGTTCGGCGACTCGGGGAGCCCGATTCGGTCGACGAGCACACGCTCTTCGGCATCGCCTCGAACACCAAGGCGTTCACCGCCACCGCGCTCGGCATCCTGGTCGACGAGGGGAAGCTGGCGTGGGATCAGCCGGTGATCGAGGCGCTGCCGTGGTTTCGCCTGTCGGACCCCTACGTGACCGCCGAGCTGACCGTCCGCGACCTTCTCGTTCACCGCAGCGGGCTCGGCCTCGGCGCGGGCGACCTCCTCTTCTGGCCGGCCTCCACGCTCGACCGCGACGAGATCGTACGCCGGCTCCGCCACCTGCCGATCGAGAACACGTTCCGCGCCGGCTACAACTACGACAACGTGCTGTACATGGTGGCCGGGGAGGTGGTAGAGGCGGCGAGCGGAATGCCGTGGGAGGAATTCATCGAGGAGCGAATCCTCGAACCCGCGGGCATGGCCGACAGCCGCTCGACTCTCGTCGCCGCCGAACCGGGACGGAACATCGCGTCGACTCATGCGCGGGTGGAGGGAACGGTGCGGTTCGTCGCGCCGGAGACGAGCACCTCGATCAGCCCCGCCGGGGGCGTCATGTCGAGCGCGGCCGACATGGCGAAGTGGCTCGGCCTCCAGCTCGCCCGCGGCAAGCTGGCCAGTGGCGACTCGCTCTTCTCGCAGGCCACCAGCCGCGAGCTCTGGAAGCTGGTCACGCCGATCGAGCCCGATCCGCCGCCTCCCGAGCTTGCGCCGCTGGAAGGCAACTTCAACGGCTACGCGCTCGGCTTCTTCGTGGGGGACTATCGCGGCGAGAAGATGGTGCGACACACCGGCGGGCTCCCGGGGTTCACGTCGCGCGTGGCGATGATCCCTGAGGCGAACCTCGGGGTGGCGGTCCTGATCAACCAGGAGTCGCCGGCCTTCGACGCGATCGCATTCCACGTTCTCGATCACTACCTGGATGTCGACCCTCCGTTCGACTGGCTGGAAGGGTGGCGCGTCTTCGTGGCGCGCGTCGATTCCATGAACACCGCTCAGGTGAGCGCGGCCGCGACGGCGCGGGACTCGACCGCGGGGCCCTCGCTCCCGCTGGCCAGGTACGCCGGCACGTACGAGGACCCGTGGTACGGGGAGGTCGGGATCGCACTGGAAGACGGCGGCCTGGTCATGCGGTTCTCCAACACGCCGCTGCTGACCGGCGACCTCGCGCACTGGCAGTACGACACGTTCCTCGTCCGCTGGCGGGAGCGCGCCCTTCGAGCCGACGCGTTCGTCACCTTCCAGCTGAATCCGGACGGCACGATCGACCGGGTCCGCATGGAGCCCGCCTCGCCGGCCGTCGACTTCAGCTACGACTTCGAGGATCTGGA
>DATFFS010000009.1:0-11322 GCA_035249945.1 Gemmatimonadota bacterium
GCCGGCGCAGAGCTCCACGCCGCGCCCGGCGGCAAGCGGATCGACGCACTGCCGGAAGGCGCGCTCGTGCGCGTGCTCGAGCAGGCGCCGGACGGTTGGCGCGTGCGCGCCTCCGGCCTGCCCGCGGGCTGGGTGGCGCCCGATCAAATCATCCCGCTAGATTGAACTCGAACGCGGGATCCGCCTGCGTTCGACGCCTGCACGAATTTCCGATCCTCTCCGAGACATAGCCGCCATGATCCGGTACCGCAATGTCCTGCTCGCCACGGACTTCTCCGCCGCCGCGCGGGCCGCGGCGGAGCACGCGGTCGCGGTCGCGTCGGCCTCCGACGCGGAGCTCCACCTGCTCCACGTCATCGAGGAGTTCTCGTACTGGGAGAGCTTCAACCTCAAGCACTTCCCCTCGCAGGAGGTGTTCGAGGAGCTGGAGAGCAATGCGCGCATCGCGCTGGCCGACCTGGCGCAGGACGAGGAGCTCGGCGCCCGGGCCCTGACCCACGTGCGCCACGGCAAGCCGTTCCTGGAGGTCATCCGCGCCGCGCGCGAGCTGGAAGCGGACGTGCTGGTCATCGGGAGCCACGGGCAGAGCGGTCTGTCCGAGACGCTCTTCGGGTCGACCGCCGAGAAGGTCGTCCGCAAAGCGCCGTGCGCCGTCCTAGTCGTGCGCCATCCCGAGCACCGCTTCGAGATGCCCTGATGGAGGAGCCGCTCGCGGAGGAGAGGCGCATCCGGGTCCTCCCCGACGGGGTCGTCAACCAGATCGCGGCCGGGGAAGTCGTCGAGCGGCCCGCTTCCGTTCTCAAGGAGCTGATCGACAACGCGCTCGACGCCGGCGCGACCCGGATCGACGTGACGATCGATGCGGCGGGGCAGGAGCGGATCTCGGTCGCCGACGACGGGCGGGGAATGAGCCGGCACGACGCGCTGGCCGCGCTCGAGCGGCACGCCACCAGCAAGATCGAGCGGCTGGAGGACCTCGAGCGGATCGCCTCGCTGGGGTTTCGAGGCGAGGCCCTGCCCTCGATCGCCGCCGTGAGCCGGATGCTGCTGGAGACCGCGCCGGCCGGCGGCGAGGGCACCGCGCTCCGGGTCGAAGGTGGCCGGGTGGCCGCGGTGGAGCGCGCGGCCCGCGCCACGGGAACGACCGTGGACGTGCGCCAGCTCTTCTACAATACCCCGGCGCGAAAGCGGTTCCTCAAATCCCACGCCACCGAGCAGGCGCATCTCGTTCAGCGGCTGGTCGAGCACGCGCTGGCGCGCGTGGACGTTGCCTGGCGCGCGACCCACGGCCCGCGCGCGATCCTGTCGCTTGCTCCGGCGCGCGATCTGCGCGAGCGGCTGGCGGGTCTCTACGACACGGCATACGTGGACACCCTGCTACCCGTGGAGGAGCTCGTCGAGGCCGGTCTCGCCGTAGACGGGATGGCCCAGCGCCCGGTGGCCGCGGCCACGAGCCGCCGCCGGCTGTTCGTCTTCGTGAACGGCAGGCCGGTCGACGCGCCCGACGTCCTCAAGGCCGCGCTGCGTGGCTACCGGTCGACCCTCCCCGCGGGTACGCGGCCGGACCTCTTCCTGAGGATCCGGATCGACCCCTCCGCCGTCGACGTCAACGTGCATCCCGCCAAGCGGGAGGTCCGGTTTCGCGATCCGGCGGGGGTGGCCGCGGCGGTCGAGGAGGCGATTCGGTCGGCGCTGGGCGCCGGGCCCGCCGTGGCGTCCCGCGTACCGCTCGAGCGGTCCAGTCGCCGTTCGTCCAGCCGCGCTTCGGCGGCGGCCCTGCGCGTCGCCGAGCCCCGCGGCAGGGGGTCGGTCAACGGAGCGCCGGTCGCGGGGCCCGATCAGCTCGCGCTGTTCGTCTCGCGCCGGGCTCGCACCGCCGCGCAGGAGCCGATCGAAAGCGCCGTGGCGGACCTCGACCGCGCCGCTGTCGAGGCTGGCCTATGGCAGCTCCACGACCGGTTCATCCTCGCTCAGACGGGTCGCGGGCTGGCGATCATCGACCAGCACTCGGCGCACGAGCGGATCCTCTACGAAGAGGTCGTCGCGGACCTGCGGGAAGGCGAGCGGCCGGCCCAGCGGCTCCTGTTTCCACTCGTGCTCCACCTGACTCCGATCCAGCGCGCGACGTGGGAGTCGTACCAGGGGCTGATCGGACGGCTGGGGTTCGAGATCGAGCCCTTCGGCGGAGACGCGATCGCGGTCTCCGCCGTTCCGGCCTTCCGCCACGCGTTCGATCCCGAGGGCGCGCTGGCCGGCCTGCTGGACGACCTGTCGGAGCCGGGCGGTGGCAGCGCCGACATGAACCAGCACGAGCGGGTCGCGCGCCTGTTCGCCTGCAAGGCGGCGATCAAGGCCGGCTCGCCGCTCGCGCGCGAGGAGATGGCCGAGCTCATCGACCGCCTGTTCGCGACTCGGCTCCCGTACGACGACGTCCATGGCCGTCCCGCGGTGCTCCAGATCGGTCTGGAGGACCTGGATCGCCACTTCGGCCGGCATTGAGGCGCGCGTGCTCCCGCGGGAGGAAGCCGAGTACCTCGTGGTCGCGGGGCCGACCGCCGTCGGCAAGACGGTGATCGCGCTCGAGGTCGCAGAAGCGCTGGACGGTGAGATCGTGATCGCGGACTCGCGGCAGGTATATCGCGGCCTGGACATCGGCACCGCGAAGCCGAGCGCGGAAGAGCGGGCGCGCGTGCCGCACCATCTGCTCGACGTGGTCGATCCGGGGGAGCGGTACACGGCGGCGGACTATGCCGCCCAGGCCGGGGCGGCGATCGACGCGATCCGGGCGCGCGGCCGGGTGGCCGTCGTTTGCGGCGGGACGGGGCTGTATCTCGCGGCGCTCGCGGGTGCGCTCGATCCGGTCGAGGAGAGCGCCGACGAGACGCAGCGCGAGAAGGCCCGCGCGCGCGTGGAGGCGATCCCGGTCGCCGAGCGGCACGCGGCGTTGGCGCGCTACGACCAGGACTCCGCCACGCGACTCCACGCCGCGGACCGGCAGCGGGTGGATCGCGCGCTCGAGGTATGGTTTCTCACCGGGGAGCGGCTGTCGCGCCTCCAGTCGGGCGGCCGTCCGCCCCGACCCCACCTGGCGGTCGCGCTCGATCGGCCGCGGGCGGAGCTCGCCGCGCGGATCGACCGTCGCCTGGACGCGATGCTCGAGACGGGCCTCGAGTCCGAGGCGCGCGGGCTCTGGGAGGCGGGCTGGACTCCGGAGGATCCCGGGATCGACACCATCGGCTATCAGGAATGGTGGCCACATTTCGAGGGCGTTCGAGGGCGCGACGAGACGATCGCGGACATTCGGGCGGCCACGCGCCGGTATGCGAAACGGCAGTCCACCTGGTTCCGGAATCAGGGCGACTACCAGGCGCTGCCGGCGGGCGCTGGACGCGAACAGGTGATCGAGCTGTGGAGGAGGAGACGATGAGCACGCTGGAAGCTCTGATCCTGGGCGTCGTCCAGGGCCTGACCGAGTTCCTGCCCGTTTCCTCGAGCGCGCATCTCGTCATGGGCGAAGAGCTTCTCGGGGCCAACGAGCCGGGTATCGCGTTCGACGTGCTCGTCCACGGCGCGACCCTGCTCGCGGTGTTGGTGTACTTCCGCCGGCGGATCCTGCAGCTGGTGCTCGAGCGATCCTGGGCGTACGCGGGGAAGATCGTGGTGGGCACGATCCCGGCGGGCATCGTGGGGCTCGCGCTCGAGGCGGCGATCGAGCGGACGTTCGCGGCTCCGGCGCTCATCGTCTTCACCCTGTTCGTCACCGGTGCGCTCCTGCTGTCCCTCAAGGCGCTCCCCGAGGAGAGAGTGGAGGTCGTGGAGCCCTCCTGGTGGCAGGCGTGGTGGATCGGCTGCGCGCAGATGGTCGCCATCCTTCCGGGAATCAGCCGGTCCGGGTCCACGATCGTGGCCGGCCGCTGGCTCGGCATGGCGCCGGCTGCCGCGGCGGAGTTCTCGTTCCTCCTCGGCGTTCCCGCCGTCGCCGGAGCCATCGTGCTGCAGGCCGGCGAGATGCGGACGGCGACACAGTCGGGCCAGGGTCTGGCCTATGCGGTGGGTTGGCTGGCGGCGCTCGTCGCGGGCGTGGTCGCGATCATGCTCGTGTTCCGGCTGTTGGCGCGGCGCGCGTTCCCGCTCTTCGGCTGGTACTGCTGGGCCGCGGCGGTCGCCTTCGGCGCCTGGCTCTGGTTCCGCGGTTGAGCGCCTCCTCCGCCTACGGCACTCCGCTGGAGCTTTCCGACCTGGTGCGGGCCGCGCTCGCGGAGGATGTCGGCGCTGGCGACGTCACGACGGCCGCGACCGTCGCGGCCGATCGCACGGGACGCGCGCGGGTGGTCGTCCGCGCTCCGGGGGTCGTGTCGGGCCTGGCCGCGTTCGCCGAGACGTATCGGCAGGTCGACGCGAGCGTGGTGGTCGAATTCGCGAACGAGGACGGTGACCCGGTGGAGGTCGGCGACGTGCTGGCGTTCGCGCGCGGAGCCTTCGCCTCGCTTCTGGTGGCCGAGCGCGTCGCGCTCAACTTCCTCCAGCGCCTCTCCGGCGTCGCCACCCAGGCGTGGCGGTTCTCCCAGGCGGTGGCCGGAACGGGAGCCCGCATCGTGGACACGCGCAAGACGACTCCGGGTTGGCGGGCGCTCGAGAAGGCCGCCGTCCGGGCCGGCGGCGGATTCAACCACCGGATGGGCCTCTATGACGCGTTTCTGATCAAGGAGAATCACGTCGCCGGAGCGGGAGGGATCGGAGCGGCGCTTTCCGCGGCTGCGGCCCGGAACGACGGTCGGCTTCCCGTCGAGATCGAGGTGCGCTCGGCGGAGGAGCTGGAGGCCGTCCTCGAGTCCCCGCATCGGCCAGATCGCATCCTCCTCGACAACTTCGGCATCGACGAGCTCGTCTCCGCCGTGGGACGCATCCGCTCTCTGGACAAGCCGCCGGTCGTCGAAGCGAGCGGCGGAATCTCGCTCGCGACGGTGCGCACCGTCGCCGAGGCCGGCGTGGACTGGATCTCCGTCGGTGCCCTGACCCACTCGGCACCCGCGCTCGACCTGTCTTGCCTGATCGGGGCGGCCTGATCGAAGAGCTGGAGCGGCGGTTGGGAGTGCGGGTCGTGCGGCACGACACGATCGAGTCCACGATGGCGGCGGCGGCCGCCGACCGCGGACCGGCGCCAGCGGTCCATCTGGCCCGCGCGCAGACCGCCGGGCGGGGCCGGCACGGCCGCGGGTGGGAGAGCCCACCCGGGAACCTCTACGCTACGATCCGCTGGCCCGAGGACGAAGGCCCCTTTCCTCCCGCGCTCCTCGCCGCGGTGCAGCTGACATGGGCGCGGGCGGTGCGCGAGGCGGGCGGGCCTCGGGCCCGCTGCAAGTGGCCCAACGACGGCATGCTCGGAGGCGCCAAGTGGGCGGGTCTGATCGCGATCCGGCCGGCGGAGCGTACGGGCGAGCTGCATCTCGGGCTCGGAGCCAATCTCGTGGCTGCGCCACCGTCGATCGCGGACCCGCCCGCGGCGGACCTCCGCAGCCGCTGGCCGGAGTGGCCCGGGGAGGAGGCGGTGGCGGGGATGCTCCTCGCCGCGGCGATCGAGATCCTCCGCGAGGGGCCTGCGTCGGTTCCCGGGCGGCTGGCGGACTGGGCGCTCTGGGATGCCCTGGTACCCGGCGAGACGGTAGCGGTCGAGTCCGCCGGGCGGCGTCACGAGGGTGTCTACCGCGGCGTCGACGCCGCGGGACGGCTCCGGGTCGAGGAAAAGGACGGGGAGACGTGTTTCGCCAGCGGGGACGTGATCCGGGTGCGCGCGCTCTGAGGCTCTCCGGCGCGGCGCCCGCCGGGTCGAAAACCGGGTATCTTCCGCGACCATGCTGCTGGTAGCCGACATCGGCAATACCGAGACGGTGCTCGGACTCCGGGCGTCGGGGGGCGCGATCGAGCGCCGCTGGCGCATCCGCTCCGATCCGGCCCGGACCCCGGACGAGCTCGGGATCTGCCTGCGCGAGCTGATCGCGTCGGGCTCCGACCGACGGCGGATCGAAGCGCTGGTGACGGCCTCGGTGGTCCCGCCCTTCACGCACGTTCTCGCGCAGGCGGCGGAGCGATACCTCGATGTTGCCGTCGAGGAGTTCCGCTGGACGCCGGAGCTCGGCATCCGCCTCGCTGTGGACGAGCCCGAGCGGGTCGGGGCCGACCGGGTGGCGAACGCCCTGGGTGCGCACCTCGGGTATCCGGGACCGGCGATCGTCGTCGATTTCGGGACCGCCACGACCTTCGACGTCGTGGCCGGCGACGGTGCGTTCCTCGGCGGGGTGATCGCTCCGGGGATCGAGGCCGCCGCGGCAAGCCTGTTCTCCCGCACCGCGCTGCTACCTCGGATCGCGCTCGGGTTCCCGGAATCGACCATCGGGCGCACGACGGTCGAGAACCTCCAGATCGGCGTCTACCACGGCGCCACCGTCCTGGTCGACGGGCTGGTGACGCGCATCCGGGCGGAATGGGAGCCGGGCGCCCGCGTGATCGCGACCGGCGGCCTGGCCAGGCAGATCGCGCCCCATTGCGAGAGCGTCGACGCGGTCGATCCGGACCTGACGCTCAAGGGGATCGGGTGGGGGTACGACCGGCTGCGGCCGCGCACGGCCTGAAGCTCGGAGCGCAGTCCATGACAGAGCTTCTGCCAGCCAGGCAGATCATCGGGTGGCCCGACGGTTGCATTTCACATCCCACAGCCCCCGTATTCCCTGTCATCGTGACAGATCCTGTACACCCGCGAGGGTTGACGGCGGGGGCATGGGGACCTAGGTTGTTAGCACTCTACGGCAATGAGTGCCAGCCGTATCCCGCGTCCAGAAAGCACCATTCGAACTCTATCAGGAGGAATCCGAGATGACCGTAAAGCTGAGCCCGCTGGCCGACCGCGTCGTGGTGAAGCCCCTCGAGGAGAAAGAGCAGAAGAAGGGTGGCATCATCATCCCCGACACGGCCAAGGAGAAGCCGCAGGAAGGAAAGGTCGTCGCGGTGGGTCCGGGCAAGGTTGCCGAGAGCGGCGAGCGGATCAAGCCCGAGGTCAAGAAGGGCGATCGCGTGCTGTACGGCAAGTACTCGGGCACCGAGGTGACGGTGGAAGGCGAGGAGCTGCTCATCCTGCGCGAGAGCGACATCCTGGCGACCGTCTGACCGAACGCCCGATAGAACGTGGAATGATTCCATTCAAGGAGGCAGCACACGATGGCTAAGGAACTGAAGTTCAACGCCCAGGCTCGCTCCGGGCTCAAGCGCGGCATCGACCAGCTGGCTGACGCCGTCAAGGTGACGCTCGGCCCCAAGGGCCGGAACGTCGTTCTGGACAAGAAGTTCGGTTCGCCGACGGTGACCAAGGACGGCGTGACCGTGGCCAAGGAAATCGAGCTCGAGGACGCGGTCGAGAACATGGGCGCCCAGATGCTCAAGGAAGTCGCGTCGAAGACCTCGGACATCGCGGGTGATGGAACCACGACCGCGACCGTTCTGGCGCAGGCGATCTTCCGCGAGGGCTTGAAGTCGGTGACCGCGGGCGTCAACCCGATGAGCATCAAGCGCGGCATCGACCAGGCGGTGGAAGCCGTGGTGGCGGACCTCAAGAAGCTCTCCACGGCGACGAAGGGGAAGAAGGAGATCGCGCAGGTCGGCACCATCTCCGCCAACAACGACCCCGAGATCGGCGAGCTGATCGCCGACGCGATGGAGAAGGTCGGCAAGGATGGCGTGATCACGGTCGAGGAGGCCAAGAGCCTCGAGACCTACCTCGAGACCGTGGACGGAATGCAATTCGACCGCGGCTACCTGTCGCCCTACTTCGTCACCAATCCCGACAAGATGGAGACGGAGCTCGAGGATCCCTACATCCTCATCCACGACAAGAAGATCTCGACGATGAAGGACCTGCTGCCCGTGCTCGAGAAGGTGGCGCAGAGCGGCCGTCCGATGCTTCTCATCGCCGAGGACATCGAGGGCGAGGCGCTGGCGACTCTGGTCGTCAACAAGATCCGCGGCACGCTGAAGGTCGCGGGCGTTAAGGCGCCGGGCTTCGGTGATCGTCGCAAGCAGATGCTGCAGGACATCGCGGTCCTGACGGGCGGACAGGTGGTGTCGGAGGAGGTCGGCTTCAAGCTCGAGAACGTCGTGCTGAAGGACCTCGGCCGCGCCAAGCGGGTCGTGATCGACAAGGACAACACGACGATCGTCGACGGCGCCGGGAAGTCCGATGACATCCAGGGCCGGATCAAGGCGATCAAGCAGCAGATCGAGGCGACGACCTCGGACTACGACAAGGAGAAGCTGCAGGAGCGTCTGGCCAAGCTCTCCGGCGGTGTGGCGGTGATCAACGTGGGCGCCGCGACCGAGACCGAGATGAAGGAGAAGAAGGCGCGCGTCGAGGACGCGCTGCACGCGACACGCGCAGCCGTGGAAGAGGGCATCGTGCCCGGCGGCGGAGTGGCGTTCATCCGGTCGATCAAGGCGCTCGAGAAGCTGGAGCTCGAGAACGAGGAGGAGCAGCTCGGCGTAAGCATCGTGAAGAAGGCGCTCGAGGAGCCGGCCAAGTGGATCATCCAGAACGCCGGTCTCGAGGGCGCGGTGTACGTCGAGAAGATCAAGTCGGAGAAGAAGACGTGGGGCTTCAACGCGGCCACCATGCAGTTCGAGGACATGCTGGAGGCCGGCGTCATCGATCCCACGAAGGTGTCCCGCACCGCGCTGCAGAACGCGGCGTCGATCGCGGGACTGCTCCTGACGACCGAGGCGGTCATCACCGAGAAGCCCGAGGAGGAGAAGGCCCCGGCTATGCCGGGTGGGGGCATGGGAGACATGTACTAGGATCCCCGGATCCGGAACGGCGCCGGCTCGACCGGCGCGCCAGCGGGGGGCGACGAGCCCCCCGTTTTTTTTGTCGGCTTGACAAGCAGCCCGGCCCGGAGGATGATGCCCGATACTGGTCGACCGGCGACATTCCTGGTCATTTCGTCGGCGGAAAATTCGAAGCGGAGATCTCACCTATGTGGATTGAGCGGTTCCGCACGTTCGCCTTGCCGGGTTTCGTCGGTCCGTCGTGCCACCGGCTCATCTATGCGCTCTTCGGCGCGCTCGTCCTCGCCTGCTCCGGCGACGATCTGACCGGACCCTCCAGCGCGGACAGACTCGCAGCGCGTCGCATAAGGGTATCAGCTGATAACGGGCTGATCGCGTTCGAGAGCCAGCGAGACGGAAATTCGGAGATTTACGTCATGAATCCGGATGGAACAGGGGAGACGAACGTCACGAACAATCCCTCGATTGACACCACCCCCGTCTGGTCCCCCGATGGGACGAGGATCGCGTTCTCGAGCTTCCGAACCGGCGACCTCGAGATCTTCGTCATGAACGCCGACGGCACGAACCCGATCAACCTGACGAACAGCGCGAACACCGACCTCGCGCCGTCCTGGTCTCCAGACGGGACGAAGATCGCGTTCCACACCTTCCGCGATGCGGCAACGCTGCAGAGCGAGATCTACGTGATGGATGCCGACGGGTCGGATCAAACGCCTCTCAGCCAGAACGCGGCAATCGACGTCTTTCCGACGTGGTCGCCGGATGGAACGAAGATCACGTTCGTGCGCATCCCCGTATTCAGCAGCGATGCCGAGATCATCGTGATGGACGCGGCCACCGGAGCGAACCAGACGAATCTGACGAATAATCCGGCTTCCGATGGACCCGCTGCGTGGTCGCCGGACGGGTCGTCGATAGCATTCCAGAGCAGTCGCGACGACAACTTTGGCGAGGTGTACGTGATGAACGCGGATGGGAGTGGGGTAGCGCGTCTGACGAACAACGCGGGTGGGGATGGAGAGCCGGCCTGGTCGCCGGACGGATCGAAAATCGCGTTCACCACCGCCCGGGATGGAGAGCTCCAGATCTACACGATGAACGCCAACGGCAGCAATCCCGTCCCGCTCACCGCGCCGCCCGGCCGCAATGCCCTTCCGCATTGGGGAGTTGCGCCGGGAATTTCCTCGGGAACATGCGCAGAGGGCGTGAGCGAGGCCAGATCGCGGATCGCCCAGCTGCTGGCGAATCAGCCCTTCCTGAGATTCTTCCTCAATCTCCTACTCTTCCGGATGCAGGGCGGGGCCCCGAACGCCGAAATGAATTTCGGCCGGTTGCTGGATTACATCGTCGGAGAGGGGCTGCTTTCGGAGGCGGAGGCGGCCGGGCTGAAGGACCTGGTCTCGCCCTGCTGAGTGGCCGCCCGCAGGAGAAACGGCGTGCCAGTTCTACGCTTTTCTGAGACAGCATCAGCTTTCTGACGCTGGCGGCCTTTTACGGTCGGGCGAAACGCCGAGACGAAGCTCGGTGCGGTCCGGCAACCGCAGGCTGGCACGCTTCTTCCAGCACCCTGAGCGGGGGAGGTTTTGCCTCTGTTGACAAACCCCGGGACCGGATGATACTGTCCCGGAGACCTAGGGCGTCGCAACCCATTGTGAACCGGACGACCGGACCGGGAGGAACCATGAAGGAAATGCTTCGCGTGAGGAGCTTGCTCTATCTGTTGCCCCTGATGGTGTTTTTCTGCCAGAAGACCAACAGCCCGTGGGGATTCTGCGTGGGGAACAACGACGGCTTCCAGACGAATGTGCCGTTCGGGGCGCCGTTCAACTTCGCGCTGGGCGCGCAGTGTCCCGACGAGGAGTTCCCGTTCCCGCAGTTCCCGATCGGGTCCGGTCCTATCGAGTAGGGCCGGGAAGCGGGTTGCGACTCCCCAGGGTTTTGCGAGCGTTTGTGGCAGGGCGCCCGGCTGTTGGCGGGCGCCTTCGTTTGATCGTACGTCCTTCAAACCGGAGATGGGTATGAGGCAGATGTTGCGTTGGAGGTCCCTGCTGTACGCGCTGCCCCTGATGGTGTTCTTCTGCCAGAAGACGAACAGTCCGTGGGGGTTCTGCGTGGGCAACAACGACGGTTTCCAGACGAACGTGCCGTTTGGGGCGCCGTTCAACTTCGCGCTCGGCGCGCAGTGTCCGGAGGATTTCCCCTTCCCGCAGCCTGAGTTCTAGTCCCACGGGGCTAGGGTCCGCTGGTGGATGGCAGGGCGCCCGGTCGTGACCGGGCGCCCTTTGCTTTGCCGACCCTCCGGCGGGTGGAACAACGCGATCCGAGCGGGTATATTTCCTCTGTCCACTCCCGCTCTCGTGGGGGCGATACGGCTTCGACGGGGTCGGACGAGGTGGAGACAGCAGGCCGTGCATCTCAGGTCCACACGTTAAACGGTCCTGGGAACCGATAGGTGCGAACGACAACTTCGCCCTGGCTGCGTAAGGAAAC
>DATFFS010000010.1:0-21171 GCA_035249945.1 Gemmatimonadota bacterium
GCGATCGCGCGGGCGATCCTCCACGACCCCGAGATCCTGCTCCTCGACGAGCCGTACGCCGGCCTCGACCCGCGCGCGGCGGCGCGGCTCTCGGAGTCGCTCGAGGCCGTCCACGCCGCGGGCCGGACCGTCGTCCTGACGACCCACGACCTGGCCCGCTCGCCCGCCGCCGCGACCCGCTACCTCGTCGTCGTCGAAGGCCGCGCGCGCTCGCAGGGTCGGCTCCCGGCGGGAGACCTCGAGTCGATCTACGAGCGCGCGGTGGCGGCGGCGGAGGGTTGAGGGGTGGGATGGCGCGCGGCGGCGGCGATCCTCGCCAAGGATCTCAGGCTCGAGCTGCGCCGCGTCGAGACCGTGGCCACGATGGCGGTCTTCGCGGTCCTGGTGGCGCTGGTGTTCGTCTTCGCCGGCGATCCGACGCCGGCGGACCTCGAGCGGCTCGGTCCGGGCGCGCTCTGGGTCAGCCTCCTCTTCGCGGGGGCGATCGGCTTCGGGCGCTGGTTCTCGCAGGAGGAGCGCAATCAGGCGCTCCAGGGGCTCCTCGTCTCGCCGGTCGATCGCGGGGCGCTGTTCGCGGGCAAGTGGGCGGGCGCCACGATCTTCCTGCTGGGGATCGAGTGCGCGCTCGTGCCGGTGACGGTGACGATGTACCAGCTGGACCTGCGCGGGTCTCTGAGCGAGCTGGCGCTCCTGCTCGTCGTGGTTACGATCGGCTACTCGGCGCTGGGGACGTTCTTCGCCGCGGTGGCTGCGAAGACCTCGGCCGGCGAGCTCCTGCTGCCGATCCTGCTGTTCCCGCTCAGCGTGCCGCTCCTCCTGGCCGGAGCCGAGGGCGGCCAGGCGCTGGTCGAGGGTGGGCGGATGGGCGACTACTGGAGCTGGCTCTCGCTAGCGGTCGCCTTCGACGTGATCTTCGGAACGGTGTGCACGCTGGCGTTCGAGTACGTGATCGAGGAGTGATGACGTTGCGCATGACGACGGGAAGCAGCTCGCGATGAAGTGGTGGCCGCGCTCCTGGCGGCAGTTCTGGTTCACCCTCGACGGGCGGACGTACCACACGATGCTGAGCGCGCGGCCGTGGATCGGCTGGCTGGCGGTCGGGTCGATGGTCGTGGTCTTCGGGCTCGTCTTCTGGTGGGTGCCGCTCGAAGCGATCCAGGGGTATCCTCAGAAGATCTTCTACATCCACGTTCCATCGGCGTGGGTGATGTACGCGGCCTTCGCGGTCGTGTTCGCAGCGTCGATCCTCTACCTGTGGAAGCGGACCTCGCTGTGGGACATCTTCGCCCGCTGCGCGGCGGAGGTCGGGTTCCTGTTCACCACGCTCGCGCTCGCCACCGGGATGCTCTGGGGCAAGCCCATCTGGGGGACGTACTGGACATGGGACGCCCGCCTGACCTCGACCCTGATCCTGTGGTTCATCTACGGGGGGTACCTGCTCGTGCGCGCGTTCGCCCGGCCGGAGGCCGACGTGGCGCGGCTCGCCGCGGTCATCGGAATCATCGGCTTCCTCGACGTGCCGATCATCCACCTGTCGGTCCTCTGGTGGAGGACGCTCCATCCGCAGCCGGTCGTCATGATCGTCGACGACCCCGGCGGCGGGCTGCCGGCCTCGATGCTCATAACGCTGCTGGCCTCGCTGCTCGCCGTCTCGCTGGTGTTCGCGTGGCTCTGGATCCAGCGCGTCTGGCAGGAGCGCACCGCGGAGAACCTGGCCCTGCTCGAGGCCCTGCTCGATCGCAGGGAGCGGGAGTCCCGATGACCTGGTACCTGGCCGCGTACGCGATGTTCTGGGCCGTTCTCTTCGGCTACCTGCTGGGCGTGTCCGGCCGCCAGCAGCGGTTGGTCGAGCGCGCCGAGGAGCTGACCAGGCGGCTCGCGGAGCGCGCGCCCGGTCGCGAGCGCGGGCCGGAAACGGAGCGGGAGTCGTGAGCGTCTACGCCCTCGGGCCGATCGCCTTGTGGGTGGGCCTCGCGCTGGCCCTCTACGGCGCGGTGGTGGGTCACGTCGGCGGCCGTCGGCGCGATCCGCGGCTGTCCGAGGCGGCCGTCGGCGCGGTATTCGGGACCTCGGCGTGCGTGGCGCTCGCCTACTTGCTCCTGACCGCGGCGTTCGTGACCGACCAGTTCCAGTTCTCGTTCGTGGCGACCAACGCCAGCCGGGCGATGCCCGTGTGGTACAAGGCCGCGGCGGTGTGGGGCGGGATGGCCGGGTCGATGCTCCTCTGGGCGCTCATCCTGGCCGGTTACTCGAGCGCCGCGATGCTCGCCACGCGCCGCCGGCTGCCGCGGCTCGCGCCGCATGCGGCGGCGGTCCTCCTGACGATCATGGCCTTCTTCCTCATCGTCATGACGTTCAGCTCGAAGCCGTTCGAGCGGCTCGACTTCCTGCCCGTCGACGGCCAGGGGCTGAATCCTCTGCTCCAGAACCACTGGATGGCGGCGCATCCGCCGAGCCTCTACCTGGGGTACGTCGGCTGGTCGGTGCCATTCGCGTTCGCCATGGCGGCGCTCATCACCGGCCGGCTCGGCACCGAGTGGATCGCGGCGATGCGCAAGTGGGCGCTGTTCCCGTTCCTGTTCCTTACGATCGGCAACCTCATGGGCTCCCACTGGGCGTACATCGAGCTCGGCTGGGGGGGATACTGGGGCTGGGATCCGGTCGAGAACTCGGCCATCATGCCATGGTTCGCCGGCACCGCGTTCCTCCACTCGATCATGATCCAGGAGAAGCGCGGCATGCTGCGCATGTGGAACATGGCGCTGATCGTGCTGACGTTCTCGCTCACGATCCTCGGCACCTTCGTCACCCGCAGCGGGATCATCGAGTCCGTGCACGCCTTCGCGTCCACCAACGTGGGTATCGTGTTCCTCACGTTCCTCACACTCGTGATCGCCGCCTCGGTCGGGCTCATCTGGTGGCGGTCGGACCTCCTGACTACGGAGAACCGGCTGGAGTCGTTCGTCAGCCGCGAGAGCGCGTTTCTGTTCAACAACTTGCTGCTCCTGGGGATCGCGTTCGCCATCTGGTGGGGCACGTTCTTCCCGATCCTCTCCGAGGCCGCGACCGGGCAGCGGATCTCCGTGGGCCCGCCGTTCTTCAACCAGGTCAACGGCCCGCTTTCGCTGGCGCTCCTGCTGATGACGGGCATCGGCCCCGTCGTCGCCTGGCGGCGCGCCTCGCGCAGGAACCTCGGGCGGAACTTCCGGCTGCCGCTCCTCGTCCTCCTGGTCGCCGGCGTGATCGCGGTGGCGCTCGGCCTGCGCGCCTGGTATGCGGTGGCGGTGGTGGCCTTCGGCGCGTTCGTCGCCGCCACCGTGATGCAGGAGATGTGGCGCGGGACGCGCGTCCGCATGCGATCGAAGGGGACGGGCGCGATCGTCTCCCTCTACGGGCTCATTTCCCGTAACCGCCGGCGCTACGGCGGCTACATCGTCCATATCGGCGTCCTGTTCGTGTTCGCCGGCATCGCCGGCTCGATGTTCCAGGTCGAAGAGAGCGCGCGTCTCTCGCCGGGCGACGAGATCGGCATCGGCCGCTACGCGGTTGAGTATCGCGGAGGCGACATCGAAGGCGGGCCGAATTACACGGCGACGGTGGCGAACCTGACGGTGCGCGAGGGCGACGGGGAGCCGTACCGCATCCGGCCCGAGCGCCGCTTCTATCCGGAGGGACAGGAACAGACGACCAGCGAGGTCGCGATCTGGTCTCGGCTGTTCGAGGATTTCTACGCGATCCTGGAAGCGTACGATCCCGCGACCGGGTCGTCGGACATCACGCTGATCGTCAACCCGATGCTGATGTGGATCTGGATCGGGGGTGGCGTGATGGTGGTCGGCACGCTGATCGCGCTCTCCACCCCGCGCGGGGCAAGCCCCCGCCGGCCGGCCCGGGACGAGGAAGACGAGGCCGCCGAGGTCGCGATCGCGTGACCGGCCTGCTCCTTTCGCTGGTCGCCCTGTGGGTCCTGCTCGCGGCGATCTGGGCCGCGCTCTGGCCGCTGTTCGGCGGGCGGAGCGCGGCGCCGTCGGAGGCGGAGGTCGAGCGGCAGGAGCTCGAGGCCGAGAAGGCGCGGCTGCTGCAGGAGATCCACGAGCTCGAGCTCGATCATCAGACCGGGAAGCTGTCCGACGAGGACCACCAGGCGATCGAGGCGCGGCTCAAGGGCAAAGCGGTCGACGCCATGCAGCGGATCGACGCCCTCACGGCCCCCGGGCCGGCGGAGAGATCTAGAGCGGGTCCGAGGTCCGGATCACGCGGTAGTCGCCGACGCCCTGGACCGCCGCCAGCGCTTCCTCGAGCGTGAGCGCGGGCACATCGGCGGGTCCGCGGCGCGTCGGGATCGGCATCGGCGCGGGTCGGACGATCTCCGTTATCGTGTCGCCGGGTGCGTTGGGCGCCACGTCGATCATCCACTCGAACCGCTTCCCCCTCAGAGCGGGATCCTGCTTCAGGAGCTCGCGGAACTCGTCGTCGTACACCTCGAAGACGACCGTGTCCCCGACGAGGTCGCGGTAGAACATCGCGACCGTCATGGGAGGGCGCTTGCGGCGGTCGAACACCTGGTACCGCGGAGGGATCCCCCGCAGGGAAGGGGGGCGTCGTACCATGGTCAGCGTGCGAGGCGGCATTGCGTCTCCGGATTCGGTTGGCGGTCGTCACGCCGGTTGCCCGGCGCCATCGGCGGCACGAATATACCGGCCCATGCCGCCGAGCCCACGCGCCACTGCCGCGCTCGCCTTCGCGCTCGCAGCGCTGACCGGCGGGTGCGAGGCCGACCTCCGGCTCGCGCGACCGGGTGACGTCGGGCCGGGAGCCGACTCGGCGGCCGGTGTCGTCGTCCCCGCCGACACGGTATTCCGCCCGATGCCCATCGACAGCACGGCCGCGAGCTTCGCCTGGGTTGTCGAGCGGCCGGAAGCGCGAGTGACTCGCGAGCGATCGTATCCGGCCGGACCGGAGGAAGCGGCACGGCAATTCCTCCGCGCGCTCGCCCAGACCGGCTCGAGCTCGAAGGGCACGATCGGCACGGGCGCGATCGGCTACGAGCGGGCCTTCACCTATGTTCATCCTCGAGTGCGCCCGGCGGAGCTGGAGGAATGGAGGGCGGCCCTGGAAGGGATCGTCCGGCCGGCGATCGCGCGCCTCGAGCCGGTCCCGGGCGACTCGACGCTGGTCTTCGCCGAGCTCGTCGTGCTGCGCGAAGTGAACGGTCAGTCCATGCTCGCGCTGTACTTCGGCCACTTCCGCGCCGAGCCGGGGGACAACGGCTGGCAGCTGACGGGCGCGCGGCTCATGGCGGAAGACTGGGAATCGCCGCTCGCGACCCGGTTGCCGGCGCGCTGGGACCGCGCGGGCGCCGCGCGCGAGTACGCGGAAGAGGATCCGGTGTACGCGCTGAACCTGATCCGGCTCCACAACGGGGAGTGGGTGCCGCTGACCCGTCTGCCTCCGCGCAGCGACCTGCGGCTCGGCCTGCCCGCGCTCTAGCATCACGCCGAACAATTCACCCTGGGAGAAGACATGACCATGCGCACCCGCCGCACCGCACTCGGCACCGCGATCCTCGCTCTGACACTGATCTCCTTTGCCGCCGACCTGCGCGCGCAGGCGGCCGCGCCGGCCGACACGTTCGCCGCCGACCTGACGACGACCCTCGACGGGATCGAGAGCGGCGTCGACAGGCCGGCCGGCACGCGGATGGCCGTCACCTGTCCCGCGGGCGCGCGAGCGGCCACGATCTGGGGCACGGGGACCTACACGTCCGACTCCGCGATCTGCGTCGCGGCGACGCACGCCGGGGCGCTGCCCGGAACCGAAGCGGGGACCGTAGTCGTCGAGGTCACCCAGGGACTGCAGGCGTACGAGGGCACGATCCGCCACGGGATCGCGAGCACAGCGTATCCGGCGTGGACGCAGAGCTTCCGCTTCCCCGACGCGCCGGCGGAGGCGAAGGAGGCGCCGGACGGAATCGTCTACTTCGATCATACGGGTGACTGGGTGACTCCTCCGAACCGGTTCCCGGCGCAGCCGGGCGTCGTCTACCGGTTCGTGTGCCCGGCCGCCAGTCAGACCGGCAACGTGTGGGGCACGGACATCTACACGGACGACTCGTCGATCTGCGAGGCGGCGGTGCACGCCGGGGTGATCGGCCGGGACGGAGGCACCGTTCACTACGTGCGGCGCGGGGCGCAGGAATCCTTCCGGGGGAGCGTGCGGAACGGCGTGTCCTCGTCCGACTATGCCGCGTGGCCCGGAAGCTTCCGCTTCGTTCAGCCCGAGGAATAGCGCGCCCCTGCGCTAGCTGCGGCGGCCTTCGCCGGGGCCCTTGCGATCGATCGACTTCGTCGGCGGAGAGGGAGCCGGCGGCTCGAGCGCCGAGACGCGCGGCATGAGCGGCGCGTCGCCGCCCACCCAGTCGAGGCGACCCGACGGATACGTCCCGAGGATGCGCGCGAAGCCCGCCCGTTCGAGGAGCGCGGATAGCGCCTCCTCGCCGGGCGGCTCGTGGGGAGAGCCCAGGAAGTCCAGGTAGAACAGGTACTCGAAGGGCTTCCCGCGCACCGGACGGGATTCGATGCGGGTCAGATCAAGCCCGCGGCGCGCGAACTCGCCGAGCGCGTCGTACAGGCTGCCGGGAGCGTTCTCCACGTAGAACACGACCGAGGTCTTCGTCGGCCCCACCTGGTCGGGAGCGAACCTTCTCTCGATCCCGTCGAGCTCGGCGTCCTCGAGGGTCAGGAGGAAGAACCGCGTGTAGTTGGCCGGGTCGTCCTCGAGCCCTTCGGTCACCACCTTCGCGCCGTAGTGGCGGGCTGCCGTCTTGCCAGCGATGGCGGCCGCGCCGGGCTCGCGATTGGTGACGAGATCGTGGACGCTGCCGGCCGTGTCCCAGGTGGAGACCGTTTCCAAGGTGGGATGCCGGCGGAAGAACTCCTGGCACTGGTCGAGTGCGATCGGATGCGAGTACACCCGCCGGATGTCCTCGAAATACGTCCCCACGGGGGCGATCAGGCAGTGGGAGACGCGCAGGTAAACCTCCCCCCGGACTACCAGGCCGTACTGGAGCAGGAGGTCGTAGTTCTGGAAGATCGATCCCACCAGCGAGTTCTCCATCGGGGCCAGACAGGTGTGCGCCCGATGCCGGGCGACCGAGGAGAACATGTGGGGGAAGTCCCGCGTGGGAACGGTCTTGATGCGGCTGCCGAGGAGCTGGACCGCAGCTTCCTCGCTGAACGCGCCGCGCTCGCCCTGGATCGCGACGCGTAGGGGACGGGGGAGGGCCATGGAGGCGGAGAGTGTGTCGATCCGGCGTCGCGCCCGTCAAGGAAGCCCGGCGGGTCACATATCGTGCGGAATCGTCATATTACGATCACAATCCGCACGTATCCTCGTCGCACAACGAGAAAGGAAAACCACGGTGACGACAAGGAGCGTTCGATGATCCGGAGTATCATCCCCGTACTGCTGGCGTTCGTCGCGGCAGGAGTCCTGTTCCCGGCGGACGTCCGATCGCAGGTCGTGCACGCCAAGGGAATCGACAGCCTGCACGTGAAGGCGAACTTGCAGGTCCAATTCAACACAACCTCCGTCGACGAAGAGCCGGGCTCCGAGTGGCTGATGCGCCGCGCGCGGCTGGGGCTTCGCGGCTGGATCGCGGGCTGGATCCGCGGCGATCTCGAGGGCGACTTCGGCCGCGGAGGAGCGAAGCTCACGGACGGGTACGTGACCCTCGCGTTCACGCCCGCGTTCGCGCTCCGAGCCGGGCAGTACAAGAAGCCGTTCGACGCACTCGAGCTGATCTCGAGCCGGCAGCTCCTGGTGGCCGAACGCGAGGGCACCCCGCGAGGAGCGGATGGGCCGAGCCCCGACGCGCTGGTGGACGACCTGGGATATTCCAACCGCGACATCGGCATCGAGTGGGACGGACGCGGCGGGCGGCTGAGCTGGGCGGCGGGACTGTGGAACGGCTCGGGCGAAAACGGGACCGAAGACGACGACGGCAAGCAGGTCGCCGGCCGGCTGAACGTCGAGATCATCCCCGGCTGGACCGTTAGCGGCGCCTGGACCGGCAAGCGGATCAGCGAGCCACCCGACGCCGAGGATGCCGCCTGGTACGACGCGGTGGAGCTGGCGGTGGTGGGCGGCGAGTACCAGGAGCCGGGCTGGAAGGCCTTCGGCCAGGTGATGACGGGTGACAACTGGGATCCCGAACTGGGCGGTGGAGACGACTCCTCGTTCCTCGCGCTCCAGGGGATCGCCGGCTACCACGTGCCCGTCTACCGGACGCCGTACCTGATCGGCGTCGAGCCGATCGTCCGGCTGGGGTGGACCGATCCAGATACCGACGTCGACGACGACCAGGCGCTGCTGGCGACGCCGGGCGTCAACGTCTACTTCCACGAGCGGGTCAAGACCCAGGTCCAGGCCGACCTCCTGTCGCCGGGAGAAGGCGACGACGAAGCCGCCTTCCGGATCCATACCGTGCTGGAGTTCTGAGCCCGCTTTCAGCTGTCAATCTCCCGTCATAATTCGGCAACAATCCCGCGGTAGACTCTCCGCGGACATCCTACAGGAGCGTAACGAATGCGACATTTCGTACCTATCCTCGCCTGCGCCGGCCTCGTCGCCGCGCTGGCTTGCGGCGGCGGGGCAGAACCGGCCGCCGATGGCGCGACCCTCTCGGGTCCGATCGAGATCGACGGCTCGAGCACCGTTTTTCCGATCTCCGAGGCCATGGCCGAGGAATTCCAGATCGCGAACCCCGGGACCCGGGTCGCGGTCGGAGTGTCCGGTACCGGTGGGGGCTTCAAGCGGTTTTGCGCCGGCGAGACCGACGTCTCGAACGCCTCGCGCCCGATCAAGGACTCCGAAATCGAGGAGTGCGAACGGAACGGCGTCCGGTTCACCGAGGTCCGGGTGGCGTGGGACGGCCTTTCGGTCGTGACCAACCCCTCGAACGATTTCGTCCAGTGCCTGACGACGGACGAGCTCCAGCGGATCTGGGAGCCCGGCAGCACGATCGACAACTGGAGCCAGGTGCGGGAGGGATTTCCGGACAAGCAGCTGAAGCTCTACGGCCCCGGAACCGACTCCGGCACGTTCGACTACTTCACCGAGGCGATCGTCGGCGAGGAGGACGCCAGCCGTCCGGACTACACGGCGAGCGAGGACGACAACGTGCTGGTGCAGGGCGTCCAGGGCGATCCCGGGGCGCTCGGCTATTTCGGCTTCGCCTACTACGAAGAGAACGCCGACCGGCTGAAGCTCCTCGGCGTCGACGGAGGGACGGGCTGCGTCCAGCCCTCGGTCGAGGCGATCGAAACCCAGACCTACGCGCCGCTCAGCCGGCCGCTGTTCATCTACGTGAGCGACGTGGGGCTCGCCAAGCCGCAGGTCGAGGCGTTCGTCGAGTTCCACCGCCAGGAGGGCGCGGAGCTGGTGCGCTCGGTCGGGTACATTGCGCTGCAGCCCGAGCAGTACGCGGACGAGCTCGCCGAGGTGCGGGAGCTGGCAGGGGGGGCGACACGGACCGCGCCGGCCGCGCCGGCCGCGCCGGCCGGCGAGGACTCGATCGCCCAGTGAGCCTGCGGGGCGCCCGCTCACGGACGGCCAGGGAGGCCGCGATCGGCGGGCTCCTGTTCGGGGCCGGCGCGATCTCGATCCTGACCACGATCGGGATCATCGCGGTCCTGGTCTGGGAGTCGATCGCGTTCTTCCGCCGCGTGCCGGTCCTCGAGTTCCTGACCGGCACCGTTTGGACGCCTCTCTTCGTCCCCCAGCACTTCGGCGTCCTGCCGCTGCTGATGGGCTCGGTGCTGGTGTCGATCATCGCGGCCTCGATCGCGATCCCGCTGGGCCTCGGTTCGGCCATCTACCTGAGCGAGTTCGCGCCGGGGCGGCTGCGGCGTTTCCTCAAGCCCGTCCTCGAGATCCTGGCGGGGGTGCCTTCGGTCGTGTACGGCTACTTCGCGCTGACGTTCGTGACACCCCTCCTTCAGGCGCTGATCCCCGGGCTCCAGCTCTTCAACGCACTCTCCGCAGGAATCGTGGTCGGCATCATGGTGCTGCCGCTCATCGCCTCGCTATCGGAGGACGCGATGAACGCCGTTCCGCGGGGACTCCGGCAGGGCGCGTACGCACTGGGGGCGACGAAGTTCGAGGTCGCAACCAGGGTCGTGACCCCGGCCGCGCTATCGGGCATCGTGGCATCCTTCATCCTGGCGGTCTCGCGCGCGATCGGCGAGACGATGGCGGTCGTGCTCGCCGCCGGCATGACTCCCAACCTGACGCTCGACGTACGCGAGTCGATCCAGACACTGACCGCCTACATCGTGCAGGTGAGCCTCGGCGACACGCCGTTCGGCTCGATCGAGTACCAGTCGATCTTCGCGGTGGGGCTGCTCCTGTTCGCGGTCACGCTCGGGATGAACGTCTTCGGCCGCTGGTTCCTGAAGCGCTACCGGGAGGAGTACGCGTGAGCGGCGCGACACGAGCAGCCGGGACACGCGGCCGAAGGCCTGGCCTCGAGGCGCCGCCGGAGCTGGTCGCGCGACGCCGGCGCGGAACGATGTTCCAGTACCTGTGCCTCGCCGCCACCCTGGCCGGCGTGCTCGCGCTGGTGGTGCTTCTCGCCGACGTGCTGATCGACGGGGCTGCGTGGCTCACTCCCACGTTCTTCAGCGAGTTCCCGTCGCGGATCCCGGCGCGGGCCGGCATCAAATCGGCCCTCTACGGGACCCTATGGCTGATGGGCCTCTGTGCCCTGATCGCGTTCCCGCTGGGGGTCGGGGCGGCGGTCTGGCTCGAGGAGTACGCGAAGCGGGGATGGCTCCAGAGCGTCATCCAGACCAACATCGCCAATCTGGCCGGAGTTCCGTCCGTCGTCTACGGGATCCTCGGGCTCGCCGTGTTCGTGCGCTGGCTGGCCCCTTTCACAGGCGGCCGCAGCGTGATCTCGGGCGCCCTCACCCTCTCGCTCCTGGTCCTGCCGATCCTGATCATCGCGAGCCAGGAAGCGATCCGGGCGGTGCCGGGTTCGATCCGCGAGGCATCCTACGGCCTGGGGGCGACCAAGTGGCAGACCGTGCGACATCACGTCCTGCCCAACGCCATGCCCGGCATCCTGACCGGGACGATCCTCGCGCTCTCGCGCGCGATCGGTGAGACGGCGCCCCTCATCATGATCGGCGCGCTGACGTTCATCGCCTTCGTCCCCGAAGGTCCGCGCGACCAGTTCACGGTGCTGTCCATCCAGATCTACAACTGGGCCAGCCGGCCGCAGCCCGACTTCCAGCACCTCGCGGCGGCCGCGATCCTCGTCCTGCTGGCGATGCTCCTCTCCATGAACGCGCTCGCGATCTGGCTCCGGAACCGGTATCGAAAGGAGTGGTGATTCGATGCCGACCATCCGCGTGAGCGCGAACGGAGAGGCCGCCCTGGAGACGCGAGACGTGCGGGTCCGTTACGGGGACGCCGAGGCCATCAAGGGGATCAGCATGGAGGTTCCGCGCAATCGAGTCGTCGCCCTGATCGGCCCGTCGGGATGCGGGAAATCGACGCTCTTGCGATGCTTCAACCGGATGAACGACCTGGTGCCGTCGGCCACGGTGAGCGGCGAGGTGCTGTTCCACGGCGAGGACCTGTACGCCGACCACGTCGACGCGGTAGAGGTGAGGCGCCGCATCGGGATGGTATTCCAAAAGCCGAATCCGTTCCCCAAATCGATCTACGACAATGTAGCGTTCGGACCACGGCTCTATGGCCGGCCGCCGGATCTGGGCGACGTCGTCGAGCGATCGCTGCGTCAGGCGGCGTTGTGGGACGAGGTGAAGGACCGGCTGAACGACAGCGCGCTGGGTCTTTCGGGCGGGCAGCAGCAGCGGCTCTGCATCGCGCGGGCGCTGGCGGTCACTCCGGAGATCCTGCTGATGGACGAGCCGGCATCGGCGCTGGACCCGATCGCCACAGCCAAGATCGAGGAGCTCATCCAGCAGCTCGTCGAGGACTACACGATCGTGATCGTGACGCACAACATGCAGCAGGCGGCGCGCGTCTCGCACTACACCGCCTATCTCTACCTGGGCGAGCTGATCGAGTACAACGACACGAACGTGATCTTCACCGCCCCTCACGAGAAGCACACGGAGGACTATGTCACCGGCAGATTCGGCTAAGGCATCGCGGCATTTCGATCAGGAGCTCCAGGATCTGCGCGAGCTCTTGCTCCGGATGGCGAGCCGGGCCGAGGAGCAGGTACGGGACGCGCTGGCGGCGGTCAAGCGGCGGGACGGGCAGGCCGCGCAGCACACGATCGACCGGGACCGCGAGATCGACGATTTGGAGCTCGAGATCGAGGAGCGGGCGATCAACCTGCTCGCCCGGCGGCAGCCGATGGCCGGCGACCTGCGGACGCTCGTCATGACGCTCAAGATCTCGACGGACATCGAGCGGGTGGGGGACCACGCCGTCAACATCGCGCAGTGCGCCAGACGTCTGGCCGAGGCGCTGCCCGTCCCCGACGCGGGCGACCTGTACCAGATGGCGGAGGTCTCGACCGAGATGCTGCGGGAGGCGATCGCCGCCTTCATCGAGCGCGATGCGGAGCGCGCGCGGGAGGTCTGCTTGCGGGACGACCAGGTCGACCGTTACAACGACTCGGTCTTCCGCACGATGCTGACCGAGATGGCGCAGAACCCCGGAGGGATCGTCGCGGCGCTCCAGGTCATGCTCGTGGCCCGCAACCTCGAGCGCATCGCCGATCTGGCCACCAACCTGGCCGAGGACGTCATCTACATCGTCGAGGCGCGGTCGGTGAAGCATCACGCGGAGGATCTGGTGTCGGAATCGGAGGCGGAAGGTGAGTTCGACCAGTAACGGCGCGCCGGCACGGATCCTCGTGGTGGAGGACGAGCCCGATCTGCGGAACCTGCTCGACCGCACGCTGGAGCAGTCCGGCTACAAGGTGTTCCTCGCCGAAGATGGGATCGAGGCGCTGGAGAAGGCGATGACCGAGACGCTCGACCTGGTCCTGCTGGACCTCATGCTCCCGCACGTCGACGGAATCGAGGTGTGCCGGCGTCTGAAGCGCGACGAGCGCACCGCGCGCCTGCCCGTCATCATGCTGACCGCGCGGCAGGAGCCGGTCGATCGAATCGTGGGGCTCGAGCTGGGGGCCGACGATTACATCACCAAGCCATTCAACCTGCGGGAGCTGGTGCTTCGCGTCGGCGCGGTCCTGCGCCGCTCGCGTGGCGAGCGGGGCCGTTCGCAGGTTCTGAGTTTCGCGGGATTGAGGCTCGATCCCGCGGCGCGGACCGTCACCGTGGAAGGCGGCGAAGTCCATCTGACGGAACGCGAGTTCGATCTCCTCCACTATCTGCTGTCGAACCCCGATCGGGTCTTCAGCCGCTCCGATCTCCTGCGCCAGGTGTGGGACTACGACTTCGAGGGATACGACCGGACCGTGGACGCGCACGTGGCTCGGCTGCGGAGGAAGCTCGGGGCGCCCGGGGACTGGATCGAGACGGCGTGGGGGATCGGCTACAAGTTCGATCCTCCTGAAGGATAGCCGAGCCACCGAGTGCGGATTCGGACGCGAATATTCGGAACCTATCTCGCGTTGGGAGTGGCGCTGGTCGGCGTCACGGGCGCGATGCTCTACGACACGGTGGGTGACGAGGCACGCGCGGGGGTCGAATCGCGGGTCGAAACGGGCGCGCGCGTTACGGCCGCCGTCCTCGAGGGATGGGATGGAGACGCCGGCGAAGGCCGCCTGGATGCGCGGATCGACTCGCTGGCGGCAGCCGCCGACGCCAGGATCACGGTCGTGGACGCCGTGGGTCGCGTCCTCGCCGACAGCGAGTTCGACGGCCGCGCGCTAGCGGCGCTGGACAATCACGCCGGCCGCGCGGAGATCCGCGCGGCGCGGACCGCGGGGGAGGGGGAGAGCGTACGGTACTCGCGCTCCCTCGACGCGGATCTGCTCTACCGCGCCGTTCGGGTGGAATCGGGCCCTTGGAAAGGCGCCGTGGCCCGGATCGCCGTGCCGTTGACGCGCGTGACGGACGCGCAGGTGCACGCCCGCAGGGAGCTGGTGGCCGCGCTGCTCGCGGGCCTCGCGCTGACCGTGCTCGCGGGAACCCTCCTGGCCCGGTACCTGAGCGGGCCGATCGGGGAGCTCCAGAGTATGGCGCGGCGGCTGACCGAAGGGGACATGTCCGCCCGCGCGCGGGTCGACACGGGGGACGAGCTCGAGGAGCTCGCCTCGGGCCTGAACGCGGCGGCGACGGGGCTCGCCGAGCAGATTGGGCGTACCCGAGCCGAGCGGGATCAGTTCGTGGCGGTCGTGGAGGGAATGGCGGAAGGCGTCATCGTGACGGGCCCCGATGGCCGCATCGCGATGACCAACGCCGCGCTCCGCCGCATGTTCCCGTCGGGAGACCCGGTGGAAGGGCGCACGCCGATCGAGGCGCTCAGGAATCCGGAGGCGGCGGATGCGTTCGACGGCGCGAAAGCGCCCGGGCAGGTCGTCGTCCGGGAGGTGCGGATGACCTGGCCCGTCGAGAGCGTGCTCGCCCTGCACGTGACCGGTCTCGTGACAGGCGGCGCGGTGGGCGTGTTCCACGACGTCACGGCCCGCAAGCGGGTCGAAGAGATGCGGCGGGATTTCGTGGCCAACGTAAGCCACGAGCTCCAGACCCCCCTGACGACCCTCGCGGGCTACGGTGAGGCGCTCGGCGGCTCGGTCGGCGATCGGGAGCGTGTGGGCGAGATCGCGGCGGTGATCCGGCGCCAGTCGGCCCGCATGTCGGCGCTCGTGGGGGATCTGCTGGACCTCTCGCGTCTGGAGTCCGAAGGATTCACGCCGGAGCTCAACGCCGTGGAGGTCGAGCCGCTCGTGCGCGAGCTCGCGGAGAGCCGGGCCGGGGAGGCGCGCGAGAAGGGCCTCGCCTTCGTGACCGCGGTCGAGCCCGGTCTCACGGTGCGCGCCGACCGGCGGCTCCTCTACCAGGCCCTCGACAACCTGGTGGAGAACGCGATCCGGTACGTTCCGCGCGGCCGCCAGGTGCGCGTCGAAGGCCGCCGGGTGTCCAGGGGGATCGAGCTGTCGGTGGTCGACGACGGCGAGGGGATCCCGCGCGAGGACCAGTCGCGCATCTTCGAGCGCTTCTACCGCGTCGAGAAGGGGCGCGCCCGGGCGAGTGGGGGAACCGGACTGGGTCTCGCCATCGTCAAGCACGTGGCCGAAGCGCACGGCGGCCGGGTGGAGCTCGAGTCCGACCCCTGGCGCGGCGCCCGGTTTCGCATCACTCTGCCGGAGTAGATGCCGCTCTCGAGAGGAGACATCGCGCCACGCTTCGCGCTGCCCGCCGCGCCCGGAGAGATCGTGGACGTCGGCGAGCGGATGGACGAGGGCCCGGTCGTGCTCCTCTTCTTCCCGCTGGCCTTCAGCTCCGTATGCACCGAAGAGCTCTGCGCCGTGCGGGACAGCTGGGGGGCATGGACGGCTCTCGAGGCGGAGGTCTTCGGGATCTCGGTCGACAGCCCCTTCGTGACCCGCCGGTTCCGCGAGGAGCTCGGCCTGCCGTTTCCCCTGCTCTCCGATTTCAACCACGACGTGGGGGCGGAATATGACGTTCTGTACGAGGATTACTTCGGGCTCCGCGGCGTCGCGAGGCGGGCGGCGTTCGTGGTCGGCGCGGATGGCCGGATCGCGTACGCCTGGGTCGGCGAGCGGGACGACGTGCTGCCCGACTTCCAAGCACTGCGGCGAGCGCTCGCAGCCACGCGAACAGGCTGACCCGCGGCCGCCGGCGCCGAGCCGGCGGGCTCGATTGACGCCGCAGGCATTCCGTCCCTACCTTCCGGATATCGTCCTCAAGGGAGCCGCAATCCCCTGAGGTCCGATCCATTCCCACCACCGAGAAAGGATCCTATGTCCCCACGATTCGTGCGCGCGGGCGGGCTTGCAGGCGTCGCGCTGGCGGCGCTCGTGTTCCTCGCCTCGCCGGAGACGTCTCACGCTCAGCAGGGGCTTACAACCGGGGCCATCAACGGGCGGATCACGGACAACACGGGCGCTCCCCTGGCGGGGGCGACGGTGATCGTCCGCAGCCCCGAGACGGGGTTCACCCGTCAAGTTCAGACCAGCGCCGACGGCCGCTACGTGGCGGGCTTCCTGCCGCCGGGCGTCTACTCCGTTACAGCGCAATTCCCTCCGCTCGAAGCGATCGAGATGGGGCCGTACCAGGTCTCCGTCGGCGACGACCGCGTAGTCGACGTGGCGCTACAGCCGCTGGAGGCGGCCGGAATCGCCGTGACGATCCAGCGCGAGCAGGTGGACGTAACCGAGGGAGGCGTGGTCACGCTCATCGACGAGCAGCAGCTCGACAACCTGCCGACGCTGGGTCGCGACTTCACCGATTTCATCAATCTGTCGGGCCTGGTGAGCGTCACCCCGGAGGTGACGACGGGCGGACAGTTCTCGCTCGGCGGCGGGCGGACCTCGGCCACGAACGTCACCGTCGACGGCGTCGACGCGAACAACGCGTTCTTCGGCGAGAACCGCGGGAGCTCGCGCATCCCGTTCACGTTCTCGCTGGAATCGATCAAGGAATTCCAGATCATCACCAACGGGTTCGACGTCGAGTACGGCAACTACACCGGCGGCGTCGTCAACGCGGTGACGAAGGGCGGGACGAACGAGTTCCACGGCTCGGCCTTCGGCTACTTCCGCGACCAGGCGCTCACGGCGAACGATTTCTCGGGGGTCGAGCCGAGGGATTTCTCGGTTCAGCAGTTCGGCGCCAGCCTCGAGGGCCCGATCGTCCGAGACAAGGCGCACTTCCTGGTCTCGGTGGACGGGCAGCAGAAGGAACAGCCCATATTCTCGATCGTTCCCGAGCGCTGGTGTCCGGAAGGCGTCAGCGCGAGCGGGGAGGCGTTGTGCGTCGGGGCGGCCGACAGCATCGCCCGCTTCAAGACCATCCTCAACGAGGTCTATGGAGTGCCGCTCGAGGAGCTCGAGGCCAATATCGGCACCTTCCAGGAGACCGAGGACGAGATCGCGATCTTCGGCCGCGTCGACTGGCAGCTCAACGACAGGCACGCGCTGATCCTGCGCCACAACTACACGAACCTGGAGTCCCTGAACGACCGGTTGTCGGACGAAGAGGCGCGCACGTACGGCTCGACGTTCAAGAACGAGTCGAACTCGTTCGTTACAGAGCTCACGTCCGTGTTCGGCGAGCGGGGGCAGATGTTCAACAACTTCCGATTTCAGTGGTCGGAAGAGGACCGGCCACGCCCCGCGAACAACTTCCTGCCCGAGATCGACGTCTCCATCCACGGAGACGCGACCGACGTTGAGTACTTCGGGGACGGGATCGTGTTCCGGAACCGGCTGGAGGAATCGAAGTTCCAGTTCGTCGACAATCTGACCTGGCAGCTGGGCGAGGAAAGCCGGCACACGATCAAGCTCGGGACGAACAACATCTTTTCGAACATCCAGAATCTGTTCCATCTCCTGGGGACGGGGAACTTCAACTTCGACAGCCTGGAGGATCTCGAGAACAGGAACGTCGACAGCTACACGCGCTTCGTGCGCGAGGACGGCGGCAGTCCGTTCGCGAACTTCGACATCTCGGAGTATGCCTTCTACGCGCAGGACGAGTGGCAGGTGTCGGACCAGCTGTTGCTCGCACTCGGGCTGCGCTACGACACGAACGTGTTCGAAGACGCGGGCGTTCTGGCGCCCGAACTCGTCACCGCGTTCGGCTTCGAGACCTCGGCGGTGCCGGAGGACCGCAACAACATCAGCCCGCGAGTGGCCTTCACGTATGACCTGCGGGGTGACGAGACGGCGATCGTGCGCGGCGGCGCGGGTCTGCTCTACGGCCGCCTGCCGTTCGTCCTCCACGGCAACGTCATGCAGTCGGCACCCCCGCTGCGGAACCTGTTCTGCCCGGGGGACCTGGCGCCCGAGCCCGACTACGACTTCTTCCGCCAGGCGCCGGACGGTTCCAACAATCCACAGACCTGCTCCGAGCCGCGCGAGGGCGATCCGCCCGAGTTCGCCGTCTGGGATCCGGACATGGAGAACCCCGAGTCATGGAGGTTCAACCTCGGGTACGAGGCGATCGTCGGAGACGGCTGGCGGGTCGCGGTGGACGGCCTCTACAGCCGGACCGAGAAGAACTTCAACGTCAACCAGGTCAACCTGAACGACGAGTTCTTCCGGACGGCGGTCGACAATCGTCCCGTCTTCGTCGAGGCGGAGGACTACAACCGTAACAACTTCGCTTTCCGCACCGAGCCACGGGCGAATACGGATTTCGCCGGCGTCTACTTCAACGAATCGACGGCGGAATCCGAGGCGTGGAGCCTGGACTTCAAGGTCGGCAAGCAGTGGGAGCTGCTGGGCGGCCTCCGGACGAACGGCTCGTACACCTTCAATAGCGTGATGGACAACTCGTCGTTCTTCTGCTGCACGTCGAACGAGGGGTTCCGGATCAAGCCGACGGCCGGGGACCCGAACTTCATCGGCGATCCCGGCGACGACGAGGTGGGCACCTGGGGTCACGCGGACTTCGAGCGCCAGCACGTCTTCATCCTCTCGGGGACGTTCGAAGGCCCGTGGGGCATCGACGTGAGCGGCATCTGGCGGAGTCAGAGCGGCACGCCGTGGACGATCGTCGTGGACGGCGACCTCAACGCCGACGGCGAGGAGTTCAACGACCGCGCGCCGATCTTCGAGGAGCTGCTCTTCGGCCGGGTTTCGAGCGGACAGATCGTGGAGGGCTCGACCGCGCAGGAGGCGGCCGAGTTCCAGGCGTTGCTCGACGAGGACAGCGAGGCGGGGGAGTGCTTGCGCGAGAACCTGGGCCGGATCGCCGAGCGGAACTCCTGCAGGAACCCCTGGTTCCATTCGGTCGACCTGCACGTCGCGAAGGCGTTCGGCTTCACGACCGGTCACGAGGTCGAGCTGATCCTCGATATGTTCAACGTGCTGAATGGCCTGAACGAGGACTGGGGTCAGTTCAACGCGGTCTTCGGTTCGGCCACGAACCTGTTCAACAAGGAAGGGTACGACGCCGAGGCGAACCAGAATATCTACTCGGTCATGTCCCAGTTCGGCCGCGAAGGCGCGGTCGGGTTCAACCCGCTCCAGTTCCAGGCGCAGCTCGGCCTGCGGTATCGCTTCTAGGCCGCTCCCGCGCGCCGCTGTCCCGCGAAGCCCCCGGCCTCGGCCGGGGGCTTCGCACATGGGCCCAGGAGTCGCAGCCCGCTTCCGCGAGATCTATATTCCGCCCTCTCCATGAGCTCCCTCTCCCTTCGAACCCAGGGCCTCCGGTTCTACGCCGGCGGACTCGCGCTGGCGCTGGCGGCTGGCTGCGCATCGGGATCGGCGGCCGGCCCCCGTGGCGAGGGAGCGGGAGCGTCCGGGGACCGGGTCGAGATCACGATCCTGGGGACGACCGACGTCCACGGCCGGATCGTTCCCTGGGACTACTACACGGCCTCCGAGGAGGATCTCGGGCTGGCGCGGGTCGCGACGCTGGTCGACTCGATCCGGGCGGCGCGCCCGGCCGTGATCCTCGTCGACTCGGGCGACCTCCTCCAGGGGAACCCGTTCGACTACTACTACGGCGTCGTCGCGCCGGCCGAGACCCATCCGGTCATCGCTGCCATGAACTTCCTCGACTATGACGCGGCGGCCGTCGGCAACCACGAGTTCAACTTCGGGATACCCGCGCTCGAGCGCGCGGAGGCGGATGCCGCCTTCCCGTTCCTGGCGGCCAACGTGGTCGTGGCGGGAACCGACCTGCCAGCGTTCCCACCGTTCACCGTGGTGGAGCGGGAGGGGGTAAGAGTCGGGATCCTGGGGCTCACGACCCCAGGCTCGGCGATATGGGACCGGGCGAACCTCGAGGGGAAGCTGGAGTTCCGGGACATCGTAGAATCGGCCCGCCGCCAGTGGCCCGAGCTCGAGCGCGCGAGCGACGTCCAGATCGCGGTCATGCACTCGGGGCTCGGCCCCGGTTCTTCCTACGACGAGGCCGCGACCGGGGTCCCTCCCGAGGACGCGGGCGGCGCGCTCGCCGAGGCCCTTCCCGGACTCGATGCGATCTTCCTCGGCCACAGCCACCGGGTAATCCCGGCCGACACAGTGGCGGGCGTGCTCGTCACCCAGGCGGGGCGCTGGGCGGAGGCGCTCGCCGTCGTGTCGCTGGAGCTCGAGCAGGCGGACGGGGAATGGCGGGTCGTGGACCGCTCGGCCACCGCGCTCTCCACGGCGGGGGTCCCGCCGGATCCCGGGCTCATGGCGGAGATGCAGCCCTTCCACGAGCAGGTCGTGGCGTACGTGGCCGACACGATCGGCTTCACGGCCGACGCGTGGTCGGCGGCGGTCGCGCGGGTGGCGGACACCGCGATCCTCGACCTCATCCAGCGCGTCCAGCTCGACGCCACCGGGGCCGACCTGTCGGCGGCCTCGGCGTTCAACCCCGAGGCCACCCTGGGCCCCGGCCCGATCACCCAGGCCGACGCGGCGGCCCTCTACGCCTACGACAACACGCTCAAGACGATCCGCGTGACCGGTCGCCAGCTGCGCGAGTACCTGGAGTACTCGGCCAAGTACTTCCACCGGACCACCCCCGACGGCGAGCCGGTCGATGCCGGCGGCGACGCCGACCTCGAGGTCGACTCCGTCCCCGGCTACAACTTCGACGTCGTGGCGGGTGTCGAGTACGCGATCGACGTCACGCGGCCACTCGGCGAGCGGATCGTCGATCTGACGTACGGCGGCGAGCCGGTGGCCGACGACCGCACGTTCACGCTCGCGATCAACAACTACCGGCAGGGCGGTGGCGGCGGCTACACGATGATCCAGGACGCCCCGGTCGTTTCGGAGAGCGCGGGCGAGGTGCGGCAGCTCCTGATCGACTGGATCGCCGATCGCGACACGATCCGCCGGGCGGAGGTGTTCGAGCCTTCCTGGCGCATCGTGCCCGAGGCGGCGACCGCGGGATACACGTTCGCCGACAGCGGCAGGATCGCCGAGCTCCTCGAGCGCGAGGCGGGGCGGATATCGGGAGAGGCCCGCGCGCAGGGGGTGGGGACCGGGGGACCGCCGGCACCCAGCCGGCGCGCGGGGCCGCCCGGCCTGGC
>DATFFS010000011.1:0-18095 GCA_035249945.1 Gemmatimonadota bacterium
CCTCGATCGCCGAGATCCCCGTCGTGATCGCCGACATCCAGCGGGTCGGCCCCTCGACGGGCATTCCGACCAAGACCGAGCAGTGCGACTTCTCGCACGTCGCACACGCCGGCCCCGGCGACACGCCGCGGGTCGTCGTCGCGCCCTACGACGTGGCCGACTGCTTCCACATGGCGGTCGAGGCGTTCAACATCGCCGAGGGGTTCCAGACGCCGGTGATCATCCTCTCCGACCAGTATCTCGGGCAGCGCAAGGAATCGGTGGAACCGTTCGACATCCACGCCTGGCCGGTGGTCGACCGGCTGACGTACGGCGGCAACGGGGCGGAGCCCTACCGCCGGTATCGCACGGACGACGGCGACGTCTCGCCGATGGCGATCCCCGGCCAGGTCGGCGGCGAGCACACGATCAGCGGCCTCGAGCACATCGAGACCGGCGACCCGACGTCGAGCTCCGCCGTCCACGCCCGCATGAACGCGCGGCGGCACGCCAAGCTCGAGCGGCTGGCGCGCGAGCGGGGATCGGAGCTCGTGCGCACGTTCGGGGCCGAGAGCCCGAAGCTCGGGATCGTCTGCTGGGGCTCGACGAGCGCGCAGGCGCGCGAGGCGGCGCGGAAGCTCAACCGAGAGGGGCTCTCGGTGGGCGTCTGCGTGCCGCAGCTCCTCTGCCCGCTGCCGGTCGAGCCGATCGCCGCGTTCCTGGACGGCGTCGAGCGCGCGCTGTGGGTCGAGCTCAACCATCAGGGCCAGTTCTACCACTACGCGAAGGCGCGGCTCCCGCTCGACGCCGCGCACGGGAACCTGTACGCGCGGAGCGGCGGCATGCCGTTCAGCGTGCAGGAGATCGTCGACCAGGTCCGCAAGCTGGCGGAGGCGTAGCCGTGGCGACCGCACTGGCCGGCATCCCGCGCGCGGAGGCGAAGCTCTCCGCGAAGGACTTCAAGACCGAGCTCAAGCCCATCTGGTGCCCGGGCTGCGGGGACTTCGGCGTCCTGGCGGCGCTGACCAAGGCGCTGTCGGAGGTCCAGGTCGCGCCAGAGAACGTGGCCGTCCTGACCGGCATCGGCTGCGCGGGCCGGCTGCCGGGTTACGTCAACGGCTACGGGTTCAACGCGCTCCACGGACGCGTCCTGCCGCTGGCGACGGGCTTGAAGCTCACGCGCCCGGACCTGCTGGTGTTTGCCGCCGGCGGCGACGGCGACGGGCTCGCGATCGGCGCCGGCCACTTCCCCCACGCCGCGCGGCGGAACCCCGACATCACGTACCTCATGTTCGACAACCAGGTCTACGGGCTGACGAAGGGCCAGTTCTCGCCCACGACTCCGCTCGGCGACGTGACGACGACCACGCGCTTCGGATCGATCGAGGCGCCGGTCAATCCGGCCACGCTCGCCATGGCCTACGGCGCCTCGTTCGTGGCCCGCGCGTTCAGCGGCAACGTGAACCACCACGCCGAGATGATCCTCGAGGCGTTCCGCCATCCCGGCTTCGCCTTCATCCAGTCGATCCCGCCGTGCGTGACCTTCCGCGGCAACGAGCAGTTCAAGACGATCCGCGAGAAGGCCCGCTGGCTGAACGTGGACGGCAACGACCACGACCCGTCCGACTGGGGCGCGGCCTGGGAGATCGCCGCCCAGACCGACATCTACGACATGTCGTTCGGGATCATCTGGAAGCAGGAGCGCCCGACCTACGAGGAGCGGCTCGGGTTCCTGCGCGAGAAGGCGGGGAAGCGCGGCCCCGCCGAGCTGGACGCCGTGCTCGACCAGTTCCGCCCCTAGACATTTCGCTATATTCAACGGCGGCTTCCTACTTCCCCCCACCGCACCGGAGGCACGATGGAGCACAGCGCGGGCGCGACGCAGTCGAGCGGCATGGACCCCAAGCTGGCAGGCCTGCTCGCCTACCTGATACCGCCGATCACCGGCATCATCTTCTTCCTGATCGAGAAGTCGAACCAGGTGGTGCGGTGGCACGCGGCGCAGTCGATCGTCTTCGGCGTGGCATGGATCGTCCTGTGGATCGCGCTCACCGTGCTCTCGATGATCCTCTCGGCGATCCTGCCGATCATCGGCACGATCATCGGCTTCCTGATCACGTTCGTGGTGTTCATCGGCGGCGTGATTCTCTGGATCGTCTGCCTGATCAAGGGCTATTCGGGGACCATGTGGCGGATGCCCTTCGTCGCGCAGTTCGCCGACAAGATCATGGGCGCCGGTCCCGCCACCGCCTGACCCCGGACACGGGCGGGGCCCCGGCCCCGCCCACCCGACACGACCCCATGCTTTCCGTCTCCCCGGCCCGCTTCGAGAAGCTGGTCGCGCGCGCTCTCGACCGGCTTCCCGAGATGTTCCACGACCACATGGAGAACGTGAGCGTGGTCATCGCGGAGGAGCCCGACCGCGAGCTCCTCGTCGCCATGGACATGGATCCCGACGATCCCGAGGACACCCTCTTCGGCCTCTACGAGGGCGTGCCGCTGACCGAGCGCGGGTTCGACGAGGTGCTGTTGCCCGACTCGATCACGATCTACCGCCGGCCGCTGCTCGAGTGGGCCGAGTCGGAGGAGGAGGTGGTCGAGGAGGTGCGGATCACGGTCCTCCACGAGATCGGCCACTTCTTCGGGATGGACGAGGACAAGCTCGACGAGCTTGGCTACGCCTGATCAGGGGGCCGTCCGCGCTCGCTCGGCGGCGGTCGGCCGGTTCGTGACGAGGGCGTGGCGCTCGTCGGTCGCCAGCACGGCGAGCGGTGCCCCGAGCTCGGCCTCGATGTCGTCGACCTCGGAATCGCGGACGACGGCGAGGACCCGCTGCGATCCCCGCAGCATGCGGTAGAAGCTGCTGTCGGCGGTGAACACGTGGTCCCGCCAGGCATCGTCCTCCTCGAACGCCGTCACGCGGCCCGCGTCGGAAACGGTGATCACGCGCTCGCCGAGGTAGAAGGGAATCCCCCGCAGCCACACGTGGTAGTTGACGATCGGCTCGTCGGAAGAGCGATGCGCCGCGATCGCGCGGATCATGGGGCGAGAGATCTTCGACCACGCCTCCACTCGTGGCCGACCGAGAGCCGACGCGAGTCCGAGGTAGAGGCCGATCAGCGGCAGGAGGCAGGAGGCGAACGCCAGATCGAGGCGCCCCCGGCTCGCCGCGCGCCAGGCGGCCGCGCCGCCCAGCAGGAACGCGGGCCCGAGGAGCCAGCCGAGCCGGATCAGCTCCAAAGGGACGTCCTCGACGGCGAAGGCCGCCGCCGTCAGCGCGATCCCCAGTGCGGCGGTCGCGGCGGCCAGGGCGCGGGGAACGAGCCTCTGCCCCGGCGCCGATCCTTCTAAGGCCCGGTCCCACCACCAGCCGGCGGCGAACGCGATGGCGGGGAGCGCGGGGAGCATGTAGTTGGCGCGCTTGGTGGGGAAGAGCGAGAACGCGACGAGGGGGACCACGATCCATACGACGAGGTAGCGTCCCCCGGGCTGCTCGCGCATCCGCGCGAACGCCCAGAGTCCCACGAGGGCGGGCAGGATCCAGATCCACGCGGCCCAGGACAGAGTCGCCAGGTACGTCCACCAGGGCTCCACCTCGCCCCGGTAGGGAGCCGCGATCCTCCCCGCCACCTGGCCGCCCAGCCAGTAGTCCAGCAGACCTGGCCAGTGTGCTGCCTCGACGAGATACCAGGGAAGTCCGACGAGCGCGAAGGTGGCCACGCCGAGCGGCTCGGCGAGTTTCGCCGTGCGCGCCCAGGACCGCGTCCAGGCCGCCCAAGCCAGCATGGGCAGCGCGGTCCACACGAAGACGACCGGCCCTTTGGTCAGGAACCCCGCGCCGAGTGCCGCCCAAGCCGCCACCCGCCACGCGCGCGATCCGCCGGGCCGCGTTCCCCTGCGGGCCGCCTCGACCGCGACCAGGACCCACAGGGTGAGATAGAGATCGGTCGTAAGGCTTCGCGAGAGGGCGAACCACAGGGGAGACGAGAGGAGGACGAGGAACGAGAACACCGCCGCGCGGGCGCACATCGTCGCCTTCGCGGCCCGGTACACGACGAGGAGCGCCGCCATGGAAGCCAGCGCGAGGGGAAGCCGCGCGGCGAGCTCGTCGATCCCGAGGAGCGCCATCGACGCGGCCGACGCCCAGTACGCGAGCGGGGGCTTGTCGAAATGGGCGATGCCGTTCAGGCGCGGCGTGAGCCAGTCGCCGCTCCGGACCATCCGGGCGGCGATCTCCGCGTAGCGCGCCTCGGTGGATTCCCAGAGGCCGTACGCCCCGAGCTGCCAGAACAGGACGACCGCAGCGAGGATCGCGAGCCCGACGGCGGGGCGCTCCAGCGCGGCGGCGATCCGCTCCCTCAAGGGAACCTGCCCGCCCTCAACCGCGACGGGCGGCCTCCTCGCGGTGGAGCAGCGCCAGGTTCCGCAGATAGACGAACAGGCCGACGCTCTGTCCGAGGATGAAGACCGGGTCCCGGCGCCAGATCGCGTACGTCAGCACGATCGCGCCGCCGGCGATCGACAGGTACCAGAACGCGCGCGGGACCACGCTGCGGCCGGCACGCTCGCTCGCCAGCCACTGGACCAGAAAGCGCGAGAAGAAGCACGCCTGACCCAGGAAGCCGAGCGCCAGCCACGCCTCGGCGGGCACGTCAGGCCCCGTCCCCGTCGCGGAGGTCGTAGCGCACCTGCCGGCGGACGAGCCGCCGGACCACGTACAGGTCGGCGATCCCGCGCCAGAGCCGGTTGTGGATGCCGTACTTCGAGCGGCCCGCATGCCGCGAGCGGTGGCCCACCGGGCGCTCGACCACCGTGTAGCCCGAGAGGCGGAACAGGGTCGGAAGGAAACGGTGCATGCCCTCGAAGCGGACGGCCTCGAGGAGCGCGCGGCGAGGAAACACCCGGACGGAGCAGCCGACGTCGGTGATGCGATCGCCGCTCATGCGGTTGCGAACCGAGTTGGCTACCCATGAGGAGGTCCGGCGCACCCAGCTGTCCACCCGGCGCGTGCGGTACCCCGTGACGACGTCGGCTGCGCCTTCCCGGGCTTCCCTCCAGAAGGCGAGGAGGTCCCGAGGGTCGTTCTGGCAGTCGGCGTCGAGCGTGCCGATCCACTCCCCCCGCGCCGCCTCCGCCCCGGCCACGAGCGCCGTGGACTGGCCGTAGTTCCGGGCCAGGGTCACCACCCGCACGCGCGGATCCTCCCGCGCCAGCTCTCGCAGAACGTCCGGGCTTCCGTCGGTGGATCCGTCGTCCACGAGCACGACCTCCCATTCATCGACGTCGCGGAAGACGACCGCGATCTCATCGTACAGGGCCCGGAGATTGGGAGCCTCGTCCCGCAGCGGGACGACGACGGAGAGGAGGACAGGGCTCGCTGTTCGCTCCAAAACGCCCATCATATCGCTCGATTGACCGGAATAGGTCAGATGCTATACACTACGACCCGGACGGGCATGGAATCGCCCGTCCCCGCGTCCCTGACGAAAGGAATCCCGATGCCCACGAATGAGAGCCAGGAGCCGGTCTTCCTGCGCATCGGCGCGGCGGCGCGCCTGCTCGGCGTGTCGATCAGCACCCTCCGGCGGCTGGAGAAGAACGGCCGCCTGGGAGAGTACGGGGTCAGGGTCTACTATACGCCCACCCGCCGCCGTCGGTACAAGAAGAGCGAGATCCTCGAGGCCCTGGAGCGGTCGGCGCAGACCTGAGCAGTCGGTGGCCCTGTCGACTTCCCCTGCCCGGCCGGCGAAGTGGCGGTGCGCCCTGGCCGCGCTCGTCGCATCGCTCCTCGCGTGCGGGGGACCGTCCGGAGGCGGCCCCACGCCCGGCGCGGACACACCGGCCGTCGCCGCCGACGAGATCGCATTCGGCTCCGTCGAGGAGATGCAGCTCGAGCTGGAGACCATCGACAACGAGATCCGCGGCCTGGAGGAGTACCTGGCCGCGAACCCGGGCTGGAGCTCGCCCGATCCCGCCGATCCCGATCCCCGCGCCGTCCTCGATGCCGCACGCTCGACCCGCGACGCCGCGGCAAGCGCTCTCGCCGGCGCCGACACCGCCGGCGCGGCCGACTCGCTGCGCGCGGCCTCGGCCCGTATCGAGCACGTCAAGCGACTCCTCGGAGTGGCCGAGGAGATGGGCGTCGAGATCGCGCCCGACTCGGCGCCGCCGGCAGAATAGTCCGACGCCGGGGCGGACTTCGGAAACGGGATCATCCCACCAGCCAGTCGGCGAGCGACGCGAGATCGGGCACCTCCCGATCCGGCAGCGGGCCGTCGGCGGGACGCTCCTCGCCCTTGCGATTCACCCACACCACCGGCACCGAGACGCAGTTGGCCGGCGCCACGTCGTGGAACAGGCTCTGCGCCACGTGCACCCATCCCGCGGGATCGCCGACGTACGGCCGCGCGGCCTCGAAGTGCGCCAGGTCCGGCTTGTAGGACTCCACCCTGTCGGCCGTCACCCAGAAGTCGAAATCCACGGAGAGGCGCTCGCGTGTAAGGTCCAGCAGGTCCTCGTCGACGTTGGACAGGATGCCCAGGCGCACGCGGCCGGCCAGCCGCTCGAGGGCCGCGTTGGTGTCGCCGAAGGGGGGCCACGCGCCGAGGCTCCTGGGGAGGAAGGCGGCCCGGTCGGCGGAGATCGTCCACCCGCATCGGGCCGCGACGCGGCGCGCGGTCTCCGCCAGCACGTCGCGGTAGGGGCGGAAGTCGCCGCCCTCGACCTCCGGCTCGACGGCGTGGTACGCCTCGATCAACCGTTCGCGGTCGAGGGTGATCCCGTCGTGACGCGCGGCCTCGCTGAAGGCGCGCCAGATGCCCGTCTCCCAGTCGATCAGCGTGCCGTAGCAGTCGAACGTGACGACCCGCACGCGATCGGGCTGGAGGGTGTTGAGCGTGATCATCCGGGCTCCCTCGGTGACGGATACAAGGCCGGCGCCTAAGTTACAGGACGATGACCCCTCCGACACCGAACCGCGCCTGGGTCGACCGCCACGGACGGCGGCACCGCTACCTGCGGATCTCCGTGACGGATCGGTGCAATCTCCGCTGCCGCTACTGCATGCCCGAAGAGGGCCTGGAGTGGCTTCCACGGCAGGAGATCCTCTCCTTCGAGGAAATCGCCCGAATCGCGGGCGTCTTCCACGATCGCGGCGCCACGAAGATCCGCTTCACCGGCGGGGAGCCGACCGCTCGGCGCGACTTGCCCTGGCTCGTGGCGATGGTACGCGAACGCTGCCCGCGCGCGTCGCTCCACATGACGACGAACGCGCTGCTCCTTGCCGGGCAAGCCGAGGCCCTGGCCGCGGCGGGCCTGGGCGGCCTCAACATCTCGCTCGATTCGCTCGATCCGGCGACGTTCGCGCGCATCGCCCGGCGTGACCGGTTCCGCGAGACGTGGGCCGGGATCGAGGCGGCATGGGAGCGCGGGTTCCGGCCGCTCAAGCTCAACTGCGTCGTCCTGCGGGGGATCAACGACGACGAAGCGCCGGCCTTCGTCGAGCTGACCCGCGACCGCGCGATCGACGTGCGGTTCCTCGAGTACATGCCGTACGGCGCCCTCAACGAGCTCCAGGCGGAGTATGTCTCCGGCGACGAGACCAGGGAGCGGATCGAGGCCGCGGGCTACCGGTTGGAGCCGATCGAATGGGACGGGGGCCCCGCACGAAGCTGGCGGGTGCCGGGCTTCCAGGGCACCGTCGGGTTCATCACCGCGGTCAGCCACCACTTCTGCGGCTCCTGCGACCGGCTGCGGCTGACCGCCGACGGCTTCTTCGTCAACTGCCTGTACGGCGAGAAGCGCTGCGACCTCAAGCCGCTCCTGCGGGGTGGCGGGTCGGACGAGGAGATCGCGGCCGCGATCCAGCTCGAGCTCGATCAGAAGTGGGCGGCCCATCCCGACCTGACCGACGGTCTGATCCCCGTGCTCGGCACCATGAGCCAGATCGGCGGCTAGGTCCTCACCGTCGTCCTCGGCGCTCGTTGTCGTCCGCGGGGCTGGCGCAGCCCGAATCCGCGGGATGATCGATGGCGCCATCCTGGTCGTTGTCGATTCCATCCGAGCACTGCGGTGCGGGTTCCGGAGCACGGGTTCCCCAGAATGGATGGCCGTCTCTCCCGGGACTCTCGGTCAGGTTCGTCTGTCCGCTCCCGTCGGGGTCCATGACATAGATCTCGTCGTTGCCGTCGCGGTTGCTCTGGAAGACGATCTGTGATCCATCCGGTGACCAGGATGGGCGCAGGTCGTCGCCCAGGGCGTTGTTGGTAAGGTTGGTCTGGCCGCTCCCATCCGCGTTCATCAGATAGATCTCTCGCGTGCCGTCCCGGTCGGCATCGAAGGCGATCCTCGACCCGTCGGGGGACCATGCCGAATAGACGTCCCGTCCGGGGGCGTTTGTGAGATTGGTCTGGCCGCTGCCGTCCGAGTTCATCACATAGATGTCATAGACACCGTCGTGAACGCTTCGGTAGGAAATCCGCGACCCATCCGGCGACCACGCGGGATACCGCTCCTCGCGGTCGGGCGTGTTGGTGAGGTTGATCGGACCGCTGCCGTCGGTGTTCATGACATAGATCTCGTCGTTGCCGTCGCGGTTGGTGTAGAACGCGATCTTCGTTCCGTCGGGTGACCAGGCAGGCTGGATCTCCTCCCTCGCGGAGTTGGTGATATTGATTTGCCCGGTACCGTTGGCGTTCATCCGGTAGATCTCGGGGTTTCCGTCGCGGAGACTGTTGAAGGCGATCCTGCTCCTGTCCGGAGACCAGACGGCGAGGAAATCCCGCGCGGGATCGTGAGTGAGCCGGGCCTGCTTGCCGCCGCTCTCGTTCATCGAATAGATCTCCTCGTTACCGTCGCGATCGCTCTCGAACAGAATCGCGCCGCCACCCTTTGCGGAAACCATGATGCCTCCGCGGTCGGGCCCGAGAGGTGAGTCGTTCGAGCGGCCGCAGCTCGCGACGGCGAGGGCGGCGCCCACGGTAAGCAGTAGCTGCAACGCTCGCGTCTTCATGCGGCCTCGATTTCGAAGAAGGGCAGGTTGCGGCTCCGACGCTACACGCGGTAGCGCAGCAGCGCGCCCACACCGTCCAGGGCCTCGAGCCCTGCGTGGCTCTCAACGATCTCGACTTTCCTCCCCGTCCGCTCCGCGCGCCGCACCATCGCCTCGCGCAGCTCGATCCGCTCGGGCAGCGGCTCGGCGCAGAACGGGCACGCGGCGGGCGCCGGGTCGAGTCCCAGGACGCGGCACTGCGGGCACTGCCAGCCCGCGTGGGCGCCGTTGAACCGCTCGGCGAGCAGGAGCTGGTCGACCTGCTCGAGGTTCAGCGCCTCGATCGTCGGCTCGAGGCCCGCCACCGCCAGCCCGCCCGCGCGGAACCGGTCGATGACGAGGTCGGCGAGCCGGCGGCTGTCGCGCGCCTCGGTGTCGCGCACGGTCTGGAGCGTGCGCTTGAGGATCTCGTGCGCCGCGGCATCGATGGCGATCGCCTCCTCGTCGATCAGCTTCTCGCGGATCGCCGGAGTGAGGTGCTTCCGGAGCTCGCCCAGGATCAGCTCGTCGCCCCCCAGGATCACGTAGTCCACCTCACCCTTGTCGACGATCCTCCCCAGCCGCTCGACGATCTCGCGGGCGTTCTTGGCGATGTGGTCCTCGATCCTGGACTGGTAGCGGATCTCCGCCCAGCCGGCGACCCGCGTTCGGTCGATCGGCTCGGGGGCCGCGAAGTCCTCCTCGGTCAGGACCTCCCCCAGCCCGCACACCACGAGGCGCGCATGCTTGCTGTCGGCGACGCACACCGCGTAGAGCGGGGACTGGTCGGCGAGCTTGACGAGCGGGTACAGGTGCGGCACGGGGCCGACGACGAGGCGCTCTTCGTCGAACTCCGCGCGGAACGTGTGCGTCTCCCAGAGGCCGTCCCCCTCGCTGGCGTGGATCGAGGCCGCCCTGGCGGATGGGTCGAGCTCGTCCGTGAGGAACGACAGGATCCGGTCGCGGTCGGCCTCGATCCGGCGCACCGCTTCGGTCCGCTCGGGGAAGCTCCGCAGTCGCTCGCCGAACGCCTTCTTGAGAAAGGTCATGAACGTCGGGCGCCCGCGGCCGTCGGGGCCGGTGTTCACGAAGCACGAGATGACGGGGTTGGCGGAGGGGGGGAGGTGGGCGAGGCGGGTGATCGTCTGGTTGAGTTCCGTCATAGGGTTCCTTTCGAAACGATCCTCATCGGTACAGAAGTATCGGGTGATCGAAGGATTCCAGCAGGGTCTCGGTCGTCGATCCGAGCAGGAACTGCCGCAGCCGGCTCTTGCCGAAAGAGCCCATGACGAGGAGATCCGCCGCGACGTCGCCGGCCGCCTCCAGGATCCGCTCGGCCACGGCGTCGCCCTCCTTCGGCAGGGTCGTCGCCTCGACGTCGTGGCCGCGGGCGTACTCGCACGCCTCGTCCAGCGTCCGCCGCGCCTCGTCGAGCTCCTCGCGCACGCAGACCACGTCGAGCGGGCAGCCGCGCGTCTCGGCATACTCGACCGCGATCTCGAGTGCCCGCGTGGCATGATCGGACCCGTCGTAGGCGACGAGCGGGTGCATGAGCGCGTCGCTGCCCCGCGGACAGACGAGGACGGGTCGCGGAGATCGCCGGGCGACGGCTCCCACGGTGGCTCCGACCGCATGCGAGCCGAAATCCGCGTACTCCCCGCGCCTTCCCATCACGACCAGGTCCACTCCGCGGGCTCGGTCGACGATGACCTCCGAGGCGATGCCTGTCTCGAGCGCGGTCTCGACGGGGCACCCGGCCTCCTGCGCGCGGCCGACGAGTGCGTCCAGCAAGGCCGTGCCCCGCTCGCGCAGGGTGCGGGTCACGCCCTCCTGGCGCACGGGGAGCGGGATATCCCCCCACATCGAGCCGATCGTCTGGAGGACGGGGCCCTCGATCAGGCGCACGTCCACCACGTGGATGGCTACGAGGGTGGAATCGAAGGCGGTGGCCAGCTGGAGCGCGTACCCGGCGGCGGCCGAAGCCGACTCCGAGCCGTCGGTGGGAACCAGAATGCGGTTGAACAAGCGCCCTCTTTCGCAGAAGCGACCGCTGGTTCGAAGCGCGAAAGTAGAAGCCCCCCGGGAGCCGTGCAACCGCGCTATGGCCCGACCCGGCGATCGCTTTTGACAACCCCCGTTAGCGCTCCTAGCTTGCCCCATCCGCACGCGACTATATCGGTTGGAGAAGCCTCGAGAAATGGTGCCTCTGGAGGTCAATACGGGTCAGAAGCCCATCCGCGACGGCCTCACCTTCGACGACGTCCTCCTGCCGCCGCGCTACTCGGCCGTGCATCCCAAGGACACCGACGTCCGCACCCGCTTCGCGCGCGGGGTGCACCTCAACATCCCGCTCGTCTCCGCCGCCATGGACACGGTGACCGGCGCCCGGATGGCGATCGCCATGGCCCGCGAGGGCGGGCTGGGCGTGATCCACAAGAACCTCCCGATCGACGAGCAGGCGGCCAAGGTCGACCGCGTGAAGCGCTCGGAGAGCGGGATGATCCAGAATCCCTATACCCTCGGTCCCGAGCGACCGATCCGGGACGCGCGCCGCCTGATGGAGACGCGCGGGGTCTCAGGGGTCCCGGTAGTCGACGGCGCAGGGCGCGTGCTCGGCATCATCACGAACCGGGATCTCCTGTTCGAGACCGAAGGCTCGCGACCCATCGCCGACGTCATGACGGCCGAGGAGCTCGTCACCGCGCCCGCCGGGACGACTCTCGACGACGCCGAAGCGATCATGGGGCGCCACAAGATCGAGAAGCTCCCCATCGTCGACGGCGAGGGGCGCCTCCAGGGGCTCGTCACCGTGAAGGACATCCTCAAGCGCCGGCGCTTTCCGCGGGCGTCGAAGGACGAGCGCGGCCGGCTCATCGCCGCGGCCGCGATCGGGATCGGGCGGGAGACGCCGGAGCGCGCGCACGCGCTCGTCGAGGCGGGCGTCGACGTGCTAGTCGTCGACACCGCGCACGGCCACTCCGAGAGCGTGCTGAAGACCGTGGAAAAGGTTCGCCAGAGCTTTCCCGACGCCCGGATCGTGGCTGGCAACGTGGCCACCGCGGAGGGCGCTCGCGCGCTGATCGAGCGGGGCGTGGACGCGGTCAAGGTCGGCATCGGCCCGGGCTCGATCTGCACGACCCGCATCATCGCGGGGATCGGGGTCCCGCAGCTCACCGCCATCATGGACTGCTCCTCGGTCTGCCGCGAGGCGGACGTGCCCGTGATCGCCGACGGCGGGATCCGTTACACGGGCGACATCGTCAAGGCGATCGCCGCCGGCGCCGACTGCGTGATGATGGGGTCGCTCTTCGCCGGCACCGAGGAGTCGCCCGGCGAGACCATGCTCCTCGAAGGCCGCACGTTCAAGGTCTACCGCGGGATGGGGTCGGTGGGCGCGATGGCCGAGGGCTCGGGCGACCGCTACTTCCAGGAACAGCCGGTGGAGGGGCGCAAGTACGTTCCCGAGGGGATCGAGGGGCGCGTGCCGTACAAGGGGCCGGTCGGCGAGACGATCTTCCAGATGATCGGCGGGCTGCGACAGGGAATGGGCTACTGCGGCGTGGCGGACCTGTCGGCGCTGCGCGACGACACCGAGTTCATCCGGGTGACGATGGCCGGATTGATCGAAAGCCACCCCCACGACGTCACGATCACCAAGGAGGCACCCAATTACACCCGCTGACCGCACCATGGTCGCCTCCGACGAGGCGATGCGCGCCGAGATCGACGCGTTCCTCGAGGACCTGGAGCGCGCCGAGTGGCTGGCGCTGTCCGGCAGGTCCGACGCGGCGGGCGTCGAGGCGATCTACGACCGCTACGCGGCGCTGTTCGAGCCGGATGCGTTCCACGCGGTGGAGCCTCCCGAGGGCGACTCGCGGGATGACCTCCGTCGCGCGCACCTTCGCGAGTTCCTGGCCGAGGGGATCGAAGGCCATCGGACCCGCGATCTGCGGGACGCCTACCTGGCAGCGGAGGCGGCGGCGGTCGTGGAGGTGGACGGCGAGCGGATCCCGTACCGCAGGATCCCGGTGCGGATCCGACAGGAGCCCGAACGAAGTGTCCGAGTGACGCTCGACAAGGCCCGCCTGAAGCTGGTCGAGCGGGAGCTCAATCCGATCAGCCTGGACACGACGCTGCGCAAGCACGAGGTGGCGCACGAGCTGCTCGACACCGACTACGACGACTACTGCGAGCGGCTGGCGGGCGTGGACTTCGACGAGCTCGAGGCCACGACCACGGCGCTGCTGGCGGAGACCGCCGATGCCTACGACGACCTGCTCGACCACTTCGGCAGCCGCGCCCTCCCGGGTCTCGACCTGCGGCGGATGTGGACGCACGACCTGGCCCGCATGTTCCAGGGCGAGGAGTTCGCACAGCTCTTTCCGGGCGAGGCGATGGTCCCCGGCATCGAGCGGATGGTGTCGGCGATGGGTCTCGACATGACCGCGGGTGGCCGCATCGAGCTGGACATCGATGAGCGCGCGTCGAAGACGCCGCGGGCGTTCTGTGCCACCGTGCGCGTTCCGGACGAGATCAAGCTCGTGCTTCAGCCCTATGGCGGTCACGACGACTGGAGCACATTCCTGCACGAGCTCGGCCACGCGCTCCATTTCGCCAACGTCGACCCGGCGCAGCCGCTGGAGTTCCGCCGCATGGGCGACAACGGCGTGACCGAAGGCTGGGCGATGACGTTCGACCACCTGATGATGCTGCCCTCGTTCCTGCGCCGCGTGGTGGGGATCTCCGATCCCGACACGTACCTGCGATTCGCCGCGTTCCGCGAACTGGCGGCCCTGCGCCGCTACTCGGCCAAGCTCTCCTACGAGCGGTCGCTCCATAGCGAGGGCCCAGGCCCCGCGCGGGCCGACGAGTACGCGACGCGACTATCCGACGCGACGCGCGCGCGCACCCCACGCGAGCTCTGGATCGAGGACGTCGATCCGCACTTCTACTGCGTCCGCTACCTGCGGGCATGGATGTTCGCGGGCACGATCCACGCCGCGCTTCGCGACCGGTTCGACGACGACTGGTTCCTGAACCCGCGCAGCGGCCCGTTCCTGGCGGAGCTGTGGGCGCTGGGGCAGGAGGGCAGGGTGGAGGACCTCGCCCGCGTGCACCTCGGCGTCGAGTCTCTCGGCTTCGGACCCCTGCGGGAGATGATCGATGAGCGCATCTGAAGGGAGCGGCACGTTCTCGAGCCGCTGGGGAATGCTGCTCGTCATGCTCGGGATGGCCGTCGGCACGGGGAACATCTGGCGCTTCCCGCGGATCGCCGCCACGAACGGGGGCGGCACGTTCCTGATCCCCTGGGCGATCTTCCTGCTCACATGGAGCGTGCCGCTGCTCCTCGTCGAGTTCGCCATGGGGAAAGCCGCGCGGCGGGGTCCCATCGGCGCGTTCGCGACCCTGATCGGCGAACGCTGGGCCTGGATGGGGGCCTGGGTCGCCCTCTGCGCGACTTTCATCATGTTCTATTACTCGGTCGTCACCGGCTGGTGCCTGCGCTACCTGGCGGCGGCGGCCGGCGGCGAGCTGCCGGGCGCGGAGCCTGGCGCCCTCTGGGAGAGCTACGCGGGATCGATCTGGGCGGTTCTCACGATGGCGATCTCTCTGGGGGTCGCGATCTGGGTGGTCGCGCGCGGCGTACGCGGGATCGAGCAGGCCGCCCGCTTCATGATGCCGATCCTCCTCGTCCTCGTCCTCGCCCTGGCGATCCGCGCGGTCACGCTGCCGGGGGCCGAGCGGGGCCTGGCGTTCCTGTTCACGCCGGACCTCGCGGGACTCGGGAACAGCCGGGTGTGGCTCGAGGCGCTCACCCAGAACGCCTGGGACACAGGGGCGGGCTGGGGCCTGGCGCTTACGTACGCGATCTACATGCGGGCGCGTGAGGACACGACCGTCAACGCATTCGTCCTGGGGTTCGGGAACAACTCGGTCTCGCTGCTGGCGGGCATCATGGTGCTCTGCACTGTTTTCTCCATCCGGCCCGACGCGACGGCCGAGATCGTGGGCGCGGGGAACACCGGGCTGACGTTCATCTGGGTGCCCCAGCTGTTCGCCGCGATGCCGGCCGGACGTCTGTTCATGGCCGCCTTCTTCCTGGCCCTCTTCTTCGCGGCGATGACCAGCCTGATCTCGATGGTCGAGCTGGCGACCCGCGTCCTCGAGGACAAGGGGGTGGCCCGCGGCAAGGCGATCACGTGGGTCGCCGTGGCCGGATTCCTCCTCGGGATCCCGAGCGCGCTGTCCCTGGCGGTGTTCGAGAACCAGGACAATGTCTGGGGTGTCGGCCTGCTCCTCAGCGGCCTGTTCTTCGGCGTCGCGGTGCTGCGTTACGGCGTGGACGAGTTCCGTGAGCGCTTCGTCAACAGCGCGGGTAGCGACGTGAGGATCGGCCGTGTGTGGAACGTCGCCATCTGGGTCGTCACGGTCGAGGCGCTGGTCCTGCTCGTGTGGTGGCTCTCGCAGACGATCTCCGAGCAGGGCTTGGCCGCGAGCCTCGACCCGTTCACCCGCTGGAGCCTGGGCACGATCCTGCTCCAGTTCGCCGTCGTGCTCGTCCTCTGCATCGCCTTCAACCGCCGGCTGGCCCGCCTCGCGGGCCCCGCGGAGCCGTTCGGAGAGCGCCCGTGACCGCCGCCGGGTGGATCACGATGGCGCTCGTCTGCGGCTACATCTGGGGCGGGGTGATCCTGCTCGTCTCGATCGCGGTGCGCAGCGAGCGGTTCAAGGACGACGAGGCGCCCAGCCGCCCCTGGGAGCCCTGACTCTGCGCGGGACGCCGGCAGCCGCCGGTTCCGCGGCGGCATGCACGGCGGCGCTCGCCATCGCCCTCGCCGCCCCCGCGCAAGCCCAGCCCGAGGAGGCAGAGAGGACCCCGTCGGAAACCGGGGCAGCCCTCGAGATCGCGGCGTTCGCCGGAGCCCTCCGGATCGACGACGACTTCGCCCTCGACGCGGGCGGGCGCTGGATCTCGGTAGCCGGCGCGCGCGTGGGCCTGCGCCCCACGCACCAGGTGACGCTGTCGGGCGAGATCTGGCGCGGCTCCTCCCAGCGCGGCCTCGGTGCCTTCGCCACGCTCCGCCCGTGGGTTGGCCGCGGCTGGCCGGCCGATCCCGCGATCGACTTCGGGCTCGAGTCCGTGGACGCCGACGACGGCGAGGACCGCGGCCCCGCCTTCGTGTTCGGCCTGGGGGTCGAACGCGCGATCGGCCGTCGCGGACGGGTCCACGCCGGCGTACGCCAGCACTTCCTTACCGTCGAGGAAGAGGAGGTGGACGGCGTCGCCACCGGGCGCGATTCCGAGCTCTGGGAGGTACGGGCGGGCGCCTCGCTCCTCGTGGGAGGGGCGTGAGACACCCACGTGTCGGGGACCTCTCCTCTGCACTGCTCTGCAAATGGACTGGAAGCATGAGAAAACGCCGACGAGAAACCCGATTCCCCCGAGGCACTGGAGCACGCCGGGGCGACGGGAATTCTCATACTTCCAATTCATTTACAGAGCGGTCCGGAGGGTGCACCCACGAGCACGATTGCCAGCGCCCGTTCGCCTCGCTGCACCCATGAGCGCGGACGTCGCGATTCCCGGAGACGAGGCGCGAATCGTCCTCGTCCGCCACGGGCAGACCGAGTACAACCGCGAGGGCCGCTGGCAGGGGCTGGGCAGCGACGTGCCGCTCAACGACACCGGGCGGGCTGAGGCGGCGCGGGTCGGGGAGGCGCTCGCCGGGGCCTTCGGCGGCTCGGTCGCCGCCCTCTACACTTCCGACCTGGCGCGCGCCCACGAGACGGCGGAGATCATCGGCGCGCGGCTGGGGCTGGCGGCCGTCGACGAGCCGGCGCTGCGCGAGCTGTCGCACGGCCGCTGGGAGGGCCTGACGCACGCCGAGGTCGCGAAGCGCTGGCCGGACGAGCTCGCCGAGTACGAGGCGCACCCGTACGTCGTGCGGCGGGGCGGCGGCGACAGCTACCAGGACCTCGAGACGCGCCTCTGGCCCGCGCTCGAACGGCTATCCACGGTCCACCGCGGCGAGCGGATCGTGTGCGTCAGCCACGGCGGTCCGATCCGGCTGGCGCTCTCCAAGGTCCTCGACCGCCCCCTCACCGACCGGGACGCGTTCGGGGTCGTCAACGGCTCGTGGTTCGAGATCGCGCGCGGCTTCGTCTCCGCTCCCGCCGGCGCGTCGGTCGGTGGGTGGTGGCTGGAGTCTTCCGGAAAGGCCGGCTGAGCGGGATGAGCGCCGTCGCCGGACGTCTCCGCGGAGACGTCCGGCGCGACCCGGCCTAGGACTTGAGCTTGTACCCCACCCGAAACAGGTGCACGGTCCAGGCGAACAGCGCGGCCGCGAGCACGCTCGACAGGACCAGCGACCAGGCGGGGCTGGCGTCCGCCACCCCGAGCACGCCGTAGCGCAGGCCGTTGATCATGTAGAAGATCGGATTGAACATCGACACGCTGCGCCAGAACGGCGGCAGCATGTGGATGGAGTAGAACACCCCGCCGAGGAACACGAGCGGCGTGATGATGAAGTTCAGGAGCAGCATCACGTGGTCCCACGACTCGGCCCACAGCGCCATGATCATCCCCGCGCATGACAGGAGCGCCGAGACCACGACCAGGAACGCGATCGCCGTCCAGGGATGGAGGATCGGCAGATCGATGACCACCATGCCCACGCCGAGAATCAGGACACCGACGATCAGCCCCCGGACCATCGCTCCCAGCGTGTACGCCAGCACGATCTCCCAGTAGGAGAGCGGGGCGATCAGGACGTCGTTGATGTACTGCTCGTGCTTGGCGACGAACAGCGAGGACGACGAGTTGGAGTAGGCGCTCGTCAGCACGCCCATCATCGCCAGTCCCGGCAGGATGTATTCGGTGTACGGCCAGCCGTCGATGAGACGGATCCGCGAGCCCAGCGCCTCTCCGAAGATGAGGATGTAGAGGAGCGCCGAGAGGATCGGCGGAAAGACGGTTTGACGCCAGAGAACGAGGAAGCGGCCCACCTCGCGCCGGGTCAGCGTCCAGAACCCGGTAGCCCACTCGCGGCTATACCTCATGGAGTTCCTCCTCGCGCTCGTCGGCACC
>DATFFS010000012.1:0-1799 GCA_035249945.1 Gemmatimonadota bacterium
GGCAGCGGCGAAGAGGCGTTGATCTTCCGCGTGCGGGATACGGGAATTGGCATGACCCCCGAGCAGCAGGAGCGCGTGTTCGAGGCGTTCTCCCAGGCCGAAGCCTCGACGGCGCGCCGCTTCGGCGGAACGGGCCTCGGCCTGGCGATCAGTAAGCGCTTCTGCGAGATGATGGGCGGCGGCATCGAGCTCGAGAGTGAGCCCGGTGTGGGCTCGACGTTCACGATCCGGCTTCCGACGACCGCGGCAGCGGCGGCGGAGCCCCAAACGTAGCGAGGAAACCGGATGGCGAAGATCCTGCTCGTCGAGGACAACGAGATGAACCGCGACATGCTGTCGAGGCGGCTGGAGCGGAAGGGCTACGATGTCGAGATGGCGGTCGACGGCCGCCAGGGCGTCGACAAGGCCAAGACGCTGGCCTACGACCTGGTGCTCATGGACATGAGCCTGCCCGAGATCGACGGCTGGGAGGCGACGCGCGAGCTGCGCGCGGACCCGACCACGAAGGAGCTCCCCATCATCGCCCTCACGGCGCACGCCATGTCGGGCGATCGCGAGAAGGCGCTGGAGGCCGGATGCAACGACTACGACACCAAGCCGATCGAGCTGGGCCGGCTCCTGGGCAAGATGGAGGCGCTGCTCGGCGGCGCGGGTGGGTCGGGCGGCGCGTAGCGACCGCATGCTCACCGTCGGCTTGACCGGCAACGTGGCGAGCGGCAAGACCACCGTCGCCAACCGCTGGCGGGAGTCGGGCATCACGGTGATCGACGCCGATCGGCTGGGACATGCGGTACTGGAGGACGACGCGCAGTCCCGGGTGGCGCTGGTGGCCGAGTTCGGCAGCGAGATCCTCACGTCAGACGGCAGGATCGACCGCCGGGCGTTGGGCGAAGCCGCCTTCTCGGCGCCGCAGCGGATCGCGCGCCTCAACGCCATCGTTCACCCCCCGCTGCTCGAGCGGCTCGACGGGGAGCTCGAGCGGGCGCGAGCGGCGGGGGCGGACCTGGCGGTGGTGGACGCCGCACTCGTATTCGAGTTCGGCCTCGGGGAGGTGCTGGACGCCATCGTCCTCGTAACCGCGCCGGCCTCTATCCGCGAGGAACGGCTGCGCGAGACCAGGGGTATGGACGCCGAGCGCTTCGCCCGCATCACGGAGACGCAGATGCCCGACGAAGAGAAGGTCGAGGCCAGCGACTACGTGATCGTGAACGACGGGCCGATCGATCGGCTACGCGCCGAGGCGGACGCGGTCCTGGCCGCGATCCGCGAATCCATGGACGAGGACTCCGGAGGGGAGGAAGACGATGGGTAGAGGTGGTTTCCTGAGCGGATTGCTGTTCGGCTTCGCGCTGGGCGGCATGATCGCCGTGCTCTACGCGCCCGAGAAGGGCGAGAAGATGCGGAAGAAGCTCGCCAAGAAGAGCGGCAAATGGCAGGAGAGCGCCAATGGCGCGGTCGAGTTGGCGGGGGACTTTGTTTCGAAGGGACGCAAGAGGGTAGGTATCTGAGCCGGCGGCTGAAAACGGCCCATCTGCTGCGGTGACGCGGGTCGGGCTGATCGTCTTGGACGGGTGGGGCCTGCGCGATTCGCGGGAGGGAAACGCGGTCGCGCTGGCCCGGACGCCGGTCTTCGACGACCTCTGGGACAAGTACCCCCACACCACCCTCGACGCCTCCGGCCGCGCGGTGGGCCTGAGCGACGGTCAGATGGGAAACTCCGAGGTAGGGCATCTCAACCTCGGGGCGGGTCGCGTCGTCAAGCAGGACATCCTGCGGATCGACGAGGCGATCGAGGACGG
>DATFFS010000013.1:0-30912 GCA_035249945.1 Gemmatimonadota bacterium
ACGCCCGCTGGCGGCGCGCCGTGAAGAGCAGGAACGCCGCGTCGAACGGCCAGATGTCGAAGAAGAACGGGATTCGCCGCACGATCGCCGCGCCGGGCCCCGCGCGCTCTCCTGTCTCCTTCGCGACCACGATTCCGAAGATCCGCTTGCCCGCCGTCTGGCCGAAGAGGGTCTCGAACAGCGGAAAATAGAGAATCGCAGCCAGGATGGAGACGATGACGGCGGCAGCCACCAGCGCCTCCAGCGTCACCGGCGGGTCCACCGTCATGCGCGGCGTCAGCCACCAGGCGGCGAGAACCGCCAGCGCTGCCAGCGCCGCGGCTCCCAACCCGACATCGAAGAGGAATCCGCCCAGGCGCTCGTTGGGTTTCGCGAGTTCCGGCTGGATCGAGTCCAGGAAACCCCGCGCGACTTCCTCGGAGCCGCCCATGCGGGCTACCGCCTCTGATTCCGATTCCCCCGTCTGCATGCGCTCTTCGAGGTGCGTCCGGAGGTCGGACTCGAACCGCGCGCTTCCGGGGATCCCGGGGGCGATCCGGTGGATCACGGATTGGACGTACCGTTCGATCTCGTTCATCGACCTCCCTCGCGTTCACTATCCAGGATCGCGTCCACTGCGGCGGCGAACTCGCGCCACTCCGCGGCGAGCCGCGCCAGCTCCTTCTTCCCCTCGTCCGTGATCCGGTAGTACTTGCGCGGCACCCCGCGCTCCGGATGCTCCCAGCGCGGGGCAACGAACCCCGCCTCCTCGAGCCGGTAAAGGACCGGGTAGAGCGTTCCGTCCCGCACCTCGAGCCCGCCTCCACTCCCCGCCTCGATCGCGGCCACGATCTCGTAGCCGTACCGATCCCGCCGCTCGAGCAACGACAGGAGGACGAGCTCGATCGTTCCCCGCTTCAGCTCCCGGCTCACCGGACATGACCTTTGGCTTGCCAGTTATCTTGCATGACAAGATGATATACGCGACACGGCATACTCGTCAAGCCCAGCGAGAGGTCACTGGCTGGAGACGAGAACCTCTTCGAATCGTGCGGGCGGGATGACGAGGTCGAACGATATGGCCTTCGGAGGCAGTGGTGGGAAGTGGACCCACCAGCTCTCCATCTCGCCTGGCTCCAGGTCTCGCGCCATCGATTCCTTGGCTTCCAGGGTGCCGTCGTCGTCGCGGAGGATGAAGCGCTTCTCCCCGTCGACCTCTACGTAGAAGGCGTCATAGGCCGCGGTCGGATCGACCGCGAGGGCCGCCGGCTCGGTGCCCTCGTTGTAGAACCGGATCCGCACCGTCAAGGCGTCGTCCTCCACGTCGATGTCGTGGAGGATCGCCACGAGCCCGGTGCCCGGCACTCGGTGGCTCTCGATCTCCTCGCTGCCTCGCGGGCAGAACTGGCCGGTCTGACACCCTGTCGGCTTGGGCTCGCGCCACTCCTTCTCGCGCGCGTACTCGCGCTCGCGGTTCCGTTCTTCCTGCTCGATCCGTTCCAGGCGCTCGCGCTTCGCGAGGCTGGGGTCAGGCGGAGCCGTTCGATCCTGTGCGAGCGCCGATGCGGACGGAACGACGAGAAACACGAACAGGACCACTTGGGGAAGCAGATGCTGCATACGCATGGTACCACCTCCTTCCTTCCATCTTCCCGGGCAAGGGTGGGGGTGTCAAGCGGCCTCAGCCGGCGAGCTTGTCGCGGAGGAGCTGGTTGACGACCTGGGGGTTGGCCTGTCCACCCGTCCGCTTCATCACCTGGCCCACGAAGAAGCCGATCAGGCCCTGCTTCCCGGCCCGGAAGGCGGCCACCTCCGACGGGTGGGCCTCGATCACGGCCTCTACCTCGGCCTCGAGCGCCGATGCGTCGGAGACCTGGGCGAGCCCCTCCTCGGCGACGATTTCGGCGGCCTTCCTTCCGGTCTCGACCATCCGGGCGAGCACGTCCTTGGCGACGCTGCCCGAGATCGTCCCGCCGGCCTTGAGGGCGAGCAGCTCGGCGAGCGCGGCCGGCGGGAGCGGCTCGGGCTGTGGCTCGAGCGCCACATCCACTCCACGCTCCCGGGCCAGTCGCAGGACCTCGCCCATGACCCAGTTCGAGAGCTCCTTGCGGTCGTCGAACGCGCGGGCCGCCGCCTCGAACCAGTCCGCCAGGGACCGGGTGGCGGTGAGGACCCCCGCGTCGTACGCGGGCAACCCGTACTCGGCCTCGAAGCGCGCCGCCCGCGCAGCCGGTGACTCGGGCAGCTCCGCGCGGACCTGCGCGAGGCGCGCGGGGTCAATGTCGAGCGGCTCCAGGTCGGGCTCCGGGAAATAGCGGTAGTCGTGGGACATCTCCTTCGAGCGCATCGGCCGCGCCTCGCCCTTCACCGAGTCCCATAGGAGCGTCTCATGGATAACCGGCTCACCGCGCTCGACGAGCTGCGCCTGGCGCTCGATCTCGAACCCGAGCGCCGCCTCCACGTAGCGGAAGGAGTTCACGTTCTTGACCTCCGTCTTCGTGCCGAGGCTCGTCGTCCCGCGCTTGCGGATCGAGACGTTCGCGTCACAGCGCAGGCTCCCCTCCTCCATGTTGCAGTCCGACACGTCGAGGTATTCGAGCGTCTGCTTGAGCATCGACAGATAAAGGTACGCCTCGCGTGGGCTGGCGAGATCGGGCTCGGAGACGATCTCGATGAGCGGAGTCCCGCAACGGTTGAAATCCACGCGCGTGCCGTTTGCGGCGTGCGCCGATTTGCCCGCGTCCTCCTCCAAGTGGACGCGCGTGATGCCGATCCTCTTCGCGCTCCCGTCGTCGAGCCGGATTTCGAGCGCGCCGCCGGTCGCCAGCGGACGGTCGTACTGGGAGATCTGGTACCCCTTCGGGAGATCCGGATAGAAGTAGTGCTTGCGGGCGAAAATGGAGCGCGGATGCACGTCGCATCCGAGCGCGAGGGCCGCGCGGACGGCGAGCTCCACCGCGCCGGCGTTCAGCATCGGCAGCGATCCCGGGTAGCCGAGGCAGATCGGGCATATCTGCGTGTTCGGCGGCGCCCCATAGGCCGTCGAGCAGCCGCAGAAGATCTTGCTCGCGGTCGAGAGCTGGACGTGGACCTCGAGACCGATGACGGGCTCGTAGCGCTCGCTGATCGCCGTCATCCTATTCGATCGCCGTACCCTGGTTGTGGACCATGATCCAGCGGCCGTCCTGTCTCACAAAGACCTTGATGACTCGTGACCGCCGCGCAATCCCGCCGTCCCGCTCGATCGTGAGAACAAACGAAAGGAGCGCGGTATCTCCGTAAATGCGGACGTGCATGTCCGATGGGATTGACGTCCCGGTGTTGCCATCGGAGTCGGATCGGAATCGATCGAGCACGCTTTTCTTGGAATCGACTTGTCCAGCCGCGTTGACGCGAATGTAATCCTCCGCGAGATGGGAAGCGTAAGCGTCGAGATCGCGCCGATCGAGGAGATCTATCAGTTGGTACTCGAGTACCTCGATCTCGGCTGCGGCGGCCGAATCGGCGACGGCGTGGATTCCCGACTGGGCCCGAAGCGGCGCGCCCACGAGGAGGAGCGCGAGACAAACTCGTGCATTCATGGTGTGCAGCCTTCCCGTAGGATTTTGACGTTATAGTTCGTTCGACCCATCAGAGCCGCATACGATTCATCATTGCCACGAACCGCGCGTCAGAGCGGAGGTCGTCGAGGCGAGGATCGACTGCGAGATAGACCAAGCCGGGCGAACGATGCTCATATCCGCGCTCGAGCCATGCCAGCGCGCGTTCCTTGTCCCCCAGACCCGCATGGATTAGCGCGATCGCGTAGTAGGTCTGATCGCCGCGCTTCTCGAGCTCGTCAGCGAGCTCGAGCACGTCTCGCCGGTAGCCGAGCCGTGCGTAGACATAGCCCACGAAGCCCATGCTGAAAGCGTCCTGGCGCCAGGTGGACGCGAGCCCCCGTTCGCACTCGGCGAGCGCCTCCGCGTTTCTGCCCAGTGCAAGATAGCTGAGCGCCAGAAACGCGGTGGTGTGCCCCCCTGGATCCATCTCCCTGGAATCATCCAACGCCTCCAGCGCCCGGTCGTAGTCGCGAGCGAACAGGTAGGTCCATCCCAAATGCTGACGCATGACGACGTCGTAGGGCGAGACCTCGATCGCCCGCTGACTCTGCTCCAGCGATTCTTGCATCCGTCCCATTGCCGTCAGGTAATGGGAGTACCAGTGCCTCGCGTTGGCATTTCGAGGATCGAGATCGACGGCTCGCTGGAACTCCGCTCCGGCAGCCTTCCAGTCCCAGTCGTGATCGAATAGGAGCTGCGCGAAGGAGGTGTGCGCCTCGGATAGACCGGGGTCGAGCTCGATCGCCTTCCGCGTGGCCGTCCGCTGCTCGTCGATCGTTTCGGCCCCCGAAACGAACCCGCGCTGGCGAAGGGTATTGTAGACGTCGGCCATCCCGGTATACGCGAGCGCATACGTCGTATCGGCGCGAATCGCAGCTTGGAAGAGTTCGGTCGCGCGGGTCAACCCCTCGCGAGTGCGCTGGTTCCAGAAGTACCGCCCTTGCAGGTAGAGCTGATAGGCCTTGGGGTCACGCGTTCCGGACGGCACCAGCACCGCCCCAGCCGAGGCCAGCTCCGGCTCCAGCTCGGAGACAATCGAACGCGCGATCTCTTCCTGGATCTTGAAGACGTCCTTCATCTCGCGATCGTAGGACTCGGACCAGCGATCGATGCCGTTCTCCACGTCGACGAGCCGCGCCGTGACGCGCAGCCGCTCACCGGCCACGCGGACGCTCCCCTCGAGCACGTTGCCCACCTCGAGTCGCCGCCCGATCTCGCGGACATCGAGGTTCTGGCCCTTGTAGGCGAAAGCAGAAGTGCGGGAGACCACGCCGATCCCCTCCAGCTTCGTGAGCGCGTTGATCAACTCCTCCGTCATCCCATCACCGAAATATTCCTGGCCCCCTCCGGGGCTCAGGTCCGTGAAGGGCAACACGGCGATCGTGGAGGCCGCCTCCGCGGCGGTCGGACCCGTCACGGCGCGACGGACGAGGAGCCAGCCCGTCAAGGCGATCGCGAGAGCACCTGCACCCATAACCGCGATCCGACGCGCGCGGGCGACGTTCCGGATCCGCGACGGCGGCTCCGAATCGATGGCTTCCGGCATCCCGCCGACGGCATAGATCCGGATCGGCTCCTCGAGGCCCTGGAGCGTCCGCTCGCCGAGAGGCTCGAACTCGTAACCGCTCCGCTGCCGGATCTGCCGCCAAACGTCCTCGCTCACGACCACCTGACCCGGCTCCGCCTCGTCCTGAATCCGGGCGGCCGTATTCACCCCGTCGCCGTACACGTCTCCGTCCGGCTCCGAGACGACCTCGCCGAGATGGATTCCGATCCGCAGATCCGCGGAGGCGCCTCCCGCCGCGGTCCTGCTCTCGAACACCCGGCGCACTTCGAGTCCCGCACGCACGGCGGCGTCGGCGCTCGGAAAGACGGCCATCCCCCCGTCCCCCAGGAACTTGATCACCGTCCCGCCGCGCCCCTTCACAACCTTCCGCGTGAGCGCCTGAAAGGTCTCCTTCAGGCGCAGGGCGGCGTCTTCGTCCCGCGACGAGAGCGCGGTGAAGCCGACGATGTCGGCGAACCAGACGGCCGCCAGGCGGCGCTCTCTCGCCTTGGCACTCACGCCGCGGGCGCCTTCCTCTCCAGGAACCGCGCGATCTCGAACAGCCGCCTCTCCTGGAAGTCCGGCCCCATCAGCTGGATGCCGATCGGCAGGGGCGGCCGATCGGGACTCGCAGGTGTCCGCCCCCAGGGGATCGAGATCGCGGGGATGCCCGCCAGGTTCGCGCTTACCGTGTAGATGTCGTTCAGGTACATGGCGAGGGGATCCTCCGCCTTCTCCCCGATCGGGAACGCGGGCGTGGGCGTCGTCGGTGTGAGGATCGCGTCGACCCGTGTCCAGGCGGCGTCGAAGTCGCCCCGGATCCGCGCCCGCACGGCGGTACCCTTGCCGTAGAACGCCTCGTAATAGCCGGCCGACAGCACGTACGTGCCGAGCATGATCCGGCGCTTGAGCTCCGCGCCGAACGCGGAGCGGGTCTTCAGATACATCGACGACAGCTCGCTCGAGTCCGCGCGGAAGCCGTATCGCACTCCGTCGTAGCGGGCGAGGTTGGAGGACGCCTCGGCGATGGCGACCGTGTAGTAGACCGCGATCCCGTACGGCGAGTGGGGCAGCGACACCTCCACGATCTCGGCGCCCGCCTCCGCCAGCCGGTCGCGCGCGACCTCGCACGCGGCGAGGATCGACGGGTCCAGTCCTTCGCCGAAGTACTCGGCCGGCCACCCGATCCGGATGCCGGTTGGATCGGCGTCGTCGAGCCCCGAGGCCAGGTCGCCGACCATCTCCTGTGCCGACGTCGCGTCGTGGGGATCCGATCCCGCGATGACGGAGAGGACGAGCGCGGCGTCCTCGACGGTGGATCCGACGGTTCCGATCTGGTCCAGGCTCGAGCCGAACGCGACCAGGCCGTAGCGCGAGACGCGCCCGTAGGTGGGCTTGACCCCGACCGTGCCGCAGAAGGCCGCCGGCTGGCGCACCGAGCCACCCGTCTCGCTCCCCAGAGCGACCGGCACGCAGCCGGCCGCCACGGCCACCACCGATCCGCCCGACGAGCCGCCCGGCACACGAGTCGGGTCGTGCGGGTTTCGCGACGGACCGAACGCGGAGTTCTCGGTGGAGGAGCCCATCGCGAACTCGTCGAGGTTCGTCTTCCCGATCACGATCGCGCCGGCTTCGCGGAGCCGGGCGATGGCGGTCGCGTCGAAGGGAGAGACATAGTGCTCGAGGAGGCTCGATCCGCAGGTCGTCGGCCCGCCCGCGACCGCGATGTTGTCCTTGACCGCCACCGTGACGCCGGCGAGGAGAAGCCCGTGGGCGTCTCCGGATGCGACTCGCTGATCGACCGCGGCCGCTTCCCTTCGGGCGGGCTCCTCGCGGAGCGACAGGAACGCGTTCAGGTCGTCGGTCTCGCGGGCGCGCGCAAAGGCGGCCTCTACGGCGTTCTCCGCACTCGTCTCCCCCGCGCGAACGGCTCTGGCCAGCGCGACCGCCGTCCGCGGGTGATCGGGACTCACTCGATTACCCGTGGGACGCGGAAGAACCCGGCCTCGAAATCGGGCGCGGCCTCGTGGAGCAGCTCCACGTCCCTCCACTCGGCGAGGGCATCTTCGCGCAGGGGCTGGTCGGGCTTCCCCGGCTCGGCTGCCGAGCCGGCCTCGAGCTCCTCCAGCTTCTCGACGTAGTCGAGGATCGTGGAGAGCTCGCGGCGGAACCGCTCAACCTCCTCGTCGGTCAGCTCCAGACGCGCCAGCCGGGCGATGTGGCGGACGTCCTCAGGGGATACGGTCACGGGGCGGGAAGATAGGGGCCGGCTCAGAGATGCGCAGGGCCGCGGGCCCCGATACACGCCGGTCGCGGTCGGGCTATCTTCCCGGAACCGATCGCGGCCAGGAACCGTCCACCGGCGGAGACCACCCTCATGCAGGACAAGCGCTCCGCCCTTCCGGATCCCACCCCCGGCTTTCCCCTGAGGGTCGGCGTTCTCGACATGGGCTCCAACGCGATCCGGTTCGTGGTCGCGGACTTCATCGCTCCATCCACCTGGACCGCCTTGGTCAGCGAGCGGCTGCCGGTGCGGCTCGCCGACCGCACGACCGGCACGGGCCTGCTCTCCGAGGAGGGGATCGAGGCCGCCGTCTCCGTGATGGAGCGCTTCCGCGACGTCCTGGTCGAGCATGGCGTCCGGAATCATCGCGCCGTCGCGACGAGCGCTGTCCGGGAGAGCGAGAATCGACGCACGCTGGTAAAGCGGGTTCGCGAGCGAACGGGCCTCCGGCTGGAGGTGATATCTGGCGCCGAGGAGGCGCGGCTCGTTCACCGCGCCGCGCGCACCCGCGTACCCCTCGGGAGCGAGCCCTGGCTCATGATCGATCTGGGCGGCGGAAGCCTCGAGCTCGCCATCGTCGACGACGGCGGGATCCGCTCGCTGGAATCCTTCGCCATCGGCACGGTCCGCCTGCTGGCGGAGTTCGGAGGCGAGAGCTCGGCGCAGGGTCGTATCCGCAGACTGCTCGACGAGTTCGTCTCGAGCCTCCGCTTCGATTCCCTCGGCGAGCGACCCGAGGTCGTGGGCTACATCGCCAGCGGCGGCAATATCGACGACCTCGCCCGCGTGGCGGACGCGAACGAGGATGAAACCGGCGTCAGTCTCCTCGGCCTGGGCGACCTCCGGAAGGCGATCGAGACCCTGGCCGGGATGACCATCGAGGAGCGGATCGAGAAGTTCGGTCTCGGCGAGAACCGCGCCGACGTGATCGTGCCTGCGGCGGTGATCTACGCGCGTCTCGCCGAGCGCTTCGACGTCTCCCGGATCCATGTCCCCCACGTGGGCGTCAAGGAGGGTGCGATGATCGATCTGGTCGACGATGCGACGGGTGGCGAAGAGGGCGGGGCGCGGCGCGCGCGCGAGGTGGTCGCCGGGGCCGTGGCGCTCGGCCGACGCTTCCATTTCGAGGAGCCGCACGCCCTGCAGGTGGCGCGGCTCTCGGAGCGGCTGTTCGACGCGCTCGCTGAGCACTATGACCTCGACCGGCGGGATCGCGACATCCTGACGGCCGCGGCGATCCTCCACGATATCGGCCAGCGCATCGCCTACAAGCGACATCACAAGCATGCCTACTACCTGATCTCGCAGTCGGAGCTTCCCGGCCTCGATCTGGAGGATGTCGAGCTCGTCGCCAACGTAGCGCGGTACCATCGGCGCGCCGATCCCTCCCGGAAGCACCCTCCATTCGAGGCGCTCTCCGACGATGACCGGGAGCGCGTCACCCGGCTGTCCGCGATCCTGCGGGTGGCCGACGCGCTCGATCGGGAGCACGTCCAGAGCGTGCGCGGCTTGCGATCCGAGCTGGAGAACGAGCACATGGAGATCGAGCTCCAGGGAGAGGGCGACTTCGAGCTCGAACGGTGGGCGCTGGATCGTAAAAAGGGGCTGTTCGAGAAGACGTTCGGCCTGGAAATTGGAGTGGCCAACGACGTGGTAAAGAATGAATCCGCCTGAGATCCACCAGATACCCGGACGCCTGATCGCCGTCGAAGGTGTCGACGGGTCGGGCAAGTCGACGCAGATCGACCTGCTGCACAAGTGGCTGGTCGGGCTCGGCTGCCGTGTATTCTTCAGCGAGTGGAACTCGAGCCCGCTGGTCATGGAAGCCACGAAGAAGGCCAAGCGCCGTCTGCTCCTGACTCCCACGACATTCTGCCTGATCCACGCGACCGACTTCGCTGACCGCTACGAGCGGCAGATCCTGCCCATGCTCAGGGCGGGGTACATCGTGCTGTGCGACCGCTACGTCTACACGTCCTATGCGCGCGACAAGGCACGGGGCTGCGATCCCGCCTGGCTGCGCGAGGTCTACGGCTTCGCCCAGCCGCCCGACGTCACGTTCTGGTACCACGTCCCGGTCGAGGCGGCGCTGGACCGGCTGACCAAGTCCCGCAAGGAGCCCAACTACTTCGAGGCCGGGATGGACCTCGGCCTGTCGCTGGACCTCCGCGAGGGGTTCCGGATCTTCCAGGACCGGATCACCCGGAACTACGCCGAGATGGTCGGGGAGTTCGACTTCGTGACCATGGACGCGACGCTGCCCATCCACCACCAGCAGCAGGCCGCCCGCAAGCTCATCCAGGAGCGAATCGACCTCGCGGCGTATCCCTCCCGAATCGAGCGCGTTGTCCACGATCAGTACGGGATCCCGCCGCCCGTCTTCGAAGAGGACCTCATCGACGCCGAGGGCGAATGGTGAGCCATCGCACGTACCGCCACTCAGTTCCCGGGACCGACATGGAGGAGCTGGGCGGGCTGCTGATCGTCGTCGAAGGTCCGGACTCGTCGGGCCGCTCGACCCAGATCTGGCTCCTGTCGCGCTGGCTCGAGCAACTGGGGTTCGCCGTCGAGCAGATGGGCCTGAAGCGCAGCAAGCTCGTGGCCAATGAGCTCGAGCAGGCGAAGAACGGAAACGTGATGAGCCCGCGCACTATGGCGCTTTTCTACGCGACCGACTTCTACGACCAGCTGGAGAACCGCATCCTGCCTGCCCTGAGGGCCGGCTCCGTCGTACTCGCCGACCGCTACATCTACACCCTCATGGCCAGGGACATGGTGCGCGGCGCCCCGTTCGAATGGCTCGAGCCTCTGTATTCAATGGCCGTCGTCCCGGACGCGGTCTACCTGCTCGATACCTCGGCGGGGAACATCCTCGATCGCACTCTCTCGTCCCGCGGGCAACTCGACTACTGGGAGTCCGGAATGGATCTCGGCCTGGCCCGCGACTGGTACCGGAGCTTCATGGTGTACCAGGAGTCGATGCGCGGGCAATTCGAGCCACTCATGTCCCGCTTCTCGATCGAGCGCATCGACGGCGATCGCTCGATCCTCGAGGTCCACGAGGACCTGAAGTCCAGGATCGAGGGGGTCCTCGCGGGATACGCGGATCTCCGTCGGGACCCCGCCTAGCCCTGGCGGCTCCGAGTTGACTTTCCTGCGCCGGAAATCGATCCTCTAAGGCCCCCGAGAAGACAATCCGACCCACCCCGATCCCCGAGGATCAAGCGCATGAAGCAGTTCGATCGATCGCCGGGCCGCGGCGCGAAGACTGTCGCCGTCGGATCCGAGAACGAGCGCCCGAAGAGAAAGGGCAAGAAGGAAAAGGAAAAGAAGGGGAAGGATCAGAAGGACAAGGAGAAGGACGAGCCGCGGACCAGGATCCGGAACAAGGTCTACGAGCGGGAGCTGGCCCGACTCCAGCTCGAGCTCGCCAAGCTCCAGGAATGGATCCGCCAGGAGGGCCTCAGGGTCATCGTGGTGTTCGAGGGACGGGACACGGCCGGGAAGGGCGGAGTGATCAAGCGGATCGTCGAACGGCTCAACCCCCGGATCGTGAAGGTCGTCGCGTTGCCCGCACCCACGAAGCGGGAGCGCTCGCAGTGGTACTTCCAGCGGTACGCCCCCCACCTCCCCGCCGCCGGTGAGATGGTCCTCTTCGACCGCAGCTGGTACAACCGCGCCGGCGTCGAGCGCGTCATGGGGTACTGCACCGAAGAGGAATACAAGGAATTCCTGCGCTCCTGTCCCGAGTTCGAGCAGATGCTGATCCGTGAGGGGATCATCCTCATCAAGTACTGGTTCTCGGTGAGCGAGGACGAGCAGGAGAAGCGGTTCCAGGCGCGGATGAACGATCCGCTGAAACGATGGAAGTTGAGCCCCATGGACCTCGAGGCGCGGTCCAAATGGCTGGAGTATTCGCGAGCCAAGGACGAGATGTTCAATCACACCGACATCCCGCAGGCGCCGTGGTACGTGGTGGACGCCGACGTCAAGAAGCACGCCCGGCTCAACTGCATCGCGCACCTCTTGAAGCTGATCCCCTACGAGGACCTCACGGCCGTTCCCAAGACGGACCTGCCGCCCCGGCCCAAGGCCAAGAGAAAAAAGAAGTACGAACGAACCCCGTTCGAGAAGCAGACGATCGTGCCGGAGGTCTACGGGCCCGACAGTGAGTGAGCGACTTTCTCATCGGCTGGCCGCCGTCTGGTTCGCGGACGTGGTCGGCTACAGCCGCCTCATGTCCGAGAACGAAGGCGAGGCGGTCGCCGTGGTGCGGCTCCTGCAGGCCGTCTGCCGCGACATCGTCCCCCGGGCCGGCGGCCGGGTCATCAAGTTCCTAGGCGACGGAGCGCTGGCCGAGTTCCCGAGCACGGATGCCGCGGTGCGCGCCGCGATTGCCGTCCGGCAGGAGTTCGCCGATCGCAGCGATGCCGGTGGGCACGGGACACGCGAACTGCGGATCGGCGTCCACGTCGGCGACGTCGTCGCCAGCGAGGACGGAGATCTGTACGGCGACGGCGTCAACGTCGCCTCGCGCCTCCAGGCTGCCGCCGAGCCGGGCCAGGTCCTCGTCAGCGGCGAGGTCTGGCGGCAGCTCAAACCGCGTCCGGAGTTCTCGTTCGAAGCTCTGGGCGCGCGGTCTCTCAAGGGGATCGACGGTCCGGTCGACGCCTACGCGGCTACCATGGACGCGTCGGTCGCGGAGGAGTGGCCCGCGGCCCAGCCTGTCGTCGCGCCCCGGCCGGATCGGAAGCGAAAGGTGGCTGGCCTCGCCATCGGGCTCGCGCTTCTTTTCGGGCTGGCCGGCCTCTACGTCGTCATCAAGGACCGCGGCCGGACCTTCGCACCCGACGAGGCGGTCGCGGAGGCCGCCCCGGGGCTGGCCGTGCTTCCCTTCTCCGTTCAGGGCGCCGGGCTCGACGAATGGCGTGAGGGGATGGTCGACCTGCTGTCGACGAACCTGGACGGCGCCGGCGGCCTGCGCGCGATCGACAGCCGCACTGTGCTCGCCCGCTGGCGCGAGGTCGCTGGAGGCGAGGATCCCGATCTCGCGACGGCGCTCGAGGTGGGCAGGAAGGCGGGGGCCCGCTACGCGCTTCTCGGCAACGTGGTATCGATCGGGGACGGAGTCCGGCTCTCCGCCGACGTGTACGACGTCGATGGAGGTCGCAAGCTGGGATCGGGTACGGTCGAAGGCGCGCAGGACAGCGTGTTCATGCTCGTCGACCGGCTCTCGATCGAGGTCCTGCGCGCGATTGGCGGCGATCCGGCCACCGTCGGCGGGGTCAACCTCGCGCGGGCGACTACGACGTCGCTCCCCGCGCTCAAGGCGTTCATGGAGGGCGAGGCCCTCTACCGGCGCGGGAACTTCGACGCCGCGGTGCCAGCCTACGAGCGCGCGGTCGAGGCGGACTCGACGTTCGCGCTCGCTCTTTTCCGGCTCTCGTCCGCATACGGCTGGGCGGAGTCGATCACCAGCGATCTCGCGGCTGGCGCCATCGAGCGCGCGGCGCGCTATGCCGACCGGCTGCCCGAGCGGGAAGCGCTACATGTCCGGGCCGACCTCGCGCTCCAACGCGCGGATCTCGACGGCTTCGAGCTCGCCCGGCTGGCGACCCGGCGTTACCCCGACGACCCCGAGGCGTGGTACATGCTCGGCGAGATGATCTACCACTACAACGACCAGGCGAACGTGAAGCGGGAGGACGCCGACGCGGCGTTCGCCCGCGCGCTCCAGCTCGATCCCGGGTTCGGGCCAGCCTGGATCCACCGCTCGGACCTGGCCTTCAACACGTACGGCGACAGCACGCGGGCGCGCGCGTTCACGGACTCGCTGGCGCTTCTGGCCCCGCAGAGCGAGTTCGTCACCCGCGGCCGGCTGGCGTGGCAGATCGCCTACGCCGACTCGGCGGCCGCGGAGCGAGCCCTGGCAACGCTCGATACGACGTCGACGTTCGCGCCGTTCATTATCTTTGCAACCCAGCTCTGGGGCCCGCGCTTCCTTCCGGTCCAGGAGCGGCTCGCGGCGATCCAGGGGCGGCGTGAAACGGCCGCGAACTGGGGGCCGGTTATCGCGGCTTGGTCGCGGATGGGTCGCGGTCGAATGCATGCCGGGATCGAGTCGATCGAAGGTCCCGACATACGGCCCCACTGGGAGGCCTACGCCGCGTACTGGTGGCACGTGCAGGGGATGCCGCTTCCGCCCGAGGTCCTGGACCGCGTCCTGGCGCCGAGCGCGGTCGACTCGACCGATGCGGCCTCCCTGTTCCTGGCCGCGGTCCGGTCGATCGACCGGGACCGCGCTGCGGAGGGCGCGGCGCTGGCCCGCCGGATGGAGGATCTCGGCGCCCGCCAGATCGCCCGGGGCGATTCGACCGTGGCTGGAATGACGGGCGCGATGGTCGAGGCGCTCGACGGCTATCGCGATCTGCGCGCCGGCCGTCGGGAGGAGGCTCTGCGGAAGCTCGAGGCCGCCCGTCCGGGGATCGCGGGCCAGTTCGGCGAGTGGATCGTCAACTTGACGATCGGGTGGTGGACGGCGGATCTCCTCGTCGACCTGGGACGCCCGGCCGAGGCGGTGCCCTATTTCGAGTCCATCACGGACACCCCAATCGCACAGCTGGAGCTCGGGAAGGTCTACGAAGCGCTCGGCGAGCGCGAGAAAGCGCTCGCCGCGTACGAGGAATTCGTGCATGCATTCGACCAGCCCGACCCCGAAGTCGTCGCACTCGCCGAGGCAGGGCGGCAGGGGGTCATCCGCATGAAGGGGCTCAGGCGGGAGTAGGGATCGGCTCCACCGTCAGCTTGCCGCTCTCCAGCCGGTAACCGCGCTCCTCCGCCGCAACCGATACCGACACGGCCGATCCGTCCCGTTTGGCCAGCGCCTCGGCGAGGATCCGGTCCAGCTCCTCGTCCTCGCGCACCGGGTCGTGGTGGAAGAGCACCACGTGCTTCGCGCCCGCCATCCCGGCGAAGGCCAGCACCTGGTCGACCGAGCTGTGCCCCCATCCCACGTGCGTGGCGTACTCCCGGGCCGTGTACTGCGCGTCGTGGATCAGGAGATCCGCGCCGCGCGCGATCGAATATCCCGAGGTCCATTCGGGATCGCCGGGAAACTCCTGCATGCCGAGCGCGGGCTCGTGGTCGGGAAGGTAGGCGATCACCCCATCCGGGCTCTCGATCCGGAACCCGACCGTGGCGCCGGGGTGGCAGACGAACGCCGAGGTCACGCGGAAGTTCCCTACCGTGAGGTCCTCCCGCGGCACGTCGTGGAGCAGGATCCGGCTCGGCAGGCTGCGCAGATGGACCGGGAACAGCGGCGGCGAAAGGTAGCGGCTGAGCCTCTGCCGCAGGGGCCGCGCGGTGCTCGCCGGGCCCCAGATGTGGATCTCCATCTCCGAGTCGTAGAGCGGGGTGAAGAAGCCCAGCCCCTGGATGTGGTCCATGTGGAGATGGGTGAGCAGGATGTCGATTCGGTTCGCGAGCCCGTTCTCGCACGGCGAGCCGCTCTCGAGCGCCGAGCCGAGGCGGCGGATACCCGTGCCCGCGTCGAGCACCAGCAGGGCGCCGGAGTCGCAGCGCACCTCCACACAGGAGGTGTTCCCGCCGTAGCGCCGGCTCTCGGGGCCGGGCGCCGGAAGCGAGCCGCGCGTTCCCCACGGAGTTACGGTGACGCCTATTCGACCTCCCAGAAGATCGCCAGGCCGCCCAGGTGCTTCCCGGCGAGCCCGATGACCGGGATGCCGATCACCTCGATGTGGCGCGTGCTCTCGTCGAGGCCGTGGATGTACATCTCCGACCAGGCGGGGCGTCCCTTCTCGAGGGCGATCACCAGCGGCAGGTCGGGGGAATCGATCGGGTTGCCGGTGGCGTCGGTCGGGCTGAAGACGTGGGACCACTCCTCGCGGAGCATCCTGCCGGTCTCCTCGAAGCGGATACCGAGCACGGCTTCGGCCGACTCGTTGTAGTACAGGAGATCGCCCCGGGGGTCTACCAGGAACATGGGAACGCCGAGATAGCTGATCAGCTGGCGGGCGAGGATCAGCTCGATCGCCATCTGCGGGTTCAGCCGCGGTTCGGCTTCGGAAGTTCTCTCCGGGATCGTCATGGGGTGCCCTGCACGATAATGGCAAGAATCGCGCCCGGAAAGGTGATTCTCACCATTCGCGCTCCAGGCGGGCAAAGCGGGCCACCAGTCGCTTCTCCCCCGCCCGGTCGAAGCGCACGGTCACCTTGAGGTCGCGGCCGGTCCCGCTGACCGCCTTGATCGTGCCCGGGCCGAACTCGCGGTGGGCGACCCGCTCGCCGGGGCGAAAGGCCGGGGCCAGGTCGGAGACCTCGTCGGGCTCGACCGAGTCGCCCGCCGGGTCGTCGACCGCGATGGTGTTGTCCCAGGCCGTCGCGCGGGCGGAGTCACCGGAGCCTGAGCCGCCGCCGAACCCGAAGGACGTGCGCCGGCCGTGCCAGCCGCCCCAGCGGCTGAGCGGCTCCTCCTCCCACTCGACCAGGTCCTCCGGGAGCTCGCCCAGGAATGGCGAGGGGCCGGCGATCGTGTTCTGCCCCCAGCGATACCGCTCGTGGGCATAGCTCAGGTACACGCGGTCCTTGGCCCGCGTCAGCCCCACGTAGAACAGGCGCCGCTCCTCCTCGTACTCCCGGGGAGACTCGAGCGCGCGCGCCAGCGGGAAGAGGTTCTCCTCGCATCCGGCGAGAAACACGACGGGAAACTCCAGCCCCTTGGCGTTGTGCAGCGTCATGAGCGTCACGACCCCGCCCCCGAGCGCGGCGTTGTCGAGATCGGTCAGGAGGCTCACCTCCTCGAGGAAGGACGCCAGGTCGCCCTCGCCGGGCGCCGGCGGCCGCTCGTCGCTGAAGGTCTGTACGCCGGCCACGAGCTCGTAGAGGTTCTCGAGCCGGTCCTCCCGCCGCGGATCCTTGAGCGCCCGGTAGTACGCGAAGAGCCCGGCCTTCTCGAAGTACTCCGTGACCCAGCCGCCGGCGGGCTCCACCGCCGCCCGAGCCCGGAACTGCGCCAGCAGCTGCGCCAGCTCCTTGAGCCCCGCCTGGGTCGGCGCGTTCACCTGCAGGAGGATCGCCGGATCGGCGAGCGCCCCGGACAGGCCGGTTCCCCGCTCCTCGGCGACCGCCTCCAGCGCCTGGATCGTCACCGGTCCGATCCCCCGCTTGGGGACTCCCAGCACGCGGTTCATCGACCAGTCGTCGAGCGGGTTGGCGAGAATTCGCAGGTACGCGACCGCATCCTTGACCTCCTGCCGCTCGTAGAACCGGGTGCCGCCGACGATCACGTATGGCAGCCCGCGGCGGCGCATCCCCTCTTCGAGAGCACGCGACTGGGAGTTCGTGCGGTAGAGCACCGCTACGTCGCTGGCCGAGCGCCCCTCGCGCTGGAGGGACTGGATCGTACGCCCCACCCACTCGGCCTCACTCTCGGCGTCGGCGGCGCCGTGCACGATCAGGGGCTCTCCGGCCTCGCGCTCGGTCCACAGTTTCTTCGGCTTGCGCTCGCGGTTCTTCTCCACGATCGCGTGGGCCGCGTCCAGGATGCGCGACGTCGAGCGGTAGTTCTGTTCGAGCCGGATCGAGACGGACTCGGGGAAGTCGTCCTCGAACGACAGAATGTTCCGGATGTCCGCTCCTCTCCAGCCGTAGATCGACTGGTCGTCGTCGCCGACCACCGTGATCGAGCGGTGCTCCTCGGTCAGCATCTTGATGAACTGGTACTGCGCGTGGTTGGTGTCCTGGTACTCGTCGACCAGGACGTGCCGGAACTTGCGCCGGAACGAGGCCAGCAGCGCCTCGTCCTCGCGGAGCTTGACGACGGTCTGCATGAGCAGGTCGTCGAAGTCGAACGCGCGATTCGACCGCAGGACGGCCTGGTAGCGACGGTACGCCTCGGCGACCGCCTCCTCGACGTGGCCGTGGTGGAGCGCCGCGTACTGTTCCGGCGAGAGAAGCCGGTTCTTGGCGTCCGAGATCCGCCCCCGCAAGCCGTACGCGTCGAGCGATCCGATCGACCAGCTCATGGCGTCCATGACCTGCCTGAGGATCTGCAGCGTGTCGTCGCCGTCGTAGATCGTGAACGAGCGCGGATAGTCGAAGCGCTCGGCGATCTGGCGCAGGATGCGCGCGCAGACGGAGTGGAAGGTGCCGATCCACAGGCCCTGGATTCCGTCGACCCGCTCGGCCAGGAGCGTCAGCACGCGCTCCTTCATCTCGCCGGCCGCCTTGTTCGTGAACGTGACCGCGAGGATGTGCCGCGGCGCCACGCCGTGTTGGAGGATCATCCACGCGATCCGGTGCGTGAGCACGCGGGTCTTGCCGCTCCCCGCGCCGGCCAGCACCAGCAGCGGTCCGGGACCGTGCATCACGGCCTCGCGCTGGGCGGGGTTCAGGTGCTGGAGCGGCCCGTTCATGGAGGCGTGCGGCACGTCGTTCACGGAGCGGCCGGCCCGCTCTCGTCGCTGGCCGCGAGCGTGACGCGGAACGTCGTGCCCGCGCCGGGCTCGGAGGCGACCAGCTCGAGCGAGCCCCCGTGGTTCTCCTCGACGATCCGCCGGGCGAGCGACAGCCCCACGCCCCAACCCTGAGGCTTGGTCGACACGCCGGTTTCGAAGATCCGCTTGCGCAGCGCCCACGGGACGCCCGGCCCATCGTCGGAGATCTCGACCATGGCAGTGCCCGGCACCGGCCCGCGCGCGACCCTGAGGGAGATCTCGCCGCCGGTCGCCTGGAGCGCGTCCACCGCGTTCTTGACCAGGTTCTCGAGCGCCCACTCGAGCAGCGTGCGGTTGGCCTCCACCACGGGGGCCGGCTCGTACGCGGTCGACAAGCGAATCGCCCGGCCGCGGCGCGGAAGGCGGGCGCGGCAGTACTCCTCCAGGTCGTGCACAACCGCGTGCAGATCGAGCGGTGCGAGCTGCGGGTTCCTGCCGATCAGCTCGAACCGATTGGCGACCTTCGTCAGGCGGTCGAGGTCCTGTTCCATGGCCGCCAGCGCGGTGCCGGTATCGACCTCGCGACGATCGTCGTGCGCGCCCGCCCCCGCCGGAACGGCGGCCGTGCGCTCGGCCTTCAGGAGCTCGACCCAGCCGTAGAGCGAGGAGATCGGGGTGCCGAGCTGATGCGCACTCTCGCGCGCCATCGCCACCCAGATCTGGCCGCGCTGGACGCGCAGGTTGTAGCGGATCAGCCAGAACGCGATGAGCCCGATCGCGGCCAGCCCCAGCGCCTGGATGTAGGGCAGGTACCGGAGCAGCGTGATCGTGCCCGCCTCGGCGACGTGGATCCGCTGGATCACGGCTCCGCTCTCGTCGAGCACCGGGTAGGGGTCGGCGATCCGGTCCATACGCGCGGCCTCCTGCCGGAGCGCCAGCCTGTCGGCCGGGCTCCAGGGTCCGGTCTCGCTCTCGATGTCCAGATCCAAATTCTTGAATGCGGTCGGGTTGCCGAGCTCGTCGGTGAGGATTACCGGATACGGAAAGCTCTGGATCACCTCTTCGAACAGGAAGAGCTGGGCGTCCTCCGCGGAGGTGACGCGGAGCGCCCGCGCGTAGAGCGTCGCCAGCCGCTCGGTGTCTTCGCGGATGTCCTCCACCAGGGCGCGCGTGAACCACGCGTACCCGATGAACAGCGCCAGGTACGCCACCACCGCGACGATCGGCCAGACGCGCGGCCAGGCGTGCGGCGGCGTGATCGGTGTACGCGTCGTGCCGCCTCCTCTCAGGCCGCGCCCGGCTCCAGGACCTCGCGGCCCCCCATGTACGGCCGCAGCGCCGCCGGGATCGTGAGCGAGCCGTCGGCGTTCTGGCCATTCTCAAGTAGCGCGATCATCGTGCGCGGGAGCGCAACCCCCGATCCGTTGAGCGTGTGCGGATGGCGCGTTCCGCCGGCGCCCTCGGCGCGCATGCGCAGGTCCGCCCGCCGGGCCTGGTAGGCCTCGCAGTTCGAGCACGACGACACCTCGAGCCACATCCCGACGCCCGGCGCCCAGGCCTCGATGTCGTACGTCTTGGCGGCGGCGTTCCCCATGTCGCCGGCTGCGAGCAGGAGCACGCGGTAGGGCAGCTCGAGGGCCTGGAGGACCGCCTCCGCGTCCGCGGTCAGCGACTCGAGCATCTCGTAGGAGTCTTCCGGGGCTGTGATCGCTACCATCTCGACCTTGTCGAACTGGTGGACGCGGATCATGCCACGGGTCTCCCGGCCGGCCGCGCCGGCTTCCCGCCGGAAGCACGGCGTGTGCGCGCAGTAGCGCAGCGGCAGCGCGGCGGAGTCCAGGATCTCGGCGCGGTGCCAGCCCATGATCGGGACCTCGGCGGTCGGTATCAGGTACAGCTCGTCGCGGTCGCACGCGTAGAGCTGCTCCTCGAACTTGGGCAGGTGTCCGGTGGCGGTCGCGGTCGCCGAGTTCACCAGGTACGGCGGCGCGATCTCGCGGTAGCCGCGCGCACGGTGCCGGTCGAGCATGAACGCGATCATCGCCCGGGAAAGCGCCGCGCCCGCACCCGTAAGGCCGACGAATCCCGAGCCCGAGATCTTGGTCGCCCGCTCCAGGTCGAGGATCCCCAGGCGCTCGCCGATCTCCCAATGGGGTCGGGGCTCGAAGTCGAACTCCCGCGGACGGCCCCACTCCCGTACCTGCACGTTCGCCTCCGGCCCGCCGGCTGGCACCGACGCGTGCGGCAGGTTCGGGAGCTCGAGGAGCAGCGAGTCGAGCGTCTCCTTGTGAGCGCTCGACTGGTCGTCCAGCGACTTGATCCGGTCCGCCACCGCGCGCATCTCGGACTTGAGCGCCGCGGCATCGTCCGCGTGTCCGCTCTGCACCATGGCCCCGATCTCCTTGGAGCGTGCGTTCCGCTCGGCCTTCAGCCGCTCGCTCTCGGCCAGGAGTCGCCGGTACTCCTCGTCGAGGCGCACGAGCCGGGCCAAGTCCGCCGAGTCGCCGCGCCTGCCGAGCCCCTCCCTCAGCCGCTCGCGGTCCTCGCGCAGGATACGGACGTCGAGCATCACTCGACGACGCGCCGATTCAGCGGCTGGATCTGGTACGCCCAGCGAAAGCGTGCGAAGCGCGAGGCGGGCTGCCCCGGAAACTCGGTGCCCACCTCGAGCACGGTGAGCTTGGCGTAGTTGATCGGTACGATCCCGCCCTGCGAGCGAGAGATGCGGAAGGCATAGACGTGCCCGGCCTCGACGGCCACGCCGGTCGAATCGTCGACGTCGCTGTAGCCCCCCTCCGGCACCTCGTCCACCGACTCGTACGGGATCGCGCCGAGGTCCTGAATCCCGGTCCGCACACCCGACAGGCCGGGAGCCAGGAACGTGGAGAAGGCCCGGAAGACGAGGGTCCCGTTCGGTCGAGCGTCGAGCAGGAACGACCCCGTCGACCCGCCGATCTCGTCCGTCCCCACGAAGATCCGCTGGGCGGAATCGAAGTCCCATCCCGACGGAAAGGCCGGCAGGCCGAGCTCCCACAGCTGACTCTCACCCTCGAAGACCTGGGGCGCGGTGTTGCGGAAGGGGTTCTCGTCGTCGCAGGCGGCGACCGCGAGGGCGAGGATGAGCGCTCCAACGATGTGCCGAGATTCTCTCATGATCCGCGTTTGCTCTCCTGTGTGGCCGGAAGCTCCGGCTCGTATAGCGCCCGCTCGCGCCAGTGATCGAGCAGATCGCGCGCGGTCTCCTCCCAGCTTCGCGTGGCGACCCATCCGATCGTCTGCCGCGCCAGGCGGGGATCGCCGACCATCCAGGGGACCTCGGCCGGGCGCAGGCGCGAGAGGTCCACCGCGAATTCGATATCCACCTCCGACAGCGAGGCCAGAACCTCGAGCGCCTCGCCGATCGTCCGCCCGACCCCGCTGCACACGTTGTAGGCCCCGCCCGGTGCCCCCTGGCGCAGCAGCAGCGCGTACGCCTCGACGACGTCGCGGACGTGCGATACGTCGCGCGTAGGATCGAGGTTCCCGATCTCGATCTCCGCCGGGCCGAGTCCGGCCTCCGCGCGCGCGATCCGCCGGGCGACCGACGGGAACACGAAGCGCGGATCCTGCCCCGGACCAGTATGGGGGAAGGCCCGGACGCGGACGACCTCGAGCCCGTAGCCGCGCCAGTACTGCGCGCCGATCAGGTCCTGCGCCGCCTTGCTCGTCCCGTACGGGCCGACCGGCTCGAGCGGCGCGCTCTCCGGGACCGGCCCGTCCTCGGCCGAACGCCGGCCGTACGCCTCGCTCGAGGTGACGACGAGAGCCCGTCCCACTTCCGCCCTGCGGCACGCCTCCAAAACGTGCAGCGTGCCCAGCGCGTTGACCGCGAACGTCTCGCCCGGCCGCCGGAAGGCCGCCGCCACACTGGTCTGTCCGGCGAGATGGACGAGCGCGTCGGGGGCGGCCTCGGCGATCGCGGATTCGACGCGGTCCTGGTCTCGGACGTCGCAGGCCCAGATCCGCTCCACGCCTGCCATGGATACCGGCTCCTGTGAGGAGCCGAGGACGGCATGCCCCTCCGCCGCCAGCAGGGCCGCCAGGTGCCGGCCCGCGAACCCGTCGATGCCGGTCAGGAAGATGCGCATTGGGGCGTTGGGTCGCGGGTCGAGACTACGATGGGTGTTCAAGATACTGGAGCCGCCTCCATAGCGCCCGCTCGCCCTCCGTCGGCGATTGGTCGCGGCGGCGCATGGCCGTATCGACCGTCGAGAGGAAGGCATCCAGCCGGACGCGCACCCGCTCGACCCCGTCGTCCCACGAGAAGTCGGGAAGCCAGAGGGGGGACACGCCGCCTCCGAAGAGATGGCTCCCGGCGCCGATCCTGGCGCCCGTCGTCAGCCGGGTGCCGATCCCCGTCTTCACGTGATCTCCGAGGAACGCGCCGACCTTGAGGAGCCCGGTGTCCACCCGGCCTTCCGGCCCGCCGACGCGTACGGGGCCGTACGTGTTCTTCAAGTCGCTCGTCACCGTCGACGCACCGAGGTTTCCCCATTCGCCTATGAACGAGTGCCCGACGAAGCCGTCGTGGGCCTTGTTGCAGAACCCCTGGAAGACCGTCTGCTCGACCTCGCCCCGGACCTTGCAGCGCGGCCCGATCGAGGTGCCGTGCCCCACTTCGCCTCCGAGGATCCGGCTTTCCCGCCCGACGTAGAGCGGCCCCCGCAGGACCGCGTGGGACTCGATCGTGGCGCCGCGGTCGAGGACGATCGGTCCCTCGCGCGCGTCGAGGACCGCGAAGGGCCCGATCGCGACCTCCGGCCCCATGCGCGGGTCGTCGCCGAGCACCACGAAGGGATCGACCGCGGAGAACGAGCGCGCGCCGTCGAAGTCCTCGGCGTCGTAGGCGATGAGCTGGGGGTTGGCCGCCATCGCCCCCCAGATCGAGTCGCACAGCGCGCCGCCGGCCTCTACGTGCGGGAGGCCCAGCTCGACCACCGCGTCGTAGCAGGAGCCGCCCCAGAGCGGACCGCCGGTCCGCGCGGCGATCTCCTTCGCGCGCGAAGCGTCGAGGCGCCAGGCCACGGGCTCGCCCCCGCAGCGGTACTCGGCAGGCTCGTCGCCGAAGGACCAGCGACGCGGCGGGACCCACGTCGCGACCGCGACGCGCCAGCCCGACCCCGCGCCGGGCGGGTGGTTGACGGGCGGCGGATCCCCCGAGCGGAACGCGCAGCCCGCGACATCTTCGTCGCAGAGGAGCGCCGCCAGCGGGCCGTGCCGGTCGCTCCAGCGCGCGCGAAACGTGCGCGTCCCGGTCAGGAGATCGGCCGCGGGGCGGGTCGCCGCCAGCGGCCAGAAGTGCTCCCGCGGCGGGTCGACGAGCAGGAGGGGAACGCTCAAGGCGACGTGCGGATCGTCGTCTGGACGGCCCAAGCGTCAGGCCAGCCGAGGCCGCCCAGCTGCCGGCGGAGCCCCTCGGCGGCGGCGCGGTCGGCGAAGTCGCCGGCCCGGACCTTGAACCAGGGCTCGTCCCGCTCGACGTATACGGGGACCCGACCGCCGAGCGCGTCCCGTGCCCGGGTGGCAACGACGGATGCTTCTTCCTGGGAACGCGACGCGAAGACCTGGACGCGCCAGCCCGTGGCGAGCGCCGCCTCGGCCCGGGGCTCCGCCGTGGTCGGCTGTGCGGCTTCCAGCTCGGCGGCCGGGCGGATCTCGCCGGTCACCACGGTCTCGCGCTCGACGCGCGTGGTGTCCGGCATCGGGCGCGACAACGTATCGGCGATCAGCGTGCCGTCGGGCGTCACGCGGCCGACGACCGTGGCCCCGTCGACCTCGGGCGGGGCGGCGTCCCCGGGGGCATCCGCGGCGTCCTCCACCTCGCGGGGGGCGGTCGAGTCGCGTGCGCCGGGCAGGGGTTCCTCGCGGTAGCGCGCGGGCATGCAGGCGAGGGCAAGGCATGCCGCGATCGCCAGCCCTCCAACCCTCATCGGCGGACGCGCGCGTCGGCCAGCGACTGAACGAAGGGCTTGAGGTCGTCCAGGCGATCGCGTGGCACGACCAGCGTCTCCTGACCGCTCCGGACGACGACACAGTCCTCGATCCCGAGCGCGGAGAGGCGGCCCGACGGGCACCAGGCGATCACGTTCCGGCACTCCTCGAGCACGACGTCGCCGACCCGGACGTTCCCGTCGGCGTCCGGCACGAGCCAGCGCGCGAGCGCCTCCCAGGACCCGACGTCGTCCCATTCCCAGCCGCGCGCGGGCATGACGACGGCGCGGGCGGTCTGCTGCATGATCCCATAGTCGATCGACGTCGACTCCACCGCGGCGTAGTAGCCCGGCAGCGCCGTGGCGGGGTTGTCGCGCCAGGCCGCGACCGCCGAGTCGATCGTCCGGCGCATGAGCGGCAGGTGCTCGGCGTACTCCTCGAGGAAGACCCTGGCGCGCCCGCAGAAGAGACCGCTGTTCCAGGTGTGGAGCCCGTCCTGGACGAGCGCCCTCGCCGTCGGCGCGTCGGGCTTCTCCTCGAATGCCTCGACTTCGAAGGCCTCGATCGTCCGCGTCCGGATCGGATCGCCGCGCCGCACGTAGCCATAGCCTGTCTCGGGGCGGTCGGGGACGACTCCGAACAGGACGATGACGGCCTCCTCCGCCGCCAGCTGGAGCCCCTCCTCGACGGTGGCCCGGAACGCCTTCGCGTCACCGATCGCATGGTCGGCGGGCACGACGAGCAGGATCGCCTCGGGGTCGCGCGCGGCCAGCAGGCCCGCCGCCAAGCCGATCGCCGCGGCGGTGTTCTTGGGCTCCGGCTCGCCAATCACCTGCGCGCGAGGCACCTCGGGGAGCTCGGCCGCGATCCGATCCGCGATGCCGGCGCCCGTCAGGACGAGCCAGCGATCCGGCGGAACGAGCCCGTTCAGCCGGTCCGCCGTCTCGCGCACCATCGTGCGGTCGGAGATGAGGGGTAGAAGCTGCTTGGGTCGATCGGGCGTCGAGGCGGGCCAGAACCGCTCTCCCACGCCGCCCGCGAGGATGACCGCGTGGTTCACGCGCGGCAACGTAGCCCGCGCGCGGCGAGCCGGTCAAGCACTCTGGAAGGCGCGCTGCCGGCCGATTAGCCTGATCCCCCGATCATGACTCCCGCCATGCGCGTAGCGATCGATCTCACGGCCTTGATGCCTCAGGCCACCGGCGTGGACACCTATCTGCGGCACCTCGTCCTCTACCTGGGGCGGATCGACCACACCAATCGCTATCGCGTGTATGTGAACTACCAGGACCGCGGGCTGTTCGATGGATCGCTGCCCGCGAACTTCGCGATCGTTCCGCTCTCCCTCCGACCACGCCCCGTCCGCTTGCTGTTCCAGCAAGTGGCGTTGCCGGCGGCAGCGCGGGGATGGAACGCGAGCGTGGTCCATTCGCCCTCGTTCATCATGCCGTACTACCGGGGCCGGCAGCGTCACCTCCTGACGATCTACGACATGACGTTCTTCACGCTTCCGGAGTGTCACACCGCCCTCCGACGGAGCGTCTACTACCGCCAGGCCCTCATCAGGAGCATCCGGCGCGCGGACCTGATCACCGTCCCTTCCCGGTCGACGCGGGAACAGATCCTCCAGGTGGTCCCCAGTCTGCCGGCGGATCGCATCCGGGTGGTGATCCCCGGCATCAACGAGGAGTTCCGCGTCCTGGACCCGAAGGACGTACGGCGGGAGACGCGGCGGCTGGGCCTTCCAGAGTCGTATGTCCTGCACGTCGGCACGATCGAGCCACGCAAGAACCTGCCGCGTCTCATCGAGTCCTATCGACGGGTGGTGACCCGCGGCGGGACGGACGCGCATCTCGTGCTGGCCGGCCGATTGGGGTGGAACTACGAGGAGGTGCTGTCCCGAATGAGCACCCCCGAGCTGCGCGGCCGGATCCACGCGCCGGGCTACGTCTCCCAGGCCGATCTGCCGTGGTACTACGCCGGCGCGAAGCTGTTCGTATACCCGTCGTTCCAGGAGGGCTTCGGCTTTCCGCCGCTGGAGGCGATGGCGTGCGGCGTGCCGACGATATCGTCTCTCTCCACCTCGCTCACCGAGAACCTGACCGGCGCCGCGGAACTCGTTCCGCCCGACGACGTGGAGGCTCTCACCGGCGCGATGACCCGGCTACTCTACGATGAGAGGCTGCGCGACGAGCGGATACGCCAAGGACTCGAGCGGAGCGCGAGATACAGCTGGATCGAGACCGCCCGCCGGACGTTCGACTGCTACCGCTCGCTGAACGAGGGACGCGGCCGGCCCGTGGAACCACTCGGCGCGGAGATGCCCGCGTGAGCGATCGACTGTCCATCGTGATCGCCACCACCCATCCCTGGCCCGAGATCCGGGGCTGCCTCGACTCCCTGCGGGATCAGGCTGCCGCGCATGGGGCCGAGATCCTCGTGGCCGACGGGGATGGCGCGGGCCTGCCGGAAGACGCGGCCCGCCACTACCCGAACATCAAATGGCTCGTGCGGCGCGGGGCTTCGGTGTTCTCCCTGCGCGCCTTGGGCATCTCCGAGGCAATCGGCGACATCGTCGCGATCACCGAGGACCACTGCAGGGTCGCGCCGGACTGGTGTACGCGAATCCTGGAAGCACATCGAGACCACCCCGCAGCGGCCGCCATCGGCGGGGCGGTGCAGAACGCCGCCACCTCCAGTCTCATCGACTGGGCGAACTTCGCGCTCGTGTTCAGCCCCTTCATGCCGCCCATCAGGAGCGGGGAGAGCGAGCTCATCGCGCTGCAGGCCAACATCTCCTACAAGCGCCGCGTGATCCCCGAGGCAATGGGCCGGCTGGGCATGATGGAGATGCTGTTCAACCGGGAACTCCGCGAACGAGGCGAGCGCCTGGTGGCCGACGGCAGGATCCTCGTCCACCACGATCAGTCGCACGGCATCCTGCGAACCTGCGCCTCGCACTTCCACAACGGCCGGTCGATCGCAGGGTTCCGGCTGCCGGACCTGACAGGCTTCGCGCGGCTCGCGCGCATCGGATCGACGGTGATCCTTCCTCCGTTCCTCCTCTACCTCACGCTACGCAACGTGGCCCGGAAGGGGCAGCTCGAGGATGGCGTGCTGGCCAGCGCCCCGCTCTTGCTTCCACTGGTGGCCTGCCACGCGGCGGGAGAGCTGGTCGGCTACATCGCCGGCCCGGGAGACAGTCCGAAGCGCCTGGACTGACGCGAAGCGGCACGAAGTGCGGCGCGCGATACCGATCAGAGGTGCCATTTGTCAATCACGCCTGCCATTCCTCACCCCTGCCGCGCCAGGTCCGCGTCCTTCGCCGCCAGGCGCTCGAGCCAGCGGCGGATCGGCGCGTGCTCGGGACGCTCCAGGACCGGATCGGAGTCGACCAGGTCGAAGGCCGCGTCGCGGGCTGCGGCCAGCAGGTCGACGTCGCGCTCGAGGTCGGCGATGCGGAAGTCGGGCGTGCCGTGCTGGCGGGTGCCGAACACGTCGCCCTGTCCGCGGAGTCGGAAGTCCTCCTCGGCGATAACGAACCCGTCGTGAGTCGCCACCAGGACGCGCGCCCGCTCGCGCGCGTGCGCGCCGGCTCCGTCGGAGATCACGAGGAAGCAGTAGGCCGCCTTCTCGCCGCGGCCAACGCGGCCACGGAGCTGATGGAGCTGGGAGAGGCCGAAGCGTTCGGCGTGCTCGACGACAATGAACGTCGCGTTCGCCACGTCGACGCCAACCTCGATGACCGTGGTCGCGACCAGGACGTCGATCTCGCCGGCGGCGAACGCGCGCATGATGCGGTCCTTCTCGTCGGACGCGACGCGGCCGTGGAGGAGGGCGACCCGGGCCTTCGGGAACCGCGCGGCCAGCGCCTCGTACCCCGAGGTCGCGTCCCTGAGGTCGATCGCCTCCGACTCCTCGATCAGGGGATACACGACGTAGCCCTGCTCTCCCGCCGCGAGCCTCTCGCCGAGAAACGCGTACAGACGCTCCCGCTGCCGCTCGCCCAGCACGCGCGTCGCGACCGGCTTCCGCCCCGGCGGCATCTCGTCGATCCGCGACACGTCGAGGTCGCCGTAGAGCGTGAGCGCGAGCGAGCGCGGGATCGGGGTCGCGGTCATGACGAGGACGTCGGGCACCGCGCCCTTCCGCGTCAGCGCCAGCCGCTGCGCCACGCCGAAGCGGTGCTGCTCGTCGATGATCGCCAGGCCCAGCTTCCGGAACTCGACCCCCTCCTGGATGAGGGCGTGTGTGCCGATGGCGATGTCGATTGCGCCTTCCGCCAGGCCCGCGGCGATGCGCGCCCGGTTCTTTCCGCCCACGCTCCCCGTCAGAAGCGCGGCCTGAACGGGCGCGTCGACCAGGAGCCGACCGATCGTCCGCGCGTGCTGCTCGGCCAGGATCTCGGTCGGCGCCATCAGGGCTCCCTGGTATCCGCTCTCGATCGCGCGCAGCAGCGCGAGGAGCGCGACGACCGTCTTGCCCGACCCCACGTCGCCCTGGAGGAGCCGGTTCATGGGGCGGGTCGAGCGCATGTCGCGGTAGATCTCCGACAGCGTCCGCCGCTGCGCGCGCGTCAGCGTGAAGGGGAGCGCCTTGCCGACGCGGGGAACGATCTCCCCTTCCGTCGCCATCGCGATCCCGCTCTCGGGACGCCGGCGCTCGACTGCCTTGAGCGCCAGCCGCAGCTCCCACCAGAAGAGCTCCTCCCAGGCGAACCGCCGGCGCGCGCGGTCGCGGTTGATCGGGGTCTCCGGCCAATGGAGATCGGCGAGCGCGGGGGCGAGCGGGGGAAGACCGTGCTGCTCGCGGATGTCGGCCGGCAGCGGGTCCTCGACCCGACCGAGCCGGTCGAGCGCCGCACGCGTCCATGACCGCAGCGCCTTCTGCGTGACGTTCTCGGTCAGCGGGTAGATCGGCAGCATCGCGGCGGGAGGGCCGGTGCCGTCGTCGCCTTCCTGTGCAGCATCGAACTCCGATGGCGATAGCTGGAGGCGGCCCTGGAAACGGGTCACCGCGCCGATCGCGCGCAGCCGGTCGCCGCGCGCGACCTTCCCCTTGACCCACGGCTGGTTGAACCAGACCAGCGCCACGCCGCCGCTCTCGTCCTCGAGTAGCGCCGAGACCATGCTCTTCCGCCCGCGGAGCTTCCGCTCGCCGATCGTCCGCACGGTGCCCACGACCGTCGCCGTCTCGCCCGCCTTGAGGTCGCCGATCGGCGTCACGTGGCGCGCGTCGAAGTAGTCGCGCGGGTAGTGGAGGAGGAGATCGCCGACGCTCCGGATCCCGAGCCGCGCCAGGTCCTCGACCCGTCGCGGGCCGACGCCCGGCAGGAACCGGACCTCGGAGTCCAGCCCGAGCGCGCCGCTCAGCGGAGGAGGCCCTCCGCGAAGGCACGGGCGTCGAAGGGCGCCAGGTCGTCGGGCCCCTCGCCGAGCCCGACGAACTTGATCGGCACGCCGAGCTCGCGCCGCACGGCGACGACGACTCCCCCGCGGGCGGTGCCGTCCAGCTTGCAGACGACGATGCCGCTGATCGGCAGCGCCGCGCCGAACGTGCGCGCCTGGGCAATGGCATTCTGGCCCGTCGTGGCGTCGAGGACGAGGAGAGTCTCGTGGGGGGCTCCCTCCAGGCGCTTGCCGGCCACCCTGGCCACCTTCGCCACCTCGGACATGAGGTCGGTCTGCGTGTGGAGCCGACCGGCGGTGTCGGCGAGCACGTAGGTCGCTCCGCGGCCGATCGCCGCGTCGACCGCGTCGAAGACCACGGCGGCCGGGTCGCCGCCCGCCTGTCCCGCCACCACCGGCGCGTCCAGACGCGCGGCCCACGCCTTCACCTGCTCGATCGCGCCGGCGCGGAACGTGTCCGCGGCCGCGAGGAGCACCGACTCGCCGCGCTCCTGGAGTCGGTGGGCGAGCCGCGCCAGCGTCGTCGTCTTGCCGACGCCGTTCACGCCCACGAGGAGCACGACGGTCGGTGGGGCGGCCGCGCGCGCCAGCTCGACCGACGCGCCGTCGCCGTCGAGGAGCTCAATGATCCGCGCCTTGAGGAACTCCTGCAGCTCCTTCCCGCTCCCGAGCTTTCCCTTCTTCGCCTCGGTCTCGACCGCCTCCGTCAGATGGAGCGTCGCGGGGACGCCGAAGTCGGCCGCCAGGAGCCGCTCCTCCAGGGTCTCAATGGCGGCCGCGTCGATCCCCTTGACGAGGACGGCGACGTCCATGAGCGCGACGTCCTTGATCCGCTGCCAGAGACCCCGCCTCGGCGCGAACGCGCGGTCCTCCTCACGCTTCTCGATCCGACGGTTCACGCCGTCCGCTCCCGCCTGCTACCTTCGTCGTTCATGTCGATCGTCACGTTCCTCTCCGATGTCCATCTCGGCGCGCACGGTCACGCCGTCGAGGCCGCGAAGGAGCGCGACCTGATCGCGCTCTTCGATGGGATCGAGGCCGGGTCCACGCTCTATCTGCTGGGCGACGTGTTCGACTTCTGGTTCGACTATGCCGAGCCGCCCCGAAAACACGGCCCGGTCCTGCGCGCCCTCCAGCGAGCCCGGTCGCGCGACGTCGCCATCGCCTTCATGGGCGGCAACCACGACTACTGGGTGCGGGCCGGACGCGGGCCGGGATGGCTCGAGCGCGAGCTCGACATCCGGATCATCGAGGACCCCCACCTGGCGCGACACGACGATCTCGCGCTCCTCCTCACGCACGGCGACGCCCTCGGCGGGGCGCAGGGCGGATACCGGGCCGTGCGCGCGGTGCTGCGGAGCCCCATCGCCATCCGCGCGTTCCGAATGCTGCCGCCCCGCGCCGGCCACTGGCTCGCCGACCGCACCTCGGCCGCGAGTCGCGGCAGCCACAGCGAGGCGGCGCTCGCCATGTACCGCGACCGGCTGCGCGCAACCGCCGTTCGCGAGCTCGCGCGGCCCGACGTCGACGCGGTCGTCGCCGGCCACGTCCACGCCCCCGAGCGCAGCGAGCACCGCGGGGGCGTCTACCTCAATCTCGGCGACTGGACGGTCCATCGCACGTACGGGCGGCTGGCGGGCGGAGCGCTGTCGCTCGAGCGGTTCGGCGC
>DATFFS010000014.1:0-12523 GCA_035249945.1 Gemmatimonadota bacterium
GTGCAGGTGATCGGCCCGGTCCTGGACGTGGAGTTCGAGTACGAGGACCTGCCCGCGATCAACACCGCGCTCCGCCTCGACTACGAGCCCGCCGAAGGCGAAGACGGCGAGGCCGTCCACGTGACGGCCGAGATCCAGCAGCACCTGGGCCGCAATCAGGTACGTGCGGTCGCGATGTCGTCGACCGACGGCGTCGTGCGCGGGATGGACGTCGTCGACACGGGCGCGCCGATCTCGGTGCCGGTCGGGAACGAGATCCTCGGCCGGATCTTCAATGTCCTCGGCGAGCCGATCGACGAGCTGGGGCCGGTGAACGTGACCGAGCGGCGCGCGATCCACCAGGACCCGCCGGACTTCCCCGACCTCGAACCCAAGACCGAGATCTTCGAGACCGGGATCAAGGTCGTCGACCTGCTCGCTCCCTACGTCAAGGGCGGCAAGACCGGCCTCTTCGGCGGCGCCGGCGTCGGGAAGACCGTCATCATCATGGAGCTCATCCACAACATCGCGACCGAGCACGGCGGCTACTCGGTGTTCTCGGGGATCGGCGAGCGGACCCGCGAGGGGAACGACCTGTGGCTCGAGATGAAGGAGTCGGGCGTGCTCGAGCGCGCTGTGCTCTGCTACGGCCAGATGAACGAGCCGCCCGGCGCGCGGCTCCGCGTGGGGCTCGCGGGCCTGACGATGTGCGAGTACTTCCGCGACCAGACGGGAACCGACGTCCTCTACTTCATCGACAACATCTTCCGCTTCACGCAGGCGGGCTCGGAGGTCTCCGCGCTCCTCGGGCGCATGCCGAGCGCAGTCGGGTACCAGCCGACGCTCGGCACCGAGATGGGCGAGCTCCAGGAGCGGATCACCTCCACCAAGCGCGGCTCGATCACGTCGGTGCAGGCGATCTACGTGCCCGCCGACGACCTGACCGACCCCGCGCCGGCGGCCGCGTTCAGCCATCTCGACGCCACGACCGTGCTGTCGCGGCAGATCGCCGAGCTCGGCATCTACCCCGCCGTCGATCCGCTCGACTCGACCAGTCGGGTCCTCGATCCCAACTACATCGGCGAGGAGCACTACGAGGTGGCCCGCCTCGTCCAGCGGATCCTCCAGCGGTACAAGGATCTCCAGGACATCATCGCGATCCTGGGGATGGACGAGCTGTCGGAGGAGGACAAGGAGCTGGTCGCGCGCGCGCGCCGGATCCAGCGCTTCCTGTCGCAGCCGTTCCACGTGGCCGAGCAGTTCACCGGCATGGCCGGCAAGTACGTCAAGCTCGAGGAGACGATCCGCTCGTTCCGCGAGGTCGCCGAAGGGAAGTGGGACCACCTGCCCGAGCAGGCGTTCTACATGGTGGGGACGATCGAGGAAGCCGCCGAGAAGGCCAAGCGGATCTCGGGCGAGGAGTAATCATGGCCTCGCCCACCCACGCCGCCGGCGAGAAGCAGCTCGAGGTCCGGATCATCACGCCCGAGCGGATCGCCTTCCAGGAGAAGGTCGACGCCGTCGTGGCCACGGCCTACGACGGCGAGGTCGGCATCCTGCCGGGCCACGCGCCGATGATGGTCGTCCTCGGAATCGGGGAGCTGCGCGTGCGGGTGGGAAACCGCTTCGAGTGGTTCGCGATCGGCGAGGGGTTCCTCCACGTGGCCGACGACGTCGTCACGGTGCTGACGCCGTTCGCCGAGGCGGCCCGCGAGGTCGACGTCGACGAGGCCCGGAGGCTCGAGATCACCACCGCCGAGAATCCCCTGCTTCAGGGGACGATCCTCGGCGAGGAGCAGCGCAAGCGCCTGGCGAAGCTCCGGGAGCGCGTGGCCGCCAAGGCCCGCTGAGGACCCGCCCGGGTCCTCCATCCACTGCCGTCCACATTCCTCCCACATAGGCTCCGGGGGCCGCTCCCGGCATCCCTTCAGGGCGTTCGCCGGATCGGTTCCCCGATCGACTCCCCGGATGTGGACAACTGTGGACAATTCTGCGGGACCGCACGTCCGTATGATATAACTCGTTGCCATTAAACAGCTTACAGTGCATGGCCGCGAAACGGTCGCGCAAAGGGCCATGCACATTTTCCCGTGCCGACCGAACCTATTTCGACAGGGATCGCACCATCATCGCGGCGTCGTCGTCACGTCCCGCATCGGCAGATCCCGGCTCGACCCGCAGCAACGCCTCGTCTGCCTCGGTCAGCTCCATCCTGCACTGGCCCTGGAACCAGACCCCGGGCTCGATCACGAACGAGCGGGTCAGGACGTCGCCGTCCATCCGGGCCCCCTTCTGGAGCTCCACCCGCTCGGTCCCGATCGCCTCGCCCTCGAACGTTCCGATGACGACCACCTGGCGGCCCCGGGCCCGGCCCGTGAACGACCCGCTCTGGCCGATGATCAGCGTATCGCCCACCTCGAGCGTCCCCTGGAACGCTCCGTCGAGACGCAGCGTCCCCTCCACGCGCGCCGTCCCCTGACAGTCGACTCCCGCGCCGAGCAGGGAATCCAGTCCGTTCGAATGTCCTTCCTTTCGGGCCATCCGGCCTCCAGGCTGGAGGTTCATCGCAGATAGGGCGCCGGGTCGATCGCCCGGCCGTCCCTGCGGATCTCGTAGTGGAGATGCGGGGCGGTCGAGCGGCCACTGTTGCCGCTGTAGGCGATCGGCTGACCGCGCGCGACCCGCTCCCCCCGTTCCACCAGCAGCACGGCGTTGTGGCCGTACATCGTCTCGATCCCGCCTCCGTGCGTCACCACCACATAATGCCCGTAGACAGGGTCGCTGTCGGCGGCCGCCACGAGCCCCCGGGCGGTGGCCAGGACGGGCGTGTGGACCGGGACCGCGATGTCGACCCCGGGATGTCCCCCGTCCGCGCCGAACCCCGCGGTCTCGAACCCCTTGAGGGACAGCGGCCAGCCCGCCGGGACGCTGTCGGGCGCGTCGGCCGTCGTGGCCGGGGCCGGCGCCCCCGCCTCTGGGACCGCGCCGCCCCCGCGGCCGGAGTCCTCGCGGGCCCCCGCGGATCCCGGCTCTTCGGGGGGCAGGCCGGCCATCTCGCGGATCTGGGTGTAGGCCCGCTCGGTCCGCTCCAGGTTCTCGGCGATCTCGTCGACCTTGGCGTTCTCGGTCTCCAGCCGTTCGTTCTCCCGCTCGAGGAGCGCGGCGCGGGTGGCCCGCGAGGCGATCCGTCCGTAGCTCACGGCGGCCACCGCGACCGCCACGAGGAGCACGGCGGCCAGCGCGCTCGCGATCTTGATCCGGCGGTACGAGACCCGCAGGCGCCGGACGTTTCGCTCGTCGTGGGGGACGACCAGGACGGTGAGGAACTTGTCCGTCACCGCCGCGCGGCGAGCAGCCGCTCGACCAGACCCTCGAAGTCGTCGAGGGAAGTATACGAGATCTCGATCCGACCCTTGCCGCGCGGACCCGGCCGGACCGCCACGCGGGTGCCGAGCGCTCGCTGGAGGTCCTCCTCGATCCGCCGGCGCTCGAGCTCCGGTCCGCGCGCGGTCTCGGCTACCTTCCCCGGGCCTCGGTTCTCGCGTTTGACCTTCCGCTCCAGCTGCCGGACCGACAGCCCGCGCTCCGCCGCCTCGCGAGCGAGCTCGGGCATCCGGCGCCGGTTCTCCAGACCCAGCAGCGCCCGGCCGTGTCCAGCCGTCAGGCGGCCCTGCCGCACCATCGACTGGACCTGGTCGGGCAGGTCCAGGAGCCGGAGCGCGTTCGTCACCGCCGGGCGGCTTCTCCCGAGGTGCTGGGCCAGCTCGGCCTGGGTCGCGCCGAATTCGTCGATCAGCCGCCGGTACCCCGTGGCTTCCTCGATCGCGTCCAGGTCCTCGCGCTGGAGGTTCTCGATGAGCGCGATCTCGAGGAGGTCCCGCTCGTCGACCTCACGGACGACCACCGGCACGGTCGCGAGGCCCGCCTGCTGGGCCGCTCGCCACCGGCGCTCGCCGCTGACCAGCTCCCACCGGCCGTCCCGGGCGGGGGTCACGATCAGGGGCTGGAGCACCCCTTTCTGGGCGATGGATGCGGCCAGGTCGGCGATCGCCTCGGGCTCGAAGGTGTGCCGGGGCTGGAACCGGTTCGGCGAGATCCTGGCGACCGGGACCTCGCTCACGGCGGTCCCCGTGCCCGACGCGACCGCCTGCTCGCCGAGCAGGGCCCCGAGTCCTTTGCCTAGGCGTTTTCTGGGGGTCGGCATCGCTCGATCAGCTCCTCCGCGAGCTTGATGTAACTGACCGCGCCGGCGGACAGGATGTCGTACAGGATGACGGGCTGGCCGAAGCTCGGCGCTTCGGAGAGACGCACGTTTCGGGGGATGACCGTACTGTACACTTTTTCCCCGAAGTACTCAACGGCCTCTTCCTCGACCTGTCGGGCGAGATTCAGTCGCTGGTCGTACATCGTCAGGACCACCCCTTCGATGGCCAGCCCGGGGTTGAGGCTCTTCTGGACGATCCGGATCGTGCCCAGGAGCTGCGACAGCCCCTCGAGGGCGTAGTACTCGCACTGGATCGGGATCAGGACCGACCCAACGGCCGTCAGCGCGTTGACGGTCAGGAGTCCGAGGCTCGGGGGGCAGTCGACGAGGACGAACTCGTATGCTCCGGTCTGCCCCTCCAGGGCGGAGGCGAGGCGATGCTCACGGCCGATCGCGCTGACGAGCTCGATCTCGGCGCCGAACAGATCGACCGTGGCGGGCAGGATGTCGAGATAGGGAACGGCCGTTGGCACGACGGCGGACGGGAGCGGCTCGCCCCCGACCAGCACGTCGTAGACATTGGCATCGAGCGCGCCCTTATCGATGCCGAGGCCGCTGGTCGCGTTTCCCTGGGGGTCGAGATCGATCAGCAGGGTGCGCCGCTCGGCCACCGCCAGACAGGCGGCGAGATTGACCGCGGTGGTCGTCTTTCCGACGCCACCCTTCTGGTTGACGATCCCGATCACGCGCGTCGCCCGCCCGGTGGCGGCTCCGGCCGACGGAGAGGGGTCCGCCCCTGCCCGGGGCCGCTTCTTCCGCTTCTTCTTCCCGCGGCGCACCGTCTCCGAGGTCTCCGAGTTCGATGTTTCACGTGAAACATCCACCCCGGGGGCCGGGCGCTCGATGTCCTGGAGCGAGACGGGAGGATCTTCCGCGAAGGCCCGCTCCAGTTCGCGCTCCAACCTCTCGCGCGCCGCCCGCACGTCGGCGGGCGTCGGAGATTCCGCGTCGATCATCGATGGGGTGGGATCAAGAGCGGCCCTGGAATCCGTTCGAATTCGTACCGTTTTTGTCGTGCCGCCTCAATGTTGTCGGTCCCCGGTCCGACGGCAAGCGGAAAGGGGCCGTCAGCCTTCCGCCGGTTGCGTCACCGCCGGCGCCTCGCCTCCGCGTCGCAGCATCCACTGCTGCACGAACGTCAGCACGTTCGAGACCGTGTAGTAGAGCACGAGGCCGGCCGCCAGGTTCAGGAACACGAACGTCAGCACCACCGGCATCACGTACGTCATGGCCGCCATCTTGGGGTCCGTCTGGGTCAGCTTCGAAGAGATGAACATCGTCACACCCATGAGGATCGGCAGGATGTACCACGGATCGGGCTGGGACAGGTCGGGCAGCCAGAGGAATGGCTGACCCCGGAACTCGATCGTTCCCTGGAAGACGAAGAACAGGGCGAACAGGATCGGCATCGGGATGAGGTTCGGCAGGCACCCCCCGAGCGGGTTGACCTTCTTCTCCCGATAGAGCCGCATCGTCTCCTGCTGCATCCGCTGCGGGTCGCTCTTGTACCGCTCGCGCAGCCGCTGGATCTCGGGCTGGATCTTCTGCATCGCCTGGATCGAGCGGAACGACTTGGTCGTCAGCGGCCACATGACGAGGCGCACCAGCACCCCGAATACGATGAGCACGAGCCCGTAGTCGGGAATGAACCGGTGGAGCCACAGCATCGCCACGACGATCGCCTTGGCGAACGGGGTGATCATCCAGCGGATCCAGGACCAGCCGTACTGGTTGACTCCGTCGAGGCCGTCGTTCAGGGACGACAGCCGGCGGTACTCCTGCGGTCCGAGGTATACCCGGTAGGCGCTCGAGCCCGCGCGCACCGGGCTTCTCACCGCGACATCCAGGCGCGGCAGGCTGTCTTCCGGGGCGCCGCCGACCTCGACGGCGCTCAGCGCGCCTTCCGGCGGAGCGAGGAGGGCGGCCAGGAAGTACTTGCTCTTGAGGCCCGCCCAGTCGACCGCGCCTCCCCGCGCGATCCTCTCCTCGTCGACGTCGCCGGCGTCGAAGGAGACGATCTCTCCGTCGAGCCGGGCGACGGCGCGCAGCTGGCCGAAGTCCTCCTGGGGATTCTTCTCGTTCGTCCGGAGCCGGGGCCCGAGGCCGGTCACGAGGACCCCGTCGTCCGGGACTCCCAGGTCGAGCCGGTAGTCGACGACGTAGCTGTCGGGGTCGAAGCGGTAGCTCTGCGCGATCCGGCGGCCGCCCGACTCGTGGGCGAAGATCACTTCCCGCGGCGCGTCCCCGGCAGCGAGGACGATCGCGCTGTCGCCGGGCTGGAACGTCAGCGAGTCGATCGCGAGACGCCGGTCTCCGGTCTCGACCGCGCGGTCGAGGAAGGCCGCCCCGTCGGGGACGAGGCGTACGGGCCCTTCGCCCTGGTACGACTCGTACCGCAGGAGCTCGACCTGCCGGACCACCGCCCCGCGGGGATCGAGCGTCATCCGATAGAGCGGGGTTTCGACCGTGACCCTGGAGGGGGTACCGCCGCCGGCGAGGAGCTCGTTGGCATTCGGATCCGGCCGCGCGGCAGCGGAGTCGGCCCCCGTCGCGGTCGCGTCGACCGGGAGGGCCGGCTCTACGAGGGCCGAATCCACGGGCGCGGGCCCGGGCGGGGGGGCTTCCCCGACGCCGATCGGCACAGCGGGTTCGGCTGCCTCTTCAACAACTTCCGTTGTATCCTGCGAACCGGGGTCCGCCGGCGGCTCCATCCGGCCGTACCACCACTGGCTCGCCACCAGGACGAGGGCCATGAGCAAAAACGCGAGCAGGACCCGGCGCTGCTCCATCGACCTCAGCTCCTCGCCGGGCCGCGGCGCGTCCCCGCGGCTCCGCGCGCCGGAACGGGATCGAAGCCGCCTTCGTGCCAGGGATGGCAGCGGCCTATCCGCCTGGCCGCCATGAGACTCCCCTTGAGAGACCCGTGAATCCGGATGGCATCCATGGCGTAGCGGGAGCAGGTGGGGTGATACCGGCAGGTGGGGGGCGCCCAGCTCGTGAGGACCCGGTAGACACGGATCGCCGCGACGAGGAAGGCCCTCACCGGGGCTCCGCCTCGTCGGCCAGCGCCTGCAGCGACTCCCTCAGATCGGCGTGGCTCAGCTCGTAGGCGACCGGGCGCGTCCGCACCAGCCAGTCTTCCCCTTCGCCTCGCGAAAGCAGGATCTCCCGCATGAGCTCCTTGATCCGGCGCCGCAGCCGGTTGCGTTCGACTCCCGTCCGGCCGTGCTTGGGGGTGATGCACGTCGCCCGGGCGATCGCTTCGGCGGCCGGCCGACGGTACAGCTCGAGTGCCGGACCCCGCGCCCGCGCGCCGCGCAGGAGCGCCGCGATCTCGCGGCGCGTCGTGATGCGACGCTCGCGCGGAAGCTGCCCCACGGGCCGTGTGCGAACCTTTGTGGAAGTGGAACGCCGGGCTACTGCCGCTTGCGGCTGAACTCCGCCGACACGGTCAGCTTGGCGCGACCCTTGCTGCGCCGGCGCGCGAGAACCTTGCGCCCGTTCTTCGTCGCCATGCGGCTGCGGAATCCGTGCTTGTTGCGGCGCTTCCGCCGGCTCGGCTGATACGTGCGCTTCATGGAGATCCTCGTCTGCGATGATCGAAAAACGGCCGTGAAAAAGGGACGCGAATATAGATTTGCGGCGCCGTGAGCGTCAACACCGGGAACCTGTTGACAGCCTTTCGACGCGCGGCTACTATGAACTCCCCTCGACGCTTTGCACACTCCGATCGAACCGAATTCCCGTCAAGCGGAGCCGCCTTGCCGTCTGCCGAACTTACCCCGACCGAGGTGTGGTCCCTCATCCTCGAAGAGTCCCGGAAAGTCATCAATCCTCAAACCTTCAAGACCTGGCTGGAGCCCACCGAAGCGATCGGATTGTCGAACGACCGACTCCTGGTGAGCGTCAAGAATCAGTTCGCCGTCGATTACATCGAAGGGCAGTACGGAACCGTTCTGTCCCGCATCGCGGGGACGATCTTCGATACCGACATGGCGATCACCTTCCAGTCCGACTCGGCCGATCAGCCGGAGTCGCTGGGGACGCGGGCGGTGGCGCCGTCGGACATCGCGGCCAACGCCCTGAGGGCGGCCGAACGACCATCCGCGCCGGGGACGGTCAACCAGGGCATGCCGCTCAACCCCCGGTTCACGTTCGAGACCTTCGTGGTCGGCAACTCGAACCAGTTCGCGCACGCCGCCTCGCTCTCGGTGGCCGAGACGCCCGCCGTGCGCTACAACCCGCTCTTCATCTACGGCGGGGTGGGCCTCGGAAAGACGCACCTGATGCAGGGGATCGGCAACGAGCTCCTGGCCTCGGGCAAGCTCGAGCGGGTCTGCTACATGTCCGCCGAGCAGTTCATGAACCAGATGATCGAGGCGCTCCAGTTCGGCAAGTCGCTAGAGTTCCGCAACAAGTACCGGCGCATGGACCTGCTGCTCATCGACGACGTCCAGTTCCTGCAGGGCAAGGACGCCACCCAGGAAGAGTTCTTCCACACCTTCAACGCCTTGTACGACGCCCACAAGCAGATCGTCGTCACCAGCGATCGGCACCCTAAGGAGATCCCGACGCTCGAAGAGCGGCTCGTCTCCCGGTTCGAGTGGGGCCTCGTCGTCGACATCCAGCCGCCGGATTTGGAGACGCGGATCGCGATCCTGCAGCACAAGGCCGCGCGCAACAACCTGCAGCTGCCGCAGGACGTCGTCCTGTTCATCGCCAAGAACGTCAAGTCCAACGTGCGGGAGCTCGAGGGGTCGCTGATCCGGCTGATCGCCCATTCCAGCCTGAGCGGCTCCGACATCACGATCGAGCTGGCCGAGGAGGTCCTCAAGAACATCCTGTCCCACGAGACCGTCCGCATCACGGTGGACCGGATCCAGCAGGAAGTGGCGCAGGAGTATGGGGTCTCGGTCGAGGGACTCAAGTCGAAGAAGCGGACCAAGACCTTGACCGTTCCCCGGCAGGTGGCGATGTATCTGTGCCGCCAGCACACCGAACTGCCGCTGGTCGAGATCGGTCAGGCCTTCGGCGGCCGGGATCACACGACCGTCATTCACGCGTGCGACAAGGTCGAGAACGAGATCCGCGAGGACCGCACCATCCGGGTTCGCGTGGAACAGCTGCGGGAGCGCATCGCTTCCTGAGGATACGCGGTGTGGACACCGTGGACAGATCCGGACTTCCGGGAAGTTCCCCACGTCTCTCCCCAGAACAGGGCGAGCGGTCCACATCCCAGCCCCAGGATTTCGATTCGGCTCGGCACCGCGTTCGTCGCGGCGGACGGCCACGGAACCCGATCCGGACGGCGGGCTGTCCACAGCCGAACCGCTACTAGTACTACTACGATCTGGTAAGTAGGTAGAACCAGAGATCTTTTGAGAACTGTGGTTTTGGGGATACCAACCGCTCATCATCGGGGGCAGGATGCAGTTCACGATCGGGCAGAGCGAGTTCATCGAAGCGCTTAGCGCAGTCGCCAACATCGTGCCGGCGCGCACGCCGCTTCCGATCATCGGGAACGTTCTGCTGAACGCGGAGTCCGACGAGCTCGCACTGTCCGCCACGGATCTCGACCTGTCCGTCACGATTCGCGTGAAGGCGAAGGTCGAGTCTCCGGGCCGCGTAACGCTGCCGGCGCGAAAGCTGACCGACATGATCCGCGCGCTGCCTCCGAGCCCCGTGCGGGTCAAGGGCGAGGCGGAGCACGTGACCGTGGAATGCGAGAACAGCAAGTTCCGCGTGCACGGCCTTCCCGCCGAAGACTTCCCCACCTTCCCGTCGCTCGGCTTCGAGGACGGCATCACCGTGCCCGCCGGGACCGTCGAGCGCCTGGCCGCGCATACCAGCTTCGCCGCCTCCAACGAGGACACGCGCCCGATCCTCAACGGTGTGCTGTGGGAAGTGCTCGACGATCGCATGCAGATGGTGGCCACCAACGGGCACCGGCTGGCGCGCTACGGTGTTCCGGCGCCGGCGGGGAGCCCCAGGAAGCCCGCCCGCGACGTCATCGTACCCCCCAAGGCGCTGGCGCAGATCGGGCGCATCTTCGGGCCCGACGATGAGCTCGTCGTGGCGATGGACGACAAGCAGATCGGGTTCCGCGGCGAGCGCGGAGTGGTCTACAGCCGGCTGATCGAGGGTCCATACCCGAACTACGAACAGGTCATTCCGAAGGACAACGACAAGCGGCTCCGCGCCGACAAGGAGCGTCTGACCGCGGCGCTGAGGCGCATGGCCGTCATGGCCAGCGATCAGACCCATCGCGTGCGGCTGTCGATGAAGGACGACGCGCTCAAGCTGTACGTGTCGACCCCCGACGTGGGCGAGGGCAGCGAGGAGATGATGGTTTCCTACGAGGGCGAGCCGATCGACATCGGGTTCAACGCGAACTACCTGCTCGAGGTCCTGCGGTTCGTCGACTCGGACGAGGTCGAGATCTCGCTCAAGGCGCCCGAACGGGCCGCGCTGGTGCGGCCGGGGGGAGAGAACGGGGACGAATATCTATGCCTGGTCATGCCCCTCCGCTTGCAAGAATGACGGTTGTCGAATCCACCCCTCCCAGGGGCGCGCTGAACGCCTTTCGCTGAGCTGGACTCGAAGGCGTTCGGAGGCTGTTTTTCGGGGCTTTCGAAGGCCGTCGGCGGTATCTTGTTGTGCCCTCCCGAAGCGCGTGCTCGATCCCTCTGCTCCGCCGCCGGAGGAGTCTCGCGGTGCGGCAGGTATGACCATGTTTGATCGGGGCGAAAGAAGACCGAAAATCGTTGCCGGAAATCGTTGCGCAACCTACCTTTAAGGGTGTTCTCAAGGCATGCCTCGCAGAGCCGGCCGTGCGCTTGACGGAGATCCGGCTGGAGCAGTTCCGAAACCTGGCCGACAGGGTCCTGGAAGTGCCGTCCGAAGGAGCCGTGCTGGTCGGTCCCAACGGTCAGGGAAAGACGAACTTCCTGGAAGCGGTCCATTACCTGTCCCGGTTCCGCTCGTTCCGCGGAACTGGCCACGTCGACGCGGTGGCGTTCGGCGCCGGGCACTTCCGGATCGAGGCGAGCTTTCTGGTCGGCGGGCGCTCACGGTCGCTGGCGGTGTCCGCCGACCGCGAGCGCCGGCGGATCGCGCTCGACGGCGCACCCGTGGGTCGGCCTTCGGAAGCGGCCGGAACGCTGTTGGCGGTCAGCCTGCGGCCCGAGGATCTGGAGCTCGTGACCGGATCGCCGTCCGCGCGCCGGGGCTATGTCGACGATCTGCTCGGGCTCGCTTCGCGACCCTATCGGCGCGCGCTGGCGGAATACGATCGCGTGCTCCGGCAGCGCAACGAGCTGCTGCGGAGCGGTCGCGGGGCGGCACAGCTGGAGGCCTGGGACGAGTCGCTGATCTCGTGCGGCGCGCCCGTCGTGACCGCGCGGGCGCGGCTGGTTCGCCGGCTCGCCGAGCGGTTCGCGCGGACGGCCGAGCGGGTGGCGGCGCAGGCGGACGGCGGATACAGCGTTGCCTACCGCCCGTCGGTGCCGGTCGAACCGGCGGCGGCCGAGCGGGAAAGCGATATCGGCGAGGCCTGGTCGCGCGCCCTCGTCGATCGGTACGAGGTCGATCGGGCGCGCGGCTGGACTACGGTCGGGCCCCATCGCGACGACCTCGAGATCGCCCTCGGGGGGCGCGACCTGGCGCGGTTCGGCTCGCAGGGCGAGTGCCGCACGGCGGCGGTGGCGCTGCGGCTGATGGAGGCCGAGTTGCTGGAGGCCGACACCGGCCGACGCCCGATCCTACTCCTCGACGACGTCTTCTCGGAGCTCGATGGCGGACGAGGCGAGCGGCTCCTCGACTGGCTGGGGGATCGGCACCAGCGGTTCGTTACCAGCCCGCGGCCACTGGCGTGGCTGGCCGAGGGGTTCGCGGTGTGGACGGTCTCCGCAGGGCGGATCGCGTGCCCGGCGGCGGCGGCGGCCGGATGAAGGCGCCCCGGCGGCTCGACTCGGCGCTCGACTCGGTGCTCGACGCGCTCGGAGTGGCGCAGGCGGTGGAGCGGCACGCCGTCTTCCGCGAGTGGGAAGACCGCCTCGGCCCCGAGATCGCCCGCGCGGCGCACCCGCACCGTGTGGACGGCGAGACGTTGATCGTGCGGGTGGCGACCTCGGCTTGGCTCAACGAGCTGTCGCTGAGGCAGGGCGAGCTCCTCAAGCGGCTCAACGCCGGCCGGCGGCGGAGCTCGATTCGGCGGCTGGTGTTTCGACTCGATCCTGAAGCGAAGGGATGACAGAGCGCATGGCGAAGGCAAAGACGAAG
>DATFFS010000015.1:0-5351 GCA_035249945.1 Gemmatimonadota bacterium
GAGCGGTCGAGCGCGGCCTTCGCGGCCACCACGCCCAGGTCGTTGGCGGACAGGTCCTTGAGCGCCCCGCCGAAGGCGCCGAACGGAGTGCGGACACCGGCCACGAGCACGATGTCTTCGCGGTCGAGCTTCATGGGATCGCTCCTGTATGATCGGGAAAGGCGACTAGCCGGACGAGGAGACGTCGACGGCCTGAGCGCATAAGGGTCGCCATCGGTGAGGGCAGCGTCAACCGGCGTGTTGATTGTTTATTCGAGATCTATTTGATTATTTTTTCGGTATCATGATAGCACACCTTCTTCGTTTCGCCCGAAAGCGGGCGGAGTTGACCCAGCGAGAGCTCGCCGAGCGGAGCGGCATCGCCCAGCCCGCGATCGCCCGGATCGAATCCGGCGTTTCCTCGCCCCGAGCCGCGACGGTCGAGAGGCTCCTGGCCGCCTGCGGGTTCCGCCTGAAGATCGAGCCCAGGCGGGGCGAGGGCGTCGACCGCAGCGCGATCCGGGAGCTCCTCCAGCTGACGCCCGACGCGCGCGCTCGCCTCGCGGCCGAGGAGGCGAACCGGGTCTCGGCCGCGCTCTCGCAATCCCGGCGCAGGGGCGGGCCGTGACTCCCGCCGCGTTCGACCCGCTCCGGATCCTCGATGCCCTTCGCCTGCACGACGTGCGCTTCGTCCTGATCGGTGGGTTCGCGGGTCGTCTCCTGGGCTCGCCCACCGTCACCAACGATCTGGACCTCTGCTACGCTCGCGACGATCGCAACCTGGAGCGGCTGGCGGCGGCGCTGCGAGAGCTCAGGGCGCGGCTGCGGGGAGTCGACGAGGACGCGCCGTTCCTGCTGGACGCCAGGACCCTCGCGGCGGGAGACGCATTCACGCTGGTGACGGACGCGGGGAATCTGGACGTCTTCGGCTACCCGCCCGGGTCGGGGGGATACGATGCTCTCCGTCTGACCGCCGAGATCATGGAGATCGATGGTCACCCTGTCCCGGTGGCCGCCATCGACGACCTGATCCGCATGAAGATCGCCGTCGGCCGCCCGAAGGATCGGATCGAGGTGGAGATCCTCAGCGCCCTCCAGGAGGAGATAGAGAGAGGGCCGGACCCGGACTGAAGGGGGCTCCCTCAACGTTTTCGCGTCCGTGCGTGTCTTTCCCATGACGATGCCCGGCTCCGACAGAGACCTGGTGGTGGACGCGCTGCGGGGCCGGACGGTCGCGTTCGAGGCCCTCGTGCGGCGGCACCTGCGGGCGGCGTACGCCGTCGCGCTGGCGCGCACCGGCAGCCCGCACGACGCCGAGGACGTCTGCCAGGACTCCTTCATCGCCGCGCTGGAGCGGCTGAAGAGCCTGCGCGATCCGGATCGCTTCGGTCCCTGGCTGCTCGAGATCGTGCGCAACCGGGCGCTGAACCTGATCCGCTCCCGGCGCGTCCGCGACGCGGAGCCGATCGAGACGGCCGACGTTCGCGGGGGTGGAACGGACCCCGGGCGCGAGACCGAGCGGGCGATCCTTCGCGACGATCTGATCGACGCGCTGGAGCGGCTCGACGAGACCCGCCGCGAGATCGCGCTCCTGCACGACGTCGAGGGGTGGCGGCACGCGGAGATCGCGGCTCGGCTAGGGATGCCCGAGGGCACTGTCCGCTACCACCTGCACGAGGCCCGAAGGACCCTGCGCGAGCGCCTGGCGGTGCGATACGGAAAGGAGATCCGCGAATGAACGACGATCACGATCCGACCTGGGCTCCGCTCGACCCGTCGCGAGACCCCGAGCGCTGGGAGGCGATGGTGCGAGGGATCGTCGAGCGCGCCGCGCCGATCCTGGCCGGCTACGCCGAACGCGGGCCCGCCGAGCTGCTGGCCACCTGGCTCCGCCCGACGCTCGCCGCCGCCGCGGTCGTCTCCGCGCTCGCGCTCGGCGCGCTGTTGGCCGGCAGCCGCGAGCCCGAAACCGGCGCGACCGCCACGATCGGCCTCGGCGACGCGCTGAGCTACCCCGCACCCGTGACAACGTGGGTGTCGACGGGACAAACCCCGACCATCGAAGAGCTGGTGGTCGCCATGGAGGAGAGAAATCGATGACGATCGAATCCCGCAGGAGCATCTGGATCGCGGCCGGAGTGCTGGCGCTGGTGTTCCTCGCCGGCGGCCTGGCCGGAGCGGCGGTCTCGCTGTTCGCTCGCCGGCCGGCTTTCCCGCATCCCCCGACGATGGAGCGCATCGCCCTGCCCGACGTCCCGCCCGCCCCGCACGGCCCGGGCGCGGTGTTCTACAAGCGGCTCGGCGACGAGTTCGGCGCCGAGCTCGGTCTCGACGACGAGCAGGCGCTACGCGTCGACAGTCTGATGGAGGTGCAGCGCCAGAAGGCCGATTCCCTGCTCGAGTCGATGCACCCGCGCCTCAAGGCGCTCATGGACTCGACGAACGCGGACATCGAGGCGCTACTGACCGACGAGCAGCGCGAGCGCTTCCGCGCGATGCAATCGCGCCGGCACGAGGTGCTGATCCGCCGCCGGAGCCCTCTCCCGCCCGTTCCGCCGGCCGCGCCGGAGCGCTCGCGGGAGCGCGAGGAGGAACGATGAGGGCGCTCCTCGCGCTGGCGGTCGCGATACCTGTGGGGCTGCTGTCGGGGCTGGGCACCCGCCACGCCGCGGCTCAGACCTCCGTCGCGGCCCCGGCCGCCCCGGCGACGGACGCCGGAATCGCGATGCCGGAAACCCCTGCGGGCCGCCGGGCCGCCGAGATGCTCCGCCTGGCGGCCGAAGGCGACGATCCGGCGACGCGGGCCTACATACTGGAGAGCTTCGCGCCCCGCTTCCGCGACGCCTTCCCGATCGAGGACCACGTGCGGATCCACGCGCAGATGCGCGAAGAGACCGGGGGCTATGATGCCGTCGAGGTGCGGGAGTCCGAGCCATCCGCGATCGAGATCGTCGTGCGGGCCCGGAAGGCCGGCGAGCTCCGACTGCTGACGTTGCGTACCGAGCCCGAACCGCCGCACCGGATCGAGGGCATGGGCATGCGGCCGCTCGCTCCCGCCGACGGCGTCGAAGCGCCCTCCGTACCCGACCGCTCGCTCTCCGACGACGAGGTCGCGACGCTCCTCGGCGAGTACCTCGACCGGCTGGTGGGCGCCGACGGCTTTTCGGGGTCCGTGCTGGTGGCGCGGGCGGGCCAGCCGATCTTCGAACACGCCTATGGAGAGGCGAGCAAGAGCTACGAGGTTCCCAACGCCGTGGACACGAAGTTCAACCTCGGATCGATGAACAAGATGTTCACGTCGGTCGCGATCGCGCAGCTGGTCGAGCGCGGCGTCCTCTCGTGGGACGATCCTGTCGGCCAATGGCTGGGCCCCGATTGGGTGCGGCCCGAGGTCGGCGAGAAGGCGACGATCCGGCACCTCCTGACCCACACCTCGGGCCTCGGCAGCTTCTTCAACGAGGAGTTCATGCGCTCGAGCCGCGGGCTCTATCGCGACCTCGACGCCTGGCAGCCGATCGTGTCGAAGGACTCGCTCGCGTTCGAGCCGGGCACCGATTGGGCGTACAGCAACACGGGCTTCCTGCTCCTCGGCGCGATCGTCGAGAAAGCGAGCAGCCAGTCCTACTTCGAGTACGTGCGCGAGCATATCTACCAGCCTGCCGGGATGACCGGGACCGACGCGTACGAGGTCGACGCGGTGGTGCCCAACCTCGCGCAGGGGTACGAGCGGATGGAAACCGAAGAAGGTGTCACCTACCGCTCGAACGTCTTCGAGCATACGGTGCGGGGCGGCCCCGCCGGCGGTGGATACTCCACGGCACCCGATCTGCTGGCGTTCGCTCGGGCGCTCGGGGACGGCCGCCTCGTGACTCCCGAGACCGCGGCCCTGATCACGACCGCCAAGCCCGACGCTGCATCCCCCGACTACGGCTACGGCTTCCAGCAGTGGAGCGGCGGGCGTGTGTACGGGCACACGGGCGGGTTTCCCGGGATCAGCGCGGCGCTCATGATCGACCGCGAGACGGGCGACGTGATCGTGGTGCTCAGCAACTACGGCCGTGCGTCGAGGCCGGTCAGCGACTTCGCGCAGGAGCTGCTCGCCGCCGGACCCTAGGGCAGGGGCTCCGGCGTGCCGTCCATCGGCGGCTTCCACTGGAGCCAGAGGGCGACCACCCACAGCGCGAGCGCGAGGAAGTGGAGCGCCTGGGACGCCGGCCGCTCCGGGGCGAACGCCACGAAGAAGTCGCGCACGGCGTCGGCGGACGCCCCCAGCTGCAGCGGCCCCCAGTTCGGCAGCTCCGATCGGGCCCAGAAGACAGGGACGAGCGCGAAGCGGATGACCGCCAGGATCACGGTGACGGTGCCGAGCGCGAGGACCGCGCCCTCGCGGTCGCGGCGGCTGACGATGACCCCCGCTCCGACGGCGGCCACGATCGCCAGCCCCACCTGCACGAGCCCCGGCGGCGGCAGGAGCACGCGGAAGAGCATCGCCGTGGCGGCCGCCCAGTAGACCAGCAGGAGCGACCCCGGCCACCCCGCCGGACGCCACACCACCCCGCGGCTCACGAGCGCGAAGGTGTAGAGGATCCCGAGCAGCCCGCCGGTGAAGCCGAACATCGCGTAGCGGAAGGACTCGTAGCCCCGCGCCGGCAGGTCGAGGCCGCCGACCAGGAGCGCCGCCGCGAGCAGCAGACATACGCCGAGGGCTCGCCGGCGGACTAGAGGATCGGCCACGGCGTCAGCGCCCTGTCGATCCGCGTCCCCATCTCCTCGAGCGCCACGCGCCGGTCGCCCGGGATGTCGGGCAATGCCAGGCCCTGGTCGACGACCGCGCGGGCGCGGCGCAGCGTCTCCTCGTCGTTCCGCTCGTACCAGGCGCCAGTTCCGTCCTCGTGCAGCGACCGCGCCCAGAGCAGGTACGTGCGCGCGAGGCGGATCTGCGCCCGCTGATCCTCGTAGAACCCCTCCGACTCCCGGCGCGCGATCTCGTACCGCTGGGCCGCCTGCTCGAGCATCCCGTAGAGCGCCTCCCTGGCTTCGAGGTCGTCCTTCGGGGTGCGCCGCAGCTCGGCGACGACCGTGCTGTGGATGCGGTCTCCTTCGTCGAGCGCGGCCTCGTAGCGATCGAAGCCGGCCGCGAGCCGGATCTCGTTGAGGACCCCCGCCGGGTCGGTCGGGCGCAGGATCGCCAGCGCGGCGACCGCCAGGGTCAGGAGCGCGAGCAGCGCCCACCCCGCGCCCTCGAGCGGGTTCACGCCCCGCGCTCGATCCGCCGGCAGATCCAGTCTCCGACCTCGGCGGTCGAGCCCGCCCCTCCGGCGTCGGGTGTGGCCACCCCTTCGGCCAGCGCGGCGGCGACCCCCTCCTCGAGC
>DATFFS010000016.1:0-6895 GCA_035249945.1 Gemmatimonadota bacterium
GAGCACGTCGCCGCATCCCGTGGGGTCGATCGCGCGGTCGGCCCCGGCCGGGGCCACGAATGTCGGTCCCCGGCGGGGGAGCCAGGTAGCGCCCCGAGCGCCGCGGGTGATCAGGAGCCCCTCGGCGCCCAGCGCGTGCACGCGGGACGCGAGCGCGGCCTCGCGATCGTGCGGCAGCGGGACGGCGCGGCCATCGTGCAGAAGACCGGCCTCGATCTCGTTGACCTGGACCCATGTCGCCCCCTCGATCCAGCCCTCCCAGTCCTCCGGCGGGCGGTGCTCCCGCGGCTGCCCCTCGCGCGCCGGCCCGAAGCAGAGGTTGTGGACGTCCAGATGGAGCGGTCCGGCGGAGTGGAGCTTGACCTTCTCGAACGTCTCGCGCTCGACCTCCTGCCCCGAGATGAAGTTCCAGCACCAGGCGGCGACGCGGGCGGCCCAAGGCTCGAGCGTGGCCCAGTCCATTGGCGGAACGCCGCCGGTCAGAGTCTCCTCGCGACCGCCCGCGGCGTCGTACTCGAGGTGCACCTTGTTGTTGATCGCCGGCACCGGCTGGAGGCCCTCCAGCGAGATCCGCGGCAGCCGTCCCCAATCCGCCCGAACGCGTGCGATAGCGTCCTCGCCCACGGCCGTCACCGGCACCGCGACCGTTCCGTCGGGAAGGAAGGCGCTCATCGCGATCACGGAGTGATAGGCGCCCCCCATGTCGTGCACCGTTTCCTCGCCCGGCCGGTCGATCGTGTCCTCGACGGCCGTGCCGATGACGCCGATCTCGCGCTCAGCGCTCATCGTGATTCGCCGTGCATCGCGCTTCCGATTTCCGACACGGCCTCGACGCTCGCCGCCCCGCGCTGACCGGCGGCGGCGCGAATCGCCAGACCGGCCGCCCCCACGACTCCCGCGAGCCCCCCCAGCTCGGTGAGACCGATCCCGCCGGGCGGCGGCCCCGCTGGGCCGAGGTCGGCTTGAAGGCCCGCGACGAGCCGCTCCCGATACGCGTCCCAGGATCGTGTCAGCCCGCCGGTGAACACGATGCGGTCAGGATCGAACAGGACGCCTGCATGGGCGACGCCCTGCGCGAGCACGTCGATCGCGCGGTCGAGCCACGGAACGATCCGCTCGTCGCCCGCTGCGTAGCCCTCGAACAGCGAGCGGTGACCGCGCGGATCGCCGTCTCCCGCCCCCACCTCGGCGGCCTGCTCGCTCAGCGCGTGGGCGCTGAAGTACGCCTCGACGCATCCCCGCTTGCCGCACGAGCACGCGCGCCCGCCGGCCACGGCGACCATGTGCCCGATCTCTACCGCGAGGCCGCGCGCCCCGTGGAACACGCGCCCCTCCTCGACCACGCCGCCGCCGACACCCGTTCCCAGCGTCACCAGCAGCAAGACGCGCGCGCCGCGCCCGGCGCCCACCCACGCCTCGCCGTATGCGGCAGCGTTGGCGTCGTTGTCCATGACGACCGGGCAGCCCAGCGCGTCGGCCACCATCTCGCGGAGCGGAACGTCGCGCCAGCCGAGATTGGGCGCATGGACGATCACCCCGCGCTCGAGATCGAGCGGGCCGGGCACGCCCATTCCCAGCCGGTCGATCCGGGCACCCAGCGAGTCTTCCAGCTCCCGGCAGGCGCGCTCGATCTCGCGGACCGCGGCGTCCGGCTCGTCCGGCGTCTCGAAGCCGGTTTCTGCGCGGACGCGCCCCCTGGCGTCGACCACGCCGACCTTGCAGTCCGTGCCGCCGACGTCCACTCCCCATGCGAGCTTCTCGGTGTCCCTGGTCGCCATGTCTGCCAATCTACCCGTCGATCGCCGCCGGCACCGGCTCGCCGATCCGCGCCTCCACGAGCGCCTCGACCCGGTCCACCGCGATCCCCGTCATGCAGCCCAGGTTGTAGGCGCACGAGTTCTTCACGCACGGCCGGCAGTGGATCGGATGGACGACCGCTTCGCTGGCCGGTCCCCGCGGGCCGGTGACGACCTCGTTCGCCGCGCCGCAGAGGTCGAGGAGCGGCGTCCCGACCGCCGCCGCCAGGTGCATGGGGCCGGTGTCGTTGGTGACCAGGAAGTCGAGCCGGCGGAAACACTCGGCGAGGACCGGCAGCGGCGTGCGGCCGCTCCAGTCGACGGGAGCGGGATTCGCGGCAGACGCCACGCGGGCCGCCAGTCCCCGCTCGGCCGCTGAGCCGAACAGGACGACACGCGCTCCGCGCCGGCCGAGGCGCGACGCGAGCTCCGCGAACCGCTCCGCCGGCCAGCGCCGCGAATCGGCGTGCGCCCCCGGCACCATCCCCACCAGGGAACGCTCGCCGACGCCGCGTCGAAGACCGGCCTCCGCGAACAGCGCGTCCGCGGCCGCGACATCCCCGGACCCGCGCGCCAGCGGATAGCGCTCCGTCACCGGCCGGCCGGTGATCGCCGCGGCGAGGAGCGCGTAGGCCTCCCACCGGTGCCGTCCCTTCAGCCAGCGCGGAGGCAGCGCCACGTCGAGCGCCAGCTTCCGGAGCGGGCCGCCGTACCCCCACAGCGCGCGGGTCCCGGCGGCAGCCAGCTCGACGGCGCTCCCGAAGGAGTGCGGCAGCACGATCCCCAGCTCCGGTCGAACGCCGTCGAGCGCGCGGCGGACGCCGGCGACCCGATCGGCCCCACGCTCGACCACGCGCCGAACGGAATCGACTCGCGGGAGACCGACGAAAAGCGGCGCGACGTTCCCGCGGGCGAGGACGAGCACGGTGCCATCCGCGAAGCGATCCGCCAGGGCGGCCACGGCCGGAATCGCCAGCACCGCGTCGCCGATCCAGTTCGGCGCGCGGATCGCGACCGTGGCGCCGGCTCCGGGCTCAGGCGGGCGGATACCGGGCGGGGGCTGGACGATCCCCTCGAGGCGCATCGGGGGAATCTATCGCCCCATCGGTATAGGTTCATTCCATGTTTCTGGTAGACCACCTGGTCCTGCTCGCGGCCGTGCTCCTCATCCTCGGCATCGCGTCGAGCAAGCTGTCCGCGCGCATGGGCCTGCCGGTCCTGGTGCTGTTCCTCGTCGTCGGCATGCTGGCGGGCGAGGAGGGACTGGGTGGGATCGTATTCGAGAACTACGCGCTCGCGCACGGCGTGGGCACGGTCGCGCTCGCCTTCATCCTGTTCGACGGCGGCCTGCGCACCGACATCGGACAGTTCCGGGGCGTCATGGCTCCGGCCCTGACGCTGGCCTCCGTGGGAGTGCTCCTGACCGCGGGGATCGTGGCCCTCGCCGCGATGGCGATCCTCGACCTGCCGTGGATCGTCGCCTTCCTGCTGGCCAGCATCGTGTCCTCCACCGACGCGGCGGCCGTCTTCGCGGTCTTCCGAGCCAAGGGCATGCGCGTGAAGCAACGGCTCGCGGCGCTGCTGGAGGTGGAGAGCGGTTCCAACGACCCGATGGCGATCTTCCTCACGATCGTCTGTATTCAGATCCTGACCGGGATCCTGGAGCCGGGCCCGGACGTCGCCACGTTCTTCCTCCGCCAGGCGGTCCTGGGCGGGGTGATCGGGTGGCTGGTGGCGCGCGGGACGGCGGTCGTGATCAACCGCATCGGCCTCGATTCAGCGGGCCTCTACCCCGTCCTCACCAGCGCGGCCGGCCTCCTCGCCTTCGGAGCGGCCGCGGTGGCGGGAGGCAGCGGCTTCCTCTCGGTATACGTGGCCGGAATCGTGCTGGGATCCCGGCGCCTTCCGTTCCGCCAGGCGGTGTTCATGTTCCACGACGGCCTCGCCTGGCTGTCGCAGATCCTGATGTTCACGCTGCTCGGCCTCCTGAGTCTGCCGACCCGCCTGGTGGCCGCCAGCCAGCCCGCGCTGCTGGTCGCCGCGGTGCTCGTCTTCCTCGCCCGCCCGGTGGCCGTCGCGGCATGCCTGCTCCCGTTCCGGTTCTCCCCGCGGGAGGTAGCGTTCGTGGCGTGGGGCGGTCTCAAGGGCTCGGTCCCCATCATCCTGGCCACGTATCCCCTGTTACGCGGGCTGGAAGGAGCCGCGGGGCTGTTCGATGTGGTGTTCTTCGCCGTACTCGTCTCCGCGGTGACCCAGGGCTGGACGCTGCCCTACGCGGCGCGCGCGCTGGACCTCCAGGAAGGCGGTATCCCGCACTCCGGCGTGACGCTCGAGATCACCTCGCTCCAGGACGTGGACGGCGACATCGTGGAGTATCCGATCGTCGAGGGCTCGCGGGCGAACGGGCTGCGGGTCCGGGACCTGGCGCTGCCGGACGGCGTCGTGATCGCGATGATCGTGCGGGACAAGCAGGTGATCCCGCCCCGAGGCTCGACGAAGATCCTCCCCGGAGACGACGTGTTCGTGCTCCTCCGGCCCGCCGTCCGCACGCTCGTCGAGCACGTTTTCGGCACCGCCGTAGAGGAGGGCTGGCTACCTGCGACCGCTTTCGAGTTCCCGTTGCGGGGGACGACTCGGCTCGGCGAAGTGGAGGAGTTCTACGGGATCCACATCGACGCGCCGGCGGGCCAGACGCTCGACGATTTCCTCCGTACCCGGCTCGGCCGGGAACCCGCCGTGGGAGACCGTCTCGCCTCCCCACCGCTGACGTTCACGATCCGCGAGCTGTCTGACGATCGGATCGAAACCGTGGGGCTGATCATCGACCCCGAGGCCGGCTGAGGTCTCCGCGGAGACGTGGACGTGCGTTCCCCACCGCCCGCGGGAGACCTTCGTAGGATCTACGACTCGATCTGTAAGGCGGCGAGGAACGCCTCCTGGGGGATCTCGACGGTGCCCACCTGCTTCATGCGGCGCTTTCCCTCCTTCTGCCGTTCGAGGAGCTTGCGCTTGCGCGTGATGTCGCCGCCGTAGCACTTCGCGGTGACGTTCTTCCTGAGCGGCCGCACGACCTCGCGGCTGATCACCCGCGTGCCGATCGCGGCCTGGATCACGACCTCGAACATCTGCCGCGGGATCAGCTGCTTGAGCTTCTCGGACAGCGACCGGCCCCAGTCGTAGGCGCGATCCCGGTGGAGGATGACGGAGAGGGCGTCGAGCGGGTCGCCGTTTACGAGGATGTCGAGCTTCACCAGGTCGCTCGCCCGGTACTCCCGGAACTCGTAGTCGAACGAGGCATACCCGCGCGTGGCCGACTTCAGCCGGTCGTAGAAATCGGTGATGATCTCCGCCAGCGGCAGGTCGTACTCGATCTCGACCCGCTCGGCGTCGATGTACTCCATCTTGACGTGCTTCCCGCGCCGCTCCTCACACAGCTTGAGCACGCCGCCGATGTACGTCGCGGGAAGGATGAAGCGGCCGCGGACGAACGGCTCCTCGACGCGCTCGATCTCCCCGGCGCTCGGCATCTTGCTGGGGTTCTCGATCAACAGCTTCTCGCCGTGCTCGGGGTAGACATGGTACTCGACGTTGGGCACGGTAGTAATGAGGTCGAGGTCGAATTCGCGCTCCAGCCGCTCCTGGACGATCTCGCGGTGCAGCATTCCCAGGAACCCGCAGCGGAAGCCGAACCCCAGCGCGCTGGAAGTCTCCGGCTCGTACTGGAGCGAGCTGTCGTTGAGCTTGAGCTTCTCGAGCGCGTCGCGCAGATCCGCGTACTGATCGGCGTCGGTCGGGTAGAGGCCCGCGAACACCATGGGATGGACCTCGCGGTAGCCCGGCAGCGGCTCGCTCGCCCGGTTGCGGGCTTCCGTGATCGTGTCCCCCACCTTGGTGTCCGAGACCCGCTTGATGCTGGCCACGACGTACCCCACCTCGCCGCTCTTGAGCTCGCGAGCGGGGTGCATGCCGAGGCGGAGCCGGCCGACCTCGGTCACCTCGTAGGTCGCGCCGTTCGAGAAGAACGCGATCTGCATGCCTGGCGCCACGCGCCCGTCGACGACGCGCACGTAGGGCACGGCCCCGCGGTACTTGTCGAACTGGGAGTCGAAGATGAGGGCTCTCAGCGGCGCGTCCGGGTCGCCCTCCGGCGGCGGGATCCGGGCGACGATCGCCTCCAGCACCGCATCGACGTTGGTTCCCAGCTTGGCCGAGACGTGGATGATCTCCGATTCGTCCACCCCCAGCAGGTTGACGAGCTCCTCGGTCACCATCTCGGGGCGCGCGTTCGGCAGGTCGATCTTGTTGATCACGGGAACGATCTCGAGGTCGTTCTCGAGCGCCAGGAAGAGGTTGGAGAGCGTCTGGGCCTCGATCCCCTGCGCCGCGTCGACGACCAGCAGCACGCCTTCGGCGGCGGCCATGCTGCGCGACACCTCGTAGGAAAAGTCCACATGGCCCGGCGTGTCGATCAGGTTCAGCTCGTATTCGCGCCCGTCGGCCCCGCGGTAAGCCATCGTGATGGCGTGCATCTTGATCGTGATCCCGCGCTCGCGCTCGAGGTCCATGGCGTCGAGGACCTGCGCACGCATCTCGCGGAGGGCGAGCGTGCCGGTCATCTCCAGCAGCCGGTCGGCCAGCGTCGACTTGCCGTGATCGATGTGAGCGATGATGGAGAAATTACGGACGCGCTGGGGATCCATGCTTAAAGGGGTCTGACCCCCGTACCAGTACGGGGGTCAGACCCCATTATCGTCTATCGAGCGGTACGAACGTTTGCGGGTATGCGGGTCCGGTGTACTCTGCGCGCGGCCGGATGAGGCGGTTGTTCGCGTATTGCTCGAGCACGTGCGCCGTCCAGCCCGACATGCGGCTGACGGCAAAGACCGGCGTGAAGAGGTCCACGGGAATGCCAAGCGCGTAATACGTGGTTGCCGAATAGAAATCGACGTTGGCATTCAGATTCTTTTGCGCCTTCACGACCTGTTCGATCTTTTGCGAGATCTCGAACCACCGCCGGCTTCCCGTACGCGTGCAGAGCTCCTCCGACATCTTCCGCAGATGCGTCGCGCGCGGGTCTTCGGTCTTATAAACGCGGTGGC
>DATFFS010000017.1:0-13023 GCA_035249945.1 Gemmatimonadota bacterium
CGCTCCTCAACGCCATCGGCGGGCTCGACCGTCCCACCGGCGGCAGCGTGCTGGTAGACGGGAAGGATCTCTACGCCAGCGGCGACCGGGCCCTCAGCCGGTACCGCAACGAGCGGATCGGCTTCGTCTTCCAGTCGTTCCACCTGTCCCACGACGAGACCGCGCTCGAGAACGTGCTGGTCCCGTTCCTGTTCGCGCGGCGGCCTCCGCACGATGCGGCCGAGCGCGGCCGGGGCGCGCTCTCGCGCGTGGGCCTCGGCGACCAGGTCGACCAGCCCGCCGGGACGCTCTCCGCGGGCCAGAAGCAGCGGGTGGCGATCGCCAGGGCGATCGTCAACGAGCCCGAGTTCGTGCTGGCGGACGAGCCCACGGGCAATCTCGACGAGCGTACCGGCGCGGACATCGTGGCGTTGCTGCGCGGTCTGGCCGGGCAAGGTCTGGGCGTCGTGATCGTGACGCACGACCCCGCCATCAGCGAGGTCGCCGATCGCGTGCTGCGCATCGCCGACGGCCGCATCGTCGAGAACCGGGCAGGGGACGGCAGGAGCGCCTTCGACGGGAGCGGGGGGGCCGAGCCATGATCGGCCCCGTCCGCGCGATCCGCCGGTCGGTCCACAATCTGCGGCGTCACCGCGCCCGGGCGTTCCTGCTCGCGGGCGGAGTGGCGATCGGGGTGGCGATGCTCGTGTTCCTGCTGGCCTTCGTGGCGGGGACCAGGCGGGCGCTCCTCGATCGCGTCGTCAGCTCGCTTCCCATCACGCACCTGACCGTCGTGCCCCGCTCCTTCTCGCTCTCCGTGATCAAGTTCGAGAGCCCGTTCTCGAGCCTCGATCCCGACGCCGTCGCGCGGATCGAGGCCCTGGAGGGCGTCGAGCGCGTCATGCCCATGGCGGCCTTGAAGCTCCCCGCGCAGCTCCGAGCGCGCTTCTTCGGCCAGGGGTTCGTGACCGACACCGGCGTCTTCGGCATCGACACCGAGCTGGTTGCCGATCAGATCCCGGCCGGGGCGGGGTTCGGCACCGGCGACGGAGCCGCCACGGTACCGGCCGTCATCTCGGAAGACCTCATCGACATGTACAACACGGGCTTCGCGAAGACCAACGATCTCCCGCAGCTGACGCCCGAGATCCTGGGCGGACAGCAGGCGACGCTGTTCCTCGGAACCTCCTCGTTCCGCCCCGGCGCGGTGGAACGTGTGCGCAGCGAGTCGATCCGCCTGATCGGGGTGAGCGACCGGGTCCCGCTGGTCGGGGTCAGCCTGCCGCGCGACGTCGTGGAGCGATGGAACCGGGAGCTGGCGGGGGAGACGACCCCCGAGTACTTCCAGCTCACGGTCGTCGCCGCCCGGGCGCAGGACGTCGAGGACGTCGCGGCGCGGATCGACGCCATGGGCTACGACGTGACCTCGGGTCGGGAGATCGCCCGGCGGATCCGGACCCTGACGCGGGTCCTGCAGGCCGCCTTCGGACTCATCGGTCTCGTGGTCCTGGCGGTGGCCGGAGTGGGGATCGGAAACGCGCTGCTCCTGTCGGTCATGGAGCGCCGCTACGAGATCGGGATCTTCCGCTCCGTGGGCGCCAGCCGCGGGGACATCCGGCTCCTGTTCCTGTGCGAGGCGGCCCTGATCGGGGTGGGCGGAGCGCTGGCGGGCCTCGGCCTGGCGGCCGCCGCGGCCTGGGGGGCGGACCTGGCGCTCGATCGAGTGCTGCCGGACCTCTTGCTCCTCCCCGAGAGCTTTTTCGCCCTGTCTTGGCCGATCCTGGCCCTGGGGCTTAGCTTGGGACTCCTGGTCAGCATCCTCGCCGCGGTCCCTCCCGCGCACCGGGCGGCGAGGATGGACCCCGCGCGCATCCTCACATCCGGTTAACCCCCTTCGCGCGACGAGGCCCCAGGTGGTCCAGAAAACGCGAAAGAAGGTCTCGGCCAGAACGCTGGCGACGCGCTACGAGAACGTCGCCATGCGCTCCGAGCGGCTCGATCGGCTATGCGACATCCTGCCCGGCACTCCCGATCCGCTCGAGGCCGCTTCCCGGGAGGAGCTGATCTCGCGATCCGAGTGGGCGGCGCTCGACACGCGGCGACGCAACCGGGCCCTGGGATTCGTCCGGCGCAGCTATCTACTGGGGCGCCACATGCTGCGCCCGCCGGCGACCTACCTGCGGGGCGTCAAGGACGAGCCGTTCGACAAGCGGCATCTGAACGCGATCAAGGTCCCCAAGGTGCCGTTCCGTTACAAGGACGTTCCGATGGCCGCGCTGGCCCCCCGGGGCGTGCTGGTCGTGGCGCCGCTCGTGTCCCTGGCTCCACGCCTCAAGTCGACGCCCATCGAAGACGTGGCCGTGATCCTCAACTCGAGCCTCTTCCATTTCTACTGGCAGCATTATTTCCCGAAGCGGTCCGGCGCCCCGGCGGTGCCGGCGGAGGAGCGCCTGGCCGGCTTCGAGATCCCGATGCTGACCTCCAGGGCCGGCAAGACGTTTCACGACGCGCGCGACCGGCTGCTCGACCTGGCCGAGGAGAACGGCGAGCGGCTGGCGGCGATGGACGAAGTCCACCGGATCGCTCAGGAGGCGCGGGTCCCGCTGGTTCCGATCGCGCAGACCGAGGGGATCATCCGGGAGATCAACGTCCCGCGTCCCCTGGCCGAGGTCGCCGACGTAAAGCGTCGCGGTCCGGTGGTGATCTTCCGCCGCGGTTCGACGATCGTTACCACGACGGAAGAAGCGGCTACCTACCTGGAGCTCTGGCTCAAGAGCCGGTTCAACGAGCTGCGCGGGATGTCGAAGGAGGAGCTCGAGATGTTCATCAAGCTTCCGGTAACGACGGCCCACGTGGTGGTCGTGCTGCAGCACCGGGCACGGATCGAGGCCGAGATCGAGCGCGCGCAATCGAAGATCGAGGAGCTCCAGACCGAGGCCGAGAGCCATCTCTACGATCTGTACGGGATGACCGACGCCGAGCGCGAGTACTTGCGCGCCTCCCATGCCTGATACTCTCGCCAGCCACTCGCTCCCCCTCGGCGTGGAGGAGGAGTACCAGCTCTGCAATCCGGCGACCGGCGACCTGACCCCGGCCGTCGACGAGGTCTTGCGCGCCGCCACGCCCGAGCTGGCGGAGCGGCTGGGGTACGAGCTCCTGCACACGGTGATCGAGGCGAACACCCGCAAGTCCGCCGACCTGGGCGAGGCGATGGCCGGAGTCCGCGCGCTGCGCTGCGACCTGCTCGAGATCGCGGCCGCGCTGGGCGTGGCGATCGGTATCGGCGGAGTACACCCGTTCGCGCGCTGGCAGGACCAGGACTTCGTCGATACCGAGGGCTATCAGTGGGTTGGCCGACAGCTGCAGTACCTCGCGCGGCGGAACCTCTCCTTCGGGTTGCACGTCCACATCGAGGTGGAGGACCCGGAGGCGCGCGTCTACGTCGCCAACCAGCTGCGCCGCTGGTGCGCGCCGCTCCTCGCGCTCTCGGCGAACGCGCCGTTCTTCGAAGGCGGCGACACGGGATTCCAGACGATTCGCATGCACGTGTTCGGGTCATTCCCGCGCACCGGGTTCGCGCCGCGATTCGACGGCTGGGCGCATTACATGCGCGTGATCGACGGGCTGATCGCGTCGGGAGGCATCACCGCTCCGCGTCAGGTGTGGTGGAACGTGCGGCCGCACGTCACCTACCCGACGGTGGAGTTCCGCATGCTCGACATGCAGATCGGACTCGATCGGACGCGCGCGCTGGTCGGCCTCGCGCAGGCGCTCGGGGCGGAGCTCCTCTCGCGCTGGGAGGCGCGCGAGCCGGAGTGGGAGCTCGAGCCCGCTTTCCTGGCGGATGGCTGGTTCAAGGCCCAGCGCTTCGGTTGGCGGGAGCCGGTCGCCCACCCGATCAGCGGCGAGACCATCACGCTCCTGGACGAGATCGAGGAGATGCTGCGGCTCGCGCGCCCGTGGGCGGCGGCCCTGGGCACGGCGGCCGACTCCATCGACGGGGTCCGCAGGATCCTCGAGGAGGGTTCCGAGTCCGACTGGCAGCGCCGCCAGTGGAAGGAGTGCGGCCGGGACCTGGTCGTCCTTCAGCGCCGGATCTTCGCGAGGGTACGCGACGAGGCCCGCTGCGAAGCCCTGGTTTAGCAGGTCGTTGATAATCGCCGATCTCTTCGTTCCACTCCCTCAGCCGTCCTGCGGCGTAGCCTGTGCTACGCCTCGGCCGTCTTCGGTCGTGCGCCTCGACATTGACGATTCTGAACGACCTGCGTTCTCGTAGTAGCCGCAACAGCTCCGCTCTCGAGGGCTTCTCTGCGTGTTGACGCCTGCTTGACCCTCGCCGATCGTCTGGGCCTGTGAGTCCCACGAAGAAGAATCCAGCCCGGCGGGCGGAGGAGTTGCGCGCCGAGATCCGCCGCCATGAGCGGTTGTACTATGTCGAGGACGCGCCCGAGATCAGCGACGCCGCATTCGACGCGCTGATGCGGGAGCTCCTCGAGCTCGAGGCCGCCGACCCCGGGATCGCCACGTCGGACTCCCCGACTCAGCGGGTGGGCGGAACGCCCCAGGACGCGTTCCCGCGGGCCGCGCACGAGATCCCCATGCTCTCGCTCGAGAACGCCAACGGGGCGGATGAACTCGAGGTGTGGCTCGAGCGCGTCCGCCGAACGGTGGACGACCCGGCGGCGCTCGCCTGGGTCGCCGAGCACAAGATCGACGGGCTGTCGATCTCGCTGCGCTACGAGGAAGGGGTCCTGGTTCGCGGGGCTACGCGCGGGGACGGCGGGGTCGGCGAGGACGTCACCGTAAACCTGAGAACGGTGCGCGAGATCCCGCTGCGTCTCTCGGGCAAGGGCCATCCCGCCGCCACGGTCGTCCGCGGGGAGGTATACATGACGCGCAGCGGGTTCCAGCGGCTGAACGAGGCGCGTGAAGAGATGGGCGAATCGACCTTTGCCAACCCGCGGAACGCGGCCGCGGGCTCGGTGCGGCAGCTCGACGCGCGCATCACCGCCTCGCGGCCGCTCCACTTCTTCGCCTACACGCTGCTCCAGTCCGACGTCACGCGACAGTCCGAGGGCCTCGAGCGGATGGCAGAATGGGGCTTTCCGATCAATCCCGAGTGGCACCGATTCGAGGAGCGGGAGCCGCTCGTCGCATACTGCCTCGACTGGCAGGAGCGCCGGCACGCGCTCGACTACGAGATCGACGGGGTGGTCGTCAAGGTCGACGACCTGGACCAGCAAGCCGAGCTCGGCGCGACCGCGAAGCATCCCCGCTGGGCGGTGGCGTTCAAGTTCCCCGCCGAGGAGGCGACGTCAGTCGTCCGCGACATCATGGTCACCGTCGGTCGAACGGGGAAGCTGACCCCGACCGCCGTACTGGACCCGGTCGAGGTCAGCGGAGTGACGGTGCAGATGGCCGGCCTCCACAACGAGGACGAGGTGTCCCGGAAGGACGTGCGCGTGGGCGACACGGTCGTGGTGGCCCGCGGCGGGGAAGTGATCCCGCAGATCGTGCGGGTGCTGCCGGAAAAGCGGCGCCGCGGGGCGCGGCGCTTCCGCATGCCGAAGCGCTGTCCCGCCTGTGGCGCGGAGATCGTTCGTCTCGAGGGCGAAGTCGCGCATCGGTGTCCCAACGCCTCGTGCCCCTCGCAGCTGCGGGAGCGGATCCTTCACTGGGCTTCCCGCGGCGCGATGGACGTGGACGGGCTCGGCGATATGCTGGCCCGGCAGCTGATCGACAAGGAGATCGTCACCGACCTGGCGGACCTCTACGACCTGGACGCGGAAACGCTGGCCGGACTCGAGCGCATGGGGAAGCTCTCGGCGGCGAACCTGGTGGCCGCCCTCGAGCGCTCGAAGTCGCGGGGCCTGCGCCACGTGCTGTACGGCCTCGGCGTCCGGCACGTTGGCGCGTCGGCGGCGGGTGCGCTGGCCGAAGCCTTCGGCTCGATGGAGGCGCTCATCGCCGCCGATCGCGAGCGGCTCGAGGGGGTCGAGGGGATCGGCCCTACACTGGCCGAGTCGGTGCGCGAGTTCTTCGACGCGCCGGAAAACCGGGCTGTCGTCGAGAGGCTGGCCGAGCACGGCGTCGCCATGGCGGAGAAGCGGCGGGCCGCCGCCTCGGGACCTCTCTCGGGGAAGACCTTCGTGGTCACGGGCACCCTTTCGTCGCTGAGTCGCGCAGGCGCCACCTCCGCGATCGAGGCGCGAGGCGGGAAAGTGGCCGGGTCGGTTTCGAAGAAGACCGATTACGTAGTAGCGGGTGAGAGCCCCGGGTCGAAGCTCGACCGCGCCCGCGAGCTCGGCGTGACCGTGCTCGACGAGGACGCGTTCCAGGCCCTGCTCGAGAAGGACTGAACGTCGCAGCCCGTCCGTATATATTCCCCGCCGACATGAAGCCCCACGACGATCCGCGCGAGATCCCGATCGAGGATCCGGAAACCGGCACCCTTTCCGACGAGGAGCGCCGGCCCGCGGAGGAACCTGCCTCCGAGGCGGGCGCCATTGCAACCGAGGATCTCGAGGAGGAGATCGAGGCCGAGCTCACGGCGCTGCAGGACCGGTTCCTGCGACTCCAGGCCGAGTTCGACAACTACAGGAAGCGTGAGGCCCGGGAGCGTTCAGCCGCCTGGGCGCGCGCCAAAGGCGATCTCGTGCAGAAGCTCCTGGGCACACTCGACGATCTCGAGCGCGTCACGCGCCTGGATCCGGAAAGGACGCCGGCCACCGCCGTGATCGACGGAGTGTCGATGCTCGAGCGGAAGCTGAGGGACACACTCGAGCGCGAGGGACTGACCAGGATCGGCGAAGTCGGCGAGCCGTTCGACCCGCACCAGCACGATGCGATCTCCACGCTCGCGGCGCCCTCGGGTGAGCAGGATGGCACCGTCGCGGCGGTGGCGATTCCGGGATACGCTTTCGGCAGCCAGTTGCTGCGACCCGCGCAGGTGCAGGTATACGAGCATCGATCCGATCGGTCCTGATTTCCGGTGGCAGCGAAGGACTACTACCAGGTCCTCGGCGTCCCCCAGGACGCTGACGCGGACACGATCAAGAAGGCCTACCGCAAGCTCGCCCGGAAGTACCATCCCGACGTCAATGCCGGCGATTCGTCCGCAGAGGAGCGCTTCAAGTCGATCTCCGAGGCGTACCGGGTGGTCTCCGACCCCGAGCAGCGCAAGCGATACGACGCGATGCGAAGCGCCGGGGCGGGCGCGGGATTCGGAGGAGGCGGCGGGTTCGGGGGATTCGGGCCCGGGCCGCCCGGAGGGGAGGGAGAATGGCGGACGGTGGATCTGGGAGACCTGGGGGGAGCCGAGGGATTCAACCTCGGTGATCTCTTCTCCTCGATCTTCGGCGGCCGGCAGGCGCGCGGCGCGAGCACGCGCGGGCCACGGAAGGGTGCGGATCGGCAGATCGACGTAAGGGTCTCGTTCCAGGTCGCGGCGCTGGGCGGAAAGGTGCAGGTCCGCGTCCCGCTCGAAGTCGAATGTCCACGTTGCGATGGGAACGGCGCCGAGCCGGGCACGAAGGCCGAAACGTGTCCGCAGTGCGGCGGGAGCGGGACCGTGTCGCTGGTCCAGGGCGGCTTCGCGGTCCAGCGTCCCTGCCCGCGCTGTTACGGGCGCGGAACGCTGATCGAGGAGCCCTGCTCACGGTGCCGGGGCGAGGGCAGCGTGACGGAGCCTCGCCGGATCGAAGTCCGGATCCCGGCGCTGACGGACGACGGCCGCCGCATCCGGATGCGCGGCCAGGGCGAGCCGGGTCCGGCCGGCGGGCCGCCCGGAGACCTCATCCTCGCGGTGCGCGTCAAGCCCGACCGTTTCTTCCGCCGCGAGGGTCTCGACATCCACTGCACGGTGCCCATCACGATCGTGCAGGCGATGCTGGGAGCGAGGATCCGGGTGCGCACGATCCACGGGACGAAGGTCGAGGTCCGCGTTCCGCCCGGTACCCAGAGCGGGACCCGGCTGAGGCTCAGGGGACAGGGACTCGAACGCGAGGGCGCGAAGGGAGACCAGTACGTGGAGATCCAGGTGAAGGTGCCGGAGAAGCTGTCGGACGAGGAGCGGGAGCTCGTCGAGCAGCTGGGACAGAAGCTGGGCGGCGAGTGACATGAGACCGGAGCTGGGCATCGTGGGATACGGCCGCTGCGGCCAGCTGGCGGCGGAGGTCCTGGAGACGGATTTCCACGTCATCGCCACCGACGTGCGCGACCTGTCCGGGCAGGCGACCGCGCGGGGCGTGGCGTGGGGCGACATCGCGGCCTGCGCGTCGCGGCCCACCGTGCTGCTCGCGGTTCCGGTGCGGACGATGCCGGGGGTCCTCGAGACGATCGCTCCCCACCTTAGGGAAGGCGCCACCGTGGTGGACATGGCCTCGGTGAAGGTCGCGCCCATGCGCTGGATGGAGGAGCTCCTCCCGCCTGGAGTCGGGCGCGTGGGGACGCATCCCCTGTTCGGGCCGGAGAGCTCGCCGGACCGGAACATCCAGGGGCAGCGCATCGTGGTGTGCGAGGCCGAGGGGCATGCCGCGGCGGCGCGCTCGATCGAGGTCATCGCGCGGCGGCTGGGGCTCGAAGCGGTGCGCCTCGACCCGGAGACCCACGACCGCGAGATGGCGCGGTCGCAGGCCCTGGTCTTCCTGCTCGCGCGTGCGCTCGCCTCGGCGGACCTCGGCGGATCGCCGTACGGCACGCCGTCGGAGCGGCGCGTGTGGTCGGCGCTCAACATGACCGCCGCCGACACCGATGAGCTCTACGAGGACATTCTCAAGCTGAATCCCTTCGCCCCCGAGTCCACGCGCGCGCTGCTCGAAGCGGTCCGGACGGAGGCCGATCGCTTGACAAATGGGTGAGCGCGTCCAGAGATAGATCCCGGAACCACACCGACAGTCGGCGTTTCCCGGCTACCTTCGGACAGGAGACTCTCATGCTCGCGACCACCCGCAGACTCGTCGCGGCCCTCGCATTCGTGACTCTGGCTGCGGCGTCCGCCTGGGCCCAGACCGGAACCCTCTCCGGACGCGTCATGGATGCCGAAACCGGAGAGACGATCGCCAACGCCGTGGTGCGGGTGCTCGAGCCCGAAGGCCGGGAGATCGCGGGCGACCTGACCGACGCGGACGGTCGCTTCGAGCTCCAGGTCCCGCCCGGGGCCTACGAGGTGGAGGTGACGTCCCTGGGCTTCGCCACGCGCCGGATCGAGACGACGGTGGAGGCGGGCGCCGCGGCGCCGATGTCGATCGCGCTGGTGGTGGAAGCCGTCGAGCTGAATCCCATCATCGTCTCCGCGTCGCGGCGGCCCCAGAAGCGGCTGGAAGCGCCGGCGGCGGTGGAGACGGTCGAGAAGGAGGAGATCCGCGAGCGCGCCGCTCCGACCGTCATCGATCACGTCAAAGGCGAGGCCGGAGTGGACGTCGCGCAGACCGGCCTGTCGCAGTCGAACGTCGTGGCCCGGGGATTCAACAACATCTTCTCTGGCGCCCTGCTCGTGATGTCGGACTACCGCTACGCGCAGGTGCCGTCGCTCCGTGTCAACGCCTACAACTTCATTCCCACCACGAACCTCGACCTCGAACGGGTCGAGATCGTGCTGGGCCCCGGGGCCGCCCTCTACGGTCCCAACAGCGCCAACGGCGTGCTGCACATGATCTCCTCCTCGCCGATCGACGATCCGGGCACTGTGGTGAGCATGGCGGCGGGCGAGCGCGCCGTCTTCCATACCGAGGCGCGCCATTCGCAGCGCATCGGGGAGAACATGGGGATCCGGGTGTCGGGGCAGTACTTCCAGGGTAACGATTGGCGCCACGTCGATCCCGCGGAGGCGGCCGCGCGCGAGATCGCTCTCCAGACCGATCCCGACACCAAAGTCGGGCTCCGGGACTTCGATCAGGCCCGCTGGTCGGCGGAAGGCAGGTTCGACGTCCGGCCATGGGACGACGGGGAAGTCGTTCTCGCCGCGGGGATGAACACGCAGCTGTCGTCCATCGAGCTGACGGGCCTCGGCGCGGGGCAGGCCGACGACTGGCGCTACACGTACGCGCAGGCGCGGCTCCGGAAGGGGAACTTCTTCGCGCAGACGTTCGCCAACTTCAGCGAATCGGGTGACACGTTCATCCTGCCGACCGGGATGCCGATCGTCGACGAGTCGTACGTGTGGGCGGCGCAGGGCCAGCACGCGACCCAGTTCGGCACCCGCGAGCGTCTGACGTACGGCGTCGACTGGCAGCATACCGTGCCGCGGACCGAGGGCACGATCACCGGCCGCAACGAGGACGACGACACGATAAACGAGCTGGGCGGGTACCTCCATTCCGAGACGGCGGTGACGGAAGAGCTCGAGCTGGTCGCCGCGGCGCGGCTCGACTGGCACAACCGGATCGAGGACCTGGTGTTCTCGCCGCGCGCCGGCCTCGTCTACCGGCCAGAGGAGACCCACAACCTGCGCCTCACGTACAACCGCGCCTTCTCCACGCCGACGACGAACAACCTGTTCCTGGACCTCGTGGCGGGCCGCATCCCGGTGGGCCCGGTCGGCTACGACGTCCGCACGCTGGGGACGCCGGAGAGCGGCTTCACGTTCTCGCGCGACTGCCCCGGCGGATTCGACGGTGGCTTCTGCATGCGGTCGCCGTTCGCGCCCGGAATGGAGCTGCCGGCCAACGCGTCGGTGGCATGGAACACGCTCGTCCAGACGCTGGCGCCGGCCGAGTTCCAGCCGCTGCTGCCGCTGGTCCAGGATCCGGGCGCCGCGGTGGGAACCGTGCTGCGCCGGTTCGACTCGACGGCGCGGACGTTCGTGCCGGATCCGACCGGGCCGGTCGACATCGCCAGAATCGAGCCCACCATCACGTCGACCGCCGAGGTCGGCTACAAAGGCCTGCTCGGCAACCGCTTCCTGCTGGCCGGCGACGTCTACTACAGCAAGGTCGAGGACTTCGTCACGCCGCTCCGGGTGGAGACCCCGACCGTGTTCCTCGATCCGGCGACGACGGCCGCGTTCCTGCAGGAGCGGCTGACCCCGCTCGTCGTCGGCGGTCAGATGACGCCCGAGGAGCTGGCCGCGACGGTGACGCAGCTTACGACCGCCCTGGCCCAGGTTCCCATCGGGACGATCGTCCCGGACCAGGTCGACCAGCCGGATGTCCTGCTCGCCTACCGGAATTTCGGGAACGTCGATTTCTGGGGGGCCGACGTCTCGGCGGAATTCCTCGTGTCCGAGGCCTGGATGCTGAAGGGCGCCGCCTCATGGGTGAGCAGCGAGTGCTTCGACTTCGACGACGTGCCGGGGTGCGCGGGGCTCCTCGACGTGTCGCTCAACGCCCCCAAGCGGAAGGGGTCGCTGGGGGTGCGCTATCGCGACGCGGCCCACGACTTCACGGCCGAGGTGACGGGCCGGTTCATCGAGTCGTTCCCGATGAACACGGGGGTGTTCATCGGCCGCGTGCCGGGGTATGGGCTCGTCGACGCGAACGTCGAAGTCGCGGTACCGTGGGTGGCCGGCGCCTCCGTGTCGCTGACCGCCTATAACCTGCTCGACAAGGAGCACTTCGAATTCGTGGGCGCGCCGGAGATCGGGCGCCTGGTCCTGGCCAGGCTGACGTACCAGCTCCGGTAGGGAAGGCGGACCGGACTCGGGCGAAGAAGCCGGGACAGCCGCGAACGCAGAAGGGGCGGCCTCGAGGCCGCCCCTGCGGTTCCGCTGCGATGGACCGGCCCGGGCTTAGCCGGACGCCTTCCCGTAGCGCTTCGCAACCTCGTCCCAGTTCACGACGTTCCACCACGCCTTGACATAGTCCGGGCGCTTGTTCTGGTACTTCAGGTAGTAGGCGTGCTCCCAGACGTCGAGCCCGAGGATCGGAGTCCGGCCCTCCATGATTGGGCTGTCCTGGTTCGGCGTGCTATGGACCTTCAGGCCGTCCTTCCCGGCCGATAGCCAGGCCCAGCCGCTGCCGAAGCGCTTCGCGGCCGCGTCGGAGAGCTGCTCCTTGAAGGCGCTGAAGCTCTTGAACGCCTCGGCGATGGCGTCGCCCAGATCACCTTCCGGCTCGCCCCCCCCGTCCGCCGACATGATCGTCCAGAACAGCGTGTGGTTCGCGTGTCCGCCGCCGTTGTTCTGAACCGCCGTGCGAATATCCTCCGGCACGCTCTTTATGTCGCGCAAAAGGGCCTCGACGTCCTTCTTCTGCAGCTCCGCGTGGCCCTCGAGCGCCTTGTTCAGGTTGGTGACGTAGGCCGCGTGGTGCTTGTCGTGATGGATCTCCATGGTCCGCGCATCGATGTGCGGCTCGAGCGCGTCGAAAGGGTAGGGAAGAGGAGGGACTTCGTGTGCCATGGTGTCTCCTTGGGTCGACGTTGCATGAAGAAATGTCGAACGTATCGGCGCGCGCGGCTCGGCCCCGGCGGGATGGCCGCCTTTCGGGACCGGCAGCGCGGCGGCGAAGCGGCAACGTAGCGCGGGCGCGAACGCGCCGCCAACGAAGCGCAAAGGCCGTTACAGGCTTCGAGGTCGGGACTCCGTGCGGGCGGTCTCCTGGTGCCGTTTGACGACCTTGACCGCCAGGAGCCCGGACACCAGAAGGCCCGTCAATGGTACCGACTGCCCGGTCCAGGGAGTGAGCAGCACGAGAAACGCGACGATCGGCGTCATCCCGGCACCGGCTGGGGAAGTCTCCTCGAGCCGGACGTGGAGCGCCCAGAGCCCCAGGAGGTAGATCGCCACCGGGACGGCGACCGCGGCGCTCGCGCCGAACGATCCGATCTCAGCGTGCCGGGTCGCGTGGTCCACGGCGACCCCGAGCCCCGCTCCGACGGCCGCCGCTGAGGCGAAGATCGCGTAGTGGCCATATCCACAGACGAAGGCTCTCGGAAGCGAGGTGAGCAGGCCGTTCGTTGGACGGTCGAAGTAGAGCCACCACATCGCGAAGACGATCAGAAGCCCACCGACGATGATCGCCGTGAGATCGCTGGTGACGTCACCCGCCTGGATCGCCGACTGAATCGCGAACGAGGCGGCCAGGATGGATTCGCCAAGGACGATGA
>DATFFS010000018.1:0-2660 GCA_035249945.1 Gemmatimonadota bacterium
CCTCGAGGAGGACCAGCTCGGCCTCCTCTACGACCTCGGCAACGTGCAGATGGCCTCGGGCGACCCCCAGGAGGCCTACCGCACCTTCGTCGAGCTGTACGGGATCAACACCAACTACCGCGACGTGGTGGCCAAGCTCGAAGAGCTGGGGCCTCGTCAGGGCTCTTGAGCCCGGCTCTCCTCGAGCTGCCCTTCGGCCAGGCGCTCGCGCTTCCCTTCCTCGAACGCCGCGGTCAACCGCGCCAGCAGCTCCGGGAACCGGTCGTAGAGCCGCTTGGGCGTCCGCGCCGCGCCGCGCGCCAGGGCGACGTGGGTCAGGATGGGCAGCACGATCGTCGAGTCGCAGTAGACGACGACCGCGTCCGGCAGCCGCTCGGGGTCGACCTTCCCCCACGACACCGCCTCGCCGGGCGTGGCGCCGGAGAGGCCGCCGGTGTCGGGACGCGCGTCGGTGATCTGAAGATAGTAGTCGTGCCCGGCCTCCTCGAGACCCAGCACCTCTTGGATCTGAGGCTCGGTCTGCAGCACGAAGTTCTTCGGCGAACCGCCGCCCAGGATCAAGACGCCACTCTTCCCTCCGCTGCTCTTGGCGTCCCACACGAGGGCCGCCGTTTCGTTCACGTCGCGCGCGGGATCGATCCGCAGCCTGTTCCCGCGCAGCTCGAGCTCGGCAACGTTCATTCCGATCGACGAGTCACCGGGCGAGGAGGTGTAGACCGGCACGCCAAGACGGTATGCGGCCGCCAGGAGCGAGGTGCCTTTGCGACCAAGCGCCACCTCCCGCTCGGCCACGTACTTGCCGCAGAGCCAGTGGAACTCGGCGGTCCCCATCTCCTTCTGGAACTCCGGCTGGATCATGATGCGCCGGAAGAAGGCGTCGGTCTGGAGCAGCACCTCGTAGTCGAACAGGATGTCGTAGATCCGAACTACGCCGGCCTCGCGCAGCGCGGTGTCGTCGAGGTGCGGCCGCCCGCGATGCATCTCGAGCCCGATCCCGAAATGGGTGTCGTGGTACAGGTTGGCCCCCGTCGACACGATCCAGTCGACGAAGCCGGCCTCGACCAGCGGGATCAGACACGTCATGCCGATGCCGGCCGGGGTGAGCGCGCCCGTGAGCGACATGCCGACCAGCGCGTCGTCCGCCAGCATCTTCCGCGTGTACAGCTCGCACGCCTCGCGCAATCGTCCGCCGTTGTATGCGAGATAGGCGTTGTCCACGAGCTCGGCGGCGCTCATGCCGGCCGTGATCGGATCGGGCCGTATCGACGGTCCCGAGAGCCAGCGCTTCTTGTTCATCGACATCCCTCCTCAGCCCACCTGCTGGACCAGTGACCCTCGCGCCGCGGAAAGCACTTCCTCGACGACCGATCCCAGCGGCTGCTTGATCAGGGCGCCGGCGGCGTTCCGGTGGCCGCCGCCGCCGAAGCGCCCGGCGAGGCGGTTGACGTCCACCTCTCCCGCGGAGCGAAACGAGACCTTGGTCGTTCCGCGATCGATCTCCTTGAACAGGATCGCGAGCTCGACGTGCTCGAGCGAACGCAGCGTCTCGACGACGCCTTCGACGTCCTCCGCTTCGGCGCCCGCCGCCTCCATGAGGTCGCCCGACAGGGCGATCCACGCGAGCCTGCCTTCCTCTTCCAGATGGAACTCGCCGAAGACGCGCGAGAGCAGACGGGCGCGCGTGGGCGACACCGACTCGAAGACGCGGCGGTTGATCTCGTGCACGTCGGCTCCGCGCTCCATGAGGTCGGCGGCCACGCGATGCGTGCGGGCCGTGGTGTTCGAGTAGCGGAACCCGCCCGTGTCGTAGGTGAGCGCGGCGTAGAGCGCGGTCGCCATCTCGGGCGTTATCTCCGCGCCCCACCCCGCCAGCAGGTCATGGAGGAGCTCGGCTGTCGCGGCGGCCGATGTGTCCCGGCAGTCGACCCCCTCGAAGCCGCTGGGTCCCAGATGGTGATCCACGACCACCACCTGGCCGGTGAACTTGCGCACCCAGGGCTCGAGTCCGCCGAGCCGCGCGGGCACGGATATGTCGAGAACCGCCAGCACGTCCGCCGCTCCCAGCAGCCGCTCCGCCGACTGGGCGTCGAAGCCCGGGGCGGAGATGTCCTTCTCGAGGAATCGGAACCGGCGCGGGGCCGGGTGCGGGTTGAGGATGTGCACGGTCTTCCCCTCGCGTGCGAGCCAGTGGGCGAGGGCGATCTCCGATCCCAGACCGTCACCGTCGGGCTGGACGTGGGTCGTGATCACGACGCGCTCGGCGCGGCGGAAGAGATCGAGCGCGGCCTTCCCCGCGCGTCGCAGGTCGCCGCTCACGGCGCCTCGCGTTCCGCCGCCCAGCCCTCGAGCGGCAGGACGTCGATCTCGGCTCCCGCGGGCAGATCCCCCGTCCCCAGCGGGACGATCGCCAGACCGTCGGCGTCGGCGAGACCCGTCAGGATCGCCGATCCCTGTGGCCCGACCGGCGTCGCCAGCCAGCCTTCGCCGTCCGGCTCGAGTCGCGCCCGCAGGTAGTACGCCTTCTCCGGCCGGGTGGAGACCGCCTCCGCCAGGCGGGCCCGCAGCGGGCGGCGGAAGCAGCGGGCGTGCCCGGCCATCCGGCGGAGCGCCGGCCGGGCGAACAGCTCGAAGGTGACGTGCGCGCTGACGGGATTGCCGGG
>DATFFS010000019.1:0-2499 GCA_035249945.1 Gemmatimonadota bacterium
TCGCGGCCGGACCAGACGATCGGGATGCACTTCATGAACCCGGTGCCGGTCATGAAGCTGGTCGAGGTGATCCGCGGCTACGCGACCTCCGACGAGACCCACCGCGCGGTCGTCGAGATGGCGACCGCGCTGGGGAAGACGCCCGTCACCGTGCGAGACTACCCGGGCTTCGTGTCGAACCGAGTCCTCATGCCGATGATCAACGAGGCGATCTACTGCGTCATGGAGGGGGTGGCGGAGCCGGAGGCGATCGATACGGTCATGAAGCTCGGCATGGGCCACCCGATGGGGCCCCTGACCCTCGCCGACTTCATCGGGCTCGACGTCTGCCTGGCGATCCTCGAAGTGCTTCAGGACGGATTCGGCGATCCAAAGTACCGCCCCTGCCCGCTTCTCAAGCAGATGGTCGCGGCCGGCCGGCTCGGTCGGAAGACCGCCGTGGGGTTCTTCGAGTACGGGGAGCGCGCGTGACGCTGGCGGGATCGAAGGCCCCGACCGAGGGGCTGCTACCCCTGACCGACGTCCAGCGGGAGATCGTGCGCACCGCGCGCGAGTTCGCGGCGAACGAGCTCGCGCCCCACGTGGACGAGCGCGACCGCAAGGGCGAGTTCTCGCGCGAGGCGGTCGACGCGCTCGGCCGGCTCGGCTTCCTCGGCATGCTGATCCCCGAGGAGTGGGGCGGGAGCGGTCTCGATACCGTGACCTATCTGCTCGCGCTCGAGGAGATCGCGCGCGTGGATCCATCGCTCGCGGTCTCGATGAGCGTACACAACTCGCTCCCCACCCAGCTCATCCTGGCCCACGGATCGGACGACCTGAAGGAGCGCTACCTGCGCCCGATGGCGGAGGGGCGGATGCTGGGCGCGTTCGCGCTCTCCGAGGCGCACGCCGGCTCTGACCCCGCCGCGCTGTCCTGCCGCGCCGAGCGGCGCGACGGCGCCTGGATCCTCAACGGCGCCAAGGCGTGGGTGACCAACGGCGGTACCGCCGACCTCGTGCTGGCGATGGCGCGGAGCGGCGGCCCGGGCCCCAAGGGGATCAGCGCCTTCGTGATCGAGCCGACCTGGGAGGGATACGCCGTCGGCAAGGAGGAGAAGAAGATGGGGCTCCGGTCCTCGAACACCGCCGAGATCGTGTTTCGGGACCTCGAGGTGCCGGCGGCGAACCTCCTCGGCGAGGAGGGGAAGGGGCTCGCCTACGCGCTGGGTGCGCTCGAGCACGGACGGCTCGGGATTGCCGCCCAGGCGCTCGGAATCGCCGGCGCATGCCTCCACCTCGCCGTCGACTGGGCGCGCGAGCGGCACGCATTCGGCAAGCCGATCGCGGAGTTCCAGGGCCTCCGCTTCCTGATCGTGGAAATGGCCGCGCAGATCGAGGCGGCACGCGCGCTCACGCACGCCGCGGCCGCCAAGAAGGACCGCGGGGAGCACGCCCGCAAGGAGGTCGCTATGGCCAAGCTCCTGGCCAGCCGCGCCGCCATGGACGCCGCCGTGAAGGCGATCCAGGTCTACGGAGGATACGGATACATGAAGGACTACCCGGTGGAGCGATACTTCCGGGACGCCAAGGTAACGGAGATCTACGAAGGCACTTCCGAGATCCAGCGGGTCGTGATTGCCAGCGAACTTCTGGACGGCTAATCTGAATTCTCCGCGCGCAGGCGCGATCCCCATCGATAGCTGAGAGGAGACACGAATTGGACGTCTTCGACCAGATCCATGAGGCCCATCACGAGCAGGTGGTCTTCTGCCACGACGCGCAATCGGGCCTCGATTCGATCATCGCGATCCACGACACGACGCTGGGCCCGGCTCTCGGCGGGACCCGCATGTGGCCGTATCGCTCGGCGGACGAGGCGCTGACCGACGTCCTGCGGCTGTCGGAGGGGATGACGTACAAGGCGGCGGTGGCCGATCTCGAGCTGGGCGGCGGCAAGGCGGTCATCATCGGCGACTCCAAGCGCGACAAGACACCCGAGCTCCTGCGCGCCCACGGGCGCTTCGTCGACACGCTCGGGGGCCGCTACATCACCGCCGAGGACGTGGGCATCGGTGTGGAGGACATGGAGTACGTCTACGAGGAGACCAGACACGTGACCGGCATCCGCTCGACGCCGCACGGTTCCGGCGACCCGTCGCCCGTCACCGCCTACGGCGTCTACCACGGGATCAAGGCCTCGTGCCGCAAGAAGCTCGGCACCGACGAGCTGAAGGGGATCCGGGTCGCCGTCCAGGGGGCGGGTCACGTCGGGTACTACCTCTGCGAGAACCTGGCGGCGGAAGGCGCGGTGCTGACGATCTGCGATATCGACCAGGAGCGCGTGCGCAAAGTGGTCGACGACTTCGGCGCCACGCCGGTCGAATCGGACGAGATCTACGACGTCGAGTGCGACGTCTTCGCGCCCTGCGCGCTCGGCGCGATCATCAACGACGGCACGCTGCGTCGGCTGCGCTGCTCGATCGTGGCCGGCGCCGCGAACAACCAGCTCGAGGAAGACCG
>DATFFS010000020.1:0-7925 GCA_035249945.1 Gemmatimonadota bacterium
GCTGCCGCTGGTGGCGCTCTGGCCGCTCGCGCTCATCCTGGCGGGCTCCGTCACCGTGTTCAGCGAGATCTACGTCATCGTCCAGCACCTCATCCCCGTGCCGCCCGAGTTCGAAGCCCTCCTCCGCGACCTCCTGCAGATGGACGGCACCGCCGACCTCGTGCTCACGGTGGCGGTCGCGGTCGTGCTCGCGCCGATGCTCGAGGAGGCGCTGTTCCGGGGGATCATCCTCCACGGCCTGGAGAGGCGCCGCGGGGCGCGGTCTGCCACGCTCTGGACGGCGGCCTTCTTCGCATGTTTCCATTTCTACAACCCGTGGCAGATCGTGCCGACGTTCTTCCTCGGGCTCCTGCTCGGCTGGGTCGTGCTCGAGACGCGCTCGCTCTGGTCCTCGATCGTCCTCCATTCGGCATTCAACGGGCTCTCGCTGTCGGTGTTCGCGCTGTCTCTCGCGCCCCCGGAGGCGTCGCCGCCGCTGGTGGCCACGGGCGTCGTGCTGTTCCTGCTCCTCGGCAGCGCGGCGCTCCTGGCCGGTCTCGCCTGGCTCGAAGGGATGATGGGTGGCGGGGCGTACGCCGATGATTACTCGGCGGAGGCGGACTCCGGCGAAGCGGCCGCCGGCGAGATCCCGCGGGGGGACCCTCCGGCGCGGGGATAGCGGACCCGCGCCAGCTCGACCGCCTCGAGCACGCGGGTCAGCGGGATCCGCTCCATCCTCCCCTGGCGGTACGCGGCGCGCGGCGGATGCCAGCTCTCCCCCGGATCGTGGAAGGAATCCACCACGAGGTCGAGGAAACGCCGCCCCGGCCCCACACGGGCGGGGTCGGTCAGGCCGTAGAGTGCCACGGAAGGGACGCCCAGCGCGACGGCGAGGTGGTACGGTCCGGTGTCGGGGCTGACCGCGAGCGCCGCGCCGTCCAGGAGCCAGAGCAGCCGTCGCAGGTCGTTCCGGCGCTCGTCCAGGATCGGAACCCGGGACAGGCCGGTGATCTCGAGCGCGCGCGCCCGCTCGGCCGGCCGGTCCGAGCCCACGATGCAGACCTCGTACCCCAGCTCCGCGTGGAGCGCCTCGGCGAGCCGCGCCCAGCGCGCCGCGGGCCATTCCTTGGAGCTCCGCGAGGTTCCGACGACGAGGGCCGCGAGCGGCGCGCCGCGGCGGGAGTAGAACGCGGCCTGGTCGGCGCGCTCCCCGGGGAAGATCGGAAGCGGCCACTCGTAGCGTCGTCGGATACCGAGATGATCGGCGAACTCCAGGTACTGCTCGCAGGTGTGACGCGGCGGCCCGGCGGCGATCCGCTCGTTCGTCGCCAGCCAGTTGAGCTCCCGCGCCCGGGCACGGTCGAAGCCGATCTTCCGCGGGCTCTCGAGCATGGCGGTTACCAGGCTCGCTTTGGCGTAGACCTGCAGGTCGAGGACGACGTCGAACCGACGGCCGCCGAGGGCGCGGCGCAGCTCCCGGAAGCCCCGCCAGCCGCGCGCGCGGTCGAGCGTCCACAGCTTGTCGACGCCGGGATGCCCGCCGGCGATCTCGCCCGGGACCGGTTGCGTCACCCACTCGATGGACAGGCGGGGCGCGGCGGCGCGCAGCGAGCTGACGAGAGGCAGGGCATGGACGATGTCGCCGATCGCGGAGAGCAGGACGACCGCTACACGCTGGCCGTCAAGCACGACACCCCGCCTCGTACCCGCGGCGAAACGCTTCGGCGTCCGCCGGGAGCCAGCTCACGCGGCCCGCGCGGCGCTCCTTGGCGACCGATCGGTGGAAGCGCGCGAGGTTTTTTTTTTGGTGGGGGGCTCGTTTCGCGGAGCGATCCGCGCGCGGTCGAGGTCGAGGAGCGCGGCCTGCCATCCGCCGTCCGCAAGCGGCTGCAGGAACAGGTTCCGTGGCCGGAGATCCGGGTGGGCGAGCCCCGCGGCGTGGGCGCGGCCGATCGTTCGTCCGGCCTCCTCGAGCGCCGCGGCCCGTTCCGCGGGGGGGTACAGGTTCGGCCGCAGGAGCTCCTCGAGGTCGAGGCCCGGGGAGAGCCGTTCGGTGACGATGTCGGCGCGGTATCCGGGACGAGCGGCCGTCACCACGGCCGCCAGGACGCGCGGCGTGCGGACTCCCGCCTCGCGTAGCGCCTCGCTGACCGAAAGCTCGACGAACGGACGCGGCGGGGTGTCGAGGTAGCGATCCCCGAGGAGTGGGCCCATCCATCCCCCCCGGCGGTAGTGGCGGATCACGGCGGAGGCGCCGCCGAGGTCGACCCGCCAGGCTGGACCGCGCCCGCCGGCGAGTTCCTGTGCGGCGCGTGCCGCCGCCCAGTCGGCCAGGGTGGGGGCGCCCGCGAGAGCGCTGGCGACCGCATCCGCTACGGAGCGTAGGGCTACGACGTCGCGCTCGCCGATGCTCGACCGCGCGTAGTCCGGAGGAGGGAAGGCCCGGGCCGCCGTTCCCGAATCCGCGAACGGTGGAGACGGCGTCACGGTATCCGCCCTTCCACGATCCCCGTGACGAGCCGGTCGATCGCCGCGGCCGCCGACTCGCCCGCAGTCTGGTTGACGACCACGCTGAACGCGTACTCGACGCCCTCCAGCGTCGTTACGTACCCGCTCAGCGAGTACACGTTCTCGATGTATCCGGTCTTGGCGCGGACGCGCCCTGCCGCGGCGGTGCCGCCGAAGCGCCCCCGCAGGGATCCGGACTCGGCCGCCACCGGCAGCGCCGACACGAAGGCGGAGCCCGAAGGCCGCTCCCGCATCGCCGCCAGGAGCGCGACGATCGCCTCGGGGGTCACCAGGTTCGCGCTCGAAAGGCCCGACGCGTCACGCAGGAACATCGCGGTCGTGTCGACCCCGAGCTCGGCCAGCGTGGCCCGCTCGACGGCCAGCCCCGCCGACCACGACCCCTCTCCCCGGACCTCCTTGCCGATCGTCTTGAGGAGCTGCTCGGCGTGCCAGTTCTGGCTGCGGCCGAGCACGGCGTCGACCACGCGCGCGAGCGGGGGACTCCGGTGGGCGGCGAGAGCGACCGTGTCGCCGGCGGCGACGGGCGACTCCGCGGGTCGCGAGACCGTCCGCACCGGGCCCTCCACGGCGATACCGCGCCGCGCGAGCACCTCGCGGAACACGGTGGCCGCCCACCCGGCCGGGTCGACGACCGCGAAGTACTCGACGTCCGGCTCGGCGTCGAGCGGGAGGGATCCGTAGGCGATGACGTGGTTGGTCCCCGGCTCGCGCGTCAGATCGAAGGTCCGCTCAGAGTCGGGCGGCCCGGTCACGGCGCGGTTCTCCAGCGTGTAGAACGACGAAACGGGATCGCCATCGACGAGGAGCGGATCGCCGACCGCGGAGCCGGGACGGATGTGGAAGTCGATCGAGTTGTCGTTGAATCCCAGCGCCCCCACCGGCGCGGCGTACCACCACAGCAGGTCATAGGTGGCCCAGTCACCGCGCACGTAGTCGGCGTCCCAGAAGCTCTCGTCGGCGAGGAGCTCGCCGGTGACTCGGGCGAGCCCGCGTTCGACGAGCGAGTCCGCCAGCGACTCGAAGATCGCGGTCATCGAAGGGGCGAAGCGGCCCGACAGGTTGGGATCCCCGCGGCCGTAGAGGACGAGATCGCCGTTCAGGACGCCCGCGGCGCCGATGGGCGCGGTTCCGTAAACGCTCGTCCGCCACGTGAAGTCGGCGCCGAGCCGTTCGAGCGCTGTCGCGGAGACCACGAGCTTCAGGTTCGATGCGGGGACGAAGTAGCGGTCGGCGGCATGGCGGGCGACCCATCGACCCGTGGCGAGGTCGCGCACGGCCACGCCCCAGTGGGAGCGCGCCAGCGTGCCCGTCGCGATGTCGCCGAGCCACCCGGGGAGCGCCGCTTCGGGGGCTGTCCGCCGCGATTCCGAGACCGGAGCCGAGGCCGTCCCGGAATCGGAGGCAGCGATGCCCTCGCGCCCGCGCGCCGAAGCGCACGCGCCGAGAGCCGCGCAGAGGGCGAGAACCAGGATGCGTGACGTCACCGGTCGAGCCGCGCGCGGAGCGCGTAGTACAGGATGGGGATCAGGATCTCGTGGTGTCCGGTCAGATGATAGCCGCGCCCGCCGGCCAGTACGGGCCGGCCGACGACGTTCATCTCCGGGCGGTAGTGCCGGGTCATGTCGACGTTCACGGCGGTGAAGTCCTTGAGCGGCGGCCACAGATGCCGGGCCACGTTCAGCGCCTTGACGAACACCTCGGGCAATACGACCGCGGAACCGAGGTTGGCGACCAGCCCGCCGCCGTGGAGCTCGCGGAGCGAAGCCGCGAGGATCCGGAAGTCCCGGTGGCTCGCCGCCCCGCTCGCGGCGCCGTCGAAGCGCGGATGCTGGTGCGTGATCTCGGCACCGATCGCGACGTGCACGCTGACCGGCACCCCGCGCGCCCATGCGCGCGTCAGCAGGCTCTCGCGCGCGTGCGGGACGGGGGGGTCGCGCTCGGCCAGCCAGCGCCCGAGGGCCTCGCCGAACCCCAGCTCCTGGGCGTGGCCCCGGCTCACCGCCTCGGCCATCCAAGCGCCGGTCTCGTCGGCCAGTCCGAAGGTGCCGTCGGCCAGGTTCTCGGCCACGTCCTCGGAGGTTTCTCCGAAGCAGGCGATCTCGAAATCGTGGATCGCGGTGGCGCCGTTGAACGCGAGATGGCTGATCCAGCCCCGATCCACGGCGTCGGCCAGGAACGGGGAACAGCCGGTCTTCACGACGTGCCCGCCGCACATGACCACGACCGCACGGCCATTCCGGACCGCTTCCGCCCAGGCGTCCACCACCGCCCGCAAGTCGGCGGCGGCGAGGATGTCGGGCAGCGCGCCGATCAGCGGTTCGATCGCCGGCGGACGCTCGAGGACCTCGCCGAACTGGGCGATCGAGACCTTGTTGCGGCGCTGGGAGAAGGGGAGGGGCGTGACCGCGGCGAGGTCGGCCGCTGGGTAGCGTGAGGTCAACGCGCGCGGTGTCCTGAGTCAGAAGTTCGTTGACACGAGTCGCGACCAGAAGGGCGGCGGCGCCGCCGTACGTCAGCGAGCCGAAGGTACGGGAGCGCCTCGCGCGTAGTCAACCAACTCCGCCTCGAACGATCCGATGCCGATCTTGCTCGAGATCTTCACGGGCACGTGGCGGGCGTCGGTCGTGACCCAGATGCGGTTCTCTCCGCCTTTCTTGAAGATCCCGCCGTCCGTCTTTACGTCGAGGTCGAGGACGAAGGCGTCGTAGCTCCCTGACGGGACGCGGATGCGCTCCTTCTTGAGGACCTCGATGGTGAGCGGGTTGTCATCGGGATCGGCCTGGTTACGAAGCACGAACTTCGCTCCCGTCTCGAGTGGGAGCAGGCGCACGTAGTAGAACATCGCGACCTGGTCGACGGCGCGCGGGCTGGCCGGGGACACGTCCCCGTCCGGCTCGATCCGCACCTGACGCCCTTGATCGAAGACGTACTCCTTGGTGCGCGTCTCGTCGTTCTCCGTCGACTCGCGCCGGTAGCGCAGTGAGTAGAACTCACGCGCGTCGAACCAGGACTCCTCGGTGGACGCGATGTCGTAGAGGTACGAGATCGCTCGGTTGCTCTCCGCCTTGAAGACGATGTGGTAGGCGGGTCGGCCTTTCAAGGTGTCGAGCTTGTCGATCCCGATCTCCAGCGAGCCGGCCGGAAGCCCCCCGTAGCCCACGGCGTACTCCATCGACTCGCCGGGGTAAAAAGGCGCCGAACGGATGCCGCTCGCGGTCTGCGCCGCCGCCGGAGCGGCTGCGGCCAGCAGGCCCACGAGAGCCAGGGTCCACAGAGGTCGAAGCGTGCGGTTCACGCTGCAGTCATACGCAAGGACGGGGCCTTTGTTCCGCTGTCTCGCGAGGCCGTCAGGCGCGGGAGGGGACCCGCTCGACGCGCCCGGTCAGGCTCAACTCCTCGCGGACGGCACGCGTCCAGCGGTAGCGAGATCGGCGGGGCCGGATGTCGTACCGGCAGCGGACGGGAACCTCGGCGAACGTGGGATGCAGCCGACCCAGCCGCAAAAGCAGTTCCACGGCGGCCGCGCAGTTGCGGCTCGTGATCAACCCCTCCTGATGCGTGTCGAGGGCTCGCTTGAGCGTGCCGATCCGGTAGGCTTGGAAGATCGAGCTGTAATCGGTGACCCGGGGAAGCGGCATGGTCGCCCGAAGCACGGTCGAGACGAGCCGCAACCCGAAGCGCTTGCCGGAGGGGAGATCGTCCAGATCGCTGTCGTGATGCGTGCGAGCGCCGATCACGACGTCGGCGCCGGCCTCGATCTCCCGCACCATGTCGGGGACGGAGTCCGGGCTGACCGAGAAGTCCCCCTCGATGACGACCGCGATGTCACGCTCGGGGTAGCGCGAGAGGCGCGTCGCCTCCCGCAGCAGCCGGTCGAGACTGGGGCCGAAGCCGCGGTTCTCCGCGTGGCGGAGAAGCTTGACGGGCAGGAACCGGCGGTACTGCTCCACGACCTGCGCCGTGCCGTCGCCCGACCCGTCGTCGAGCACGACGGCCAGGTAGTCACGGCGGATCTCGCGCATGACCTGGCGGATCTTGTAGAGCAGGAGGCCGAGCGTTCCCTCCTCGTCGTACGCGGGGATCAGGAAGTACACCATGCTCCCAATCTACCGCGCCGACGAGGCCCTCTGCCATGCGCCTTGAACGCCCTCCCGGCGGCCGGCGTCCGAACCATGAGCCCACCGATTCCGATGGTCCGGGGCCCGAGGGGATTGACAGCCGTCCGGCGGATATGCTATAAAAGCAGCACGGTGCTAAAAATATAGCATCGGCCTACGCCGAGGAGAGACGGAGATGCCCGGGAAGCACGATCACCACAGCGAACTGAGCCGCCGGGAGCGTCAGATCATGGACATCGTCTATCGTCTGGGCGAGGCCAGCGCCGCGCGAGTCCGAGAGAACCTGCCCGATCCGCCCAGCTACTCGGGGGTGCGCGCGATGCTGCGGGTGCTCGAGGCGAAGGGCCACCTGAGGCACGAGGAGCGCGGCCCGCGGTACGTATTCCGTGCCACGCTCCCCGTGGAGTCCGCCCGGCGCTCGGCTCTGCGCCGGCTCCTGCGGACGTTCTTCGACAATTCCCTCGAAGAGGCCGTAGCAACCCTTCTCGACGTCGAGTCGTCCAATGTGACGGACGAGGAGCTCGAGCGACTGGCCCGCATGATCGACGATGCCCGGAAGGAGGGACGCTGACGGCGATGGATTCCCTGTTGCTCGACGTCACGATCAAGGGAACGCTCGTCCTGCTGGCGACCTGCGCGGCGGTATTCGCCCTCCGGGGAGCATCGGCGGCGACCAGGCACGCGATATGGACGGTGGGCATGGCGGGCGCGCTGGCCCTGCCGATTCTCTCCCAGCTCCTGCCGGCGTGGTCGGTGGATCTGCTCCCCGCACAGGCGATCTCCGCGCCGGCCACGGCTGCGCCCGCCGCCGACGGAGAGATCGGGATCGACCGCCTGCTGGCGCTGGTGTGGCTCGCCGGGGCGGCGGTCGTCTTCGCGAGCATCGCGCTCGGGCGCTTTCGGATCTGGTGGATCGCTCGCCGCTCCGTACCGCTCGACCGCGGGGAGATCCCGGCCCTGACTACGGCGCTCTGCGGCTCCTTGGGAATCTCCCGGCCCGTGTCCGTACGCCTCAGCCGGGAGCGCATGATGCCGATGGTCTGGGGGGCGTTCCGTCCCGTGATCCTCCTCCCGACCGAGGCGACGAGCTGGACGGCCGAGCTCAGGCGCGACGTGCTCCTCCACGAGCTCGCCCACGTGCGGCGACACGACTACCTGAACCAGCTCGTCACGCGGTTCGCCTGCGCGGTTCACTGGTTCAACCCGCTGGTGTGGTTGGCCGCGCGTCGGCTCCGCGCCGAGCGCGAGCGCGCGTGCGACGACCACGTGCTGGGCACCGGCGCCAGTGCCTGCGACTAC
>DATFFS010000021.1:0-5612 GCA_035249945.1 Gemmatimonadota bacterium
CTACACCTCCGTGTCGCCGTACCTGATCGTCGACGGCGCCGACGGCACGATCGCGTTCCTGGCGAGCGTGTTCGCCGCAGTCGAGCTGCGCCGTATCCCGCGGCCCGACGGAAGGGTCATGCATGCGGAGGTCCGGATCGACGATTCGATCCTCATGCTGGCGGATTCCACCGCGGAATGGCCGCCGATCTCCGCCAACGTCCACGTCTACGTGCCCGACGTCGACGCGACGTACCGGAAGGCGCTGGCGGCCGGTGGGACCTCGCTGCAGGAGCCGGCCCAGAAGGAGGACGAGGACAAACGCGGCGGCATCCGGGATCCGGGCGGCACGAGCTGGTGGATCGCCACGCGGGTGGGAATGCCTTGATTCGCGCGAGCCGTCGTCGCAACGGATTACACGGTGGGGAATCCCAGGTCCTTGCCGCGTAGCCGGGGCTCGGGCCACCGGGCGGTGACTACCTTCCCACGCGTGTAGAACCGAACGCCTTCCATGCCGTGTACGTGGGCGTCTCCGAAGAGCGAATTCTTCCAGCCACCGAACGAGTAGTAGGCCATGGGCACCGGGATCGGGACGTTGATCCCCACCATGCCCACCTGGACCTCGCTCTGAAACCGTCGCGCGACGCCCCCGTCACGGGTGAAGATCGCGACGCCGTTGGCGTAGGGGTTGGCGTCCACCAGCGTGACGGCTTCCTCGTACGTGCCTGCCCGGACGACCGACAGCACGGGGCCGAAGATCTCGTCGCGGTAGATCGACATCTCCGGTCGCACCCGATCAAACAGACAGGGGCCGAGGAAGAAGCCCCCCCGTCTGTCCTCCACCTCGACCCCACGTCCGTCGATCACGAGCTCGGCCCCTTCCGACACTCCCTCATCCAGGTACCTGGTGACGCGCTCGAGATGCTGGCCGGTGATCAGCGGGCCCATGTCCGCCCCCGGCTCCATGCCGTCTCCCACACGGATCGCCCGTATCCGTTCCTCGATTCGCGGTACCAGCTCCTCCGCCGCGTCGCCGACAGCGACGAGGACCGAGATCGCCATGCACCGCTCGCCTGCGGAACCGAAGGCCGCGTTCACGGCCGCGTCGGCGGCGAGCTCCATGTCCGCGTCGGGCAGCACCAGCATGTGGTTCTTCGCGCCGCCCAGCGCTTGCACGCGCTTGCCGTGGCGGGTTCCCGTCTCGTAGACGTGGCGCGCGACCGGTGTCGAGCCCACGAAGCTCACCGCCGCGATCTTCGGGTGCTCGAGGATCCGGTCCACCGCCTCCTTGTCGCCGTGCACGACGTTGAAGACTCCGTCCGGAAGACCCGCCTCGCTCCACAGCTCGGCCACTCGGATGGATGCCGAGGGGTCCTTCTCGGAGGGCTTGAGGACGAACGCGTTTCCCGCCGCGATCGCGATCGGGTACATCCACATGGGGACCATGATCGGAAAGTTGAAAGGCGTGATCCCGGCCACGACCCCCAGCGGCTGGCGCATCGACCAGCTGTCGACGCTCGTCGACACGTTCTCCGAGAACTCGCCCTTGACGAGCTGGGGGATGCCGCAGGCGAACTCGACGACCTCGAGGCCGCGCTGCACCTCTCCCCGGGCATCGGCGAGCACCTTGCCGTGCTCCCGCACGATCGTGGCGGCGAGGTCTTCGGCGCGGTCGCGGACCAGCTCGCGGAACCGAAACAGGACGTTGGCGCGCTGACCCAGCGGCTTGCGGCTCCAGGCGGGAAAGGCCCGCGCGCCGGCCTCCACGGCGCGGTCGACGTCGGCCCGGCCGGCGAGCGGGATCTCGGCCGTCCGGCGTCCGCCGGCCGGGTCGAACACCGGGCCGAACTTCTCCCCGTCCCCCGGGTCGGGACGCCCGCCGATCCAGTGCGCCAGGCGCTGCCCGCGCTCTTCGCCAAAGCCGCCCGTCATGCCTGTCATCCCCGCGCCTTTCGCGTCGACGGCGGGCCGGTCGTTCCGCGCACCACCAGCGAAGGTGGCATGAGCAGGTGTCGCGCGGACCGGCGCTCGCCGTCCAGGCGCTCGAGGATCAGGGACACCGCGGTGCGGCCCATCTCGGGTCGCGGCTGATCGACGGTCGTCAGGTGGATGTGATGGACCGCGGCCAGCGCCGTGTTGTCGTATCCCACGACCGAGACGTCCTCTGGAACGCGGATCCCCTGCTCTGCCAGCGCGCTCAGCGTGCCGATCGCGGCCAGGTCGTTGGCCGCGAATACGGCGGTCGGAGCCCGCCCGCGGATGAAGAGCGCCCCGACCCCCTGCCATCCGCCTTCTTCGGTATACGCGCCGGCGACGACGCGCGTCTCGCGTGCGAGGCCGTGCCGGTCCATCGCGCGCTCGTACCCGCGGCGTCGCTCGCGCGCGCCGGCGCCGTCCCCGCCGTCGATGTGGGCGATCCGGCGGTGTCCGAGCGATGCGAGATGCCCGACCGCGAGGGCCGCGCCGGCCGTGTCGTCGTTGGCGACGCTGTCGATCGAGGAGCTCCGCGACCCGCGCGCGACGAGCACGGTCGGCACCTCGCGGCTCGCCTCCGCGATCCGACGCATCGGCAGGATCGGACTTGCCAGGATGAGGCCCTCGGTGCGCAGCTCGAGAAGCGTGTCGAGAGCGCGCGCCTCGGACAGCTCTACCCGGTCGCCGGTTCCGATGATCGTCCGGTATCCGCGCTCTGCCGCCTCGGCCTGGATCCCGTCGATGACCTCGGCGAAGAAGGGATTGTGGAGATCGGAGAGGAACACGCCGAGCAGGTTGGTTCGCTGGCGGACGAGGCTCCGCGCGACCGCGTTGGGCCGGTATCCCAGAGCCGCCGCAACGCGCAGCACCCGCTCGCGCTTCTCGTCGCTTACGTTTGGAGCGCCGCGCATGACCAGGGACACCAGCGACTTCGACACGCCCGCGCGCTTTGCGACGTCGACGATCGTCGGTCTGCTCACGGCATACCGTCCTCGGACAGTGGTTGACACATGCCGTGACTATAGCGCATCCTTGCGGAAAGTGGAACGTTCCACATTCTCCCGATCCGCCCGCCTTTCCGGGTCTTCCGGGCGGTCAACCTCACTCCTCGGAGAGCGGAATGCGCGTCGGCGTCATCGGACTGGGACGCATCGGCCTGTACCACGCGCGGATCCTCCGCGCGCATCCCGACGTCGACTCGCTGATCGTGGTGGACGTGGATGCCGAGCGCACGCGCGCGACCGCCGAGGAGCTGGAGGCGAGCGCCGCCTCCGGGGTGGAGGAGCTTCTTGGGAGGGTCGACGCGGTCGCGATCGCCACCTCGACCGACACGCACGCGGGCCTTATCCACGCCGGCGTCGACGCCGGCCTGCCCGTCTTCTGCGAGAAGCCGATCGCCCTCGATCTCGCCTCCACAATGGCCGTCGTGGAGCACGTACGAGCGGCGGGTGCCGTCGTGCAGATCGGCTTCCAGCGCCGGTTCGACGCCGGGTATCAGGCGGCCCGCAAGGCGATTTCGTCGGGCGATCTGGGTCGCGTCTACGTCGTCCGGATCGGGAGCCACGACCCCTACCCGCCGCACGAGAGCTACCTGCCCGGATCCGGCGGAATCTTCCGCGACATGCACATCCACGACTTCGACATCGCCCGCTGGGTGCTGGGCCAGAACGTCGTGGAGGTCTATGCCGAGGGCGCCGTCCTCGCCGACCCCATGTTCGCGCGCCACGGCGACGTCGACTCGGTGGCCGCGACGCTGTCGTTCGACGGCGGCTCGCTCGGCGTGATGACTGGCGCGCGGCACGACCCGCTGGGATGCGACGTGCGACTCGAGATCTTCGGCAGCGGCGACAGCGTCTCGGTGGGCTGGGACGCGCGCACTCCGCTCCACTCGCTCGAGCCGGGAATGCCCCCGGCTCCCGAGAACCCGTACTCACTGTTCCTGGATCGCTTCGACGCCGCGTACCGCCGCGAGCTGGCGGCTTTCGTCGAACTCGCGCGGAACGGAGGCCCGAGCCCCTGCACGGTCGAGGACGCCGAGGTCGCGCTGCGCGTGGCCCTGGCCTGCGATCTGTCGCGCCGCGAGCACCGTCCGGTGCGCGTGAGCGAAGTAACCGGCTGACGTGAGGCTCGCCGCAGCCCCCATCTCGTGGGGTGTCTCCGAGGTTCCGGGGTGGGGCGTGCAGCTCGACTCCGACCAGGTCCTGGCGGAGATCGCCGCCGCCGGCCTCGACGCGACCGAGCTGGGGCCAGCCGGATTTCTCTCCGCCGATCCCGTCGCGATCCGAGAACGGCTCGCCATGAGCGGCCTCGCGCTCGTCGGCGGGTTTGTGCCCGCGGTGCTCCACCACACCGCCGAACGCGACGCGGGTCTCGACCGGGTGCGGGAGAACGCGGCGCTGCTGGCCGACGCCGGGGCGACCGTGCTCGTTCTGGCGGCAGCGACCGGCGAAACGGGCTACGACGCCCCCTACCGGCCGGATGCGGTCGAGTGGGAAATCCTCCGCGGCGGACTCGGCGCGGCGCAGGAGATCGCCGCGGGGCGTGAGCTGACCCTCGCCTTCCACCCCCACTACGGCACGGTGGTCGAGCGCCAGGCGGATGTCCGGCGGCTGCTCGAGAGCACGGACGTGCCCCTGTGCCTCGACACGGGCCATCTGCTCGTCGCCGGCGCCGATCCGCTGGCCGTCGCCCGCGAGGCCGGCGCGCGGATTGCGCACGTCCACCTCAAGGACGTCGACGCGGCGTTGGCCGCGCGCGTCCGCATGCGTCGGATCGGCTACCGCGAGGCCGTCCGCGCGGGGCTCTACCGCCCGCTCGGCGAGGGCGACCTGAATCTGGGCGGACTCCTCGAGATCCTCCGCGAGCAGGGGTACGACGGGTGGCACGTCCTCGAGCAGGACCTGGTGCTCGAGCCCGGCGACGACCCCGGCCGCCCGCTCGCCAACGTGCGCGAGAGCGTGGGCTTCCTGCGGGGGCTGGCCACCGCGTCGCCGCGAGCCGGGACGCAGTGATGCGCGCCGCGGAAATGACGGCTTTCGACGTGCTGACGATCGGCAGGGTCTCGGTCGACCTCTATCCCGCGGAAAGCGGCATTCCCCTCGCCGAGGTGCGCACGTTCCACCGCTTTCTGGGGGGTGGTCCGACGAACGTTGCCGTGGCGGCGGCGAGGTACGGCCGCCGCGCGGCGGTCGTCACGAAGGTCGGGGACGAGGGCTTCGGGGCGTACGTCCGGGGAGCGCTGCGATCCTTCGGCGTCGACGATCGCTACGTCGGCACGCATCCCGAGCTCCTCACGCCGATCGTCTTCTGCGAGCTGTATCCCCCGGACCGGTTCCCGCTCATCTTCTACCGCGAGCCCAAGGCGCCCGATCTCGACATCCTCCCCGAAGACGTCGATCTCGGCGCCGTCCGGGAGGCCGGCGTCTTCTGGACGACGGGCACCGGGCTCTGCGAGGAGCCGAGCCGCTCGACCACGCTGGCCGCGCTCGACGCGCGCGGGCGCCGGGCCCACACCGTGCACGATCTCGACTGGCGGCCGATGTTCTGGGATTCGGAGGAGGAGGCCCGGCGCTGGCAGCTGGAGGCACTGGCCCGGGCGACCGTGGCGGTCGGCAACCGCGACGAGGTCGCGCTGGTCGTGGGCGAGGGCGATCCCGAGG
>DATFFS010000022.1:0-6096 GCA_035249945.1 Gemmatimonadota bacterium
GGTCATTCCCCGGGCGGCAGGGGATCGTCGGCGGCGGGGCCGTTCGGGACCGGGCCGGCCGGCGCGGCTTCCGGCGATGCGTCCGCGGGGCCGTGCAGGTCATCGGCCAGTCCGATGTTGGCTTCGTTCAGCCGGCCTACAAGCTGCGCGCGCTGCTGGGGGGTCAGCGCCTCGATCATGCCGATCCAGTCGGGGAACCCGCGCTCGTGCGCGGTCATGAGCTCGGCTCGCCGCTGGAGCTCCCGGTCGATCCCGCCGCGGACGGCGGAGCCCTCGGAGTGGAGCGACTCCTCGTAATGCCGGCGATAGGAATCGGCCACGGACTCGACGACGGCATCGGCCGCGCCGGTCGGACCCGGCAGCGAGTCCCCGAACGGAAAGCTGTCCAGATCGACGATCGCGAACTCGTCGACGGAGTCGGGCCGGAAGGTGTCGGGCGCCGTGGCGTCTCGGGACACACGCGGCGCGTTGGCCGAGGGCGGCAGCGCCAGCTCGCCCGGCTCGCGCGCCGGCCGCACCGCCTCGGCGATCTCCCCGCCTCCACAAGCCGAGAGCGCGCACGCCATCCCGAGGAAGCCGCCGAGCGCGACGTTCCGTCCGATCATCGCTTTCCCCCTTCCATTGTCCGCGGTCAGCGGGCAATATAGCCCACCATGCCGTGCCGGTCGTCCATAGACGAAGTCCGCCTTCTACGCGAGCTGATCTCGATTCCCTCGCCGAGCGGTTCGGAAGTCGCCGTGGCTAGTCACCTGGAGGACGTCGCGCGATCCGCCGGGCTGGACGTCCACCGGAGCGAGCTCGGCGTCGTCATGGAGGTAGCCGGACGCGGTCCCGGCGGAACGCTCGCCCTGGTTTCCCATCTGGATACCGTGCCGCCCGGAGAAGGATGGACTCGCGATCCCTTCGACGCCGCGATCCTGGACGGGCGGCTCTACGGGCGCGGGTCGGGCGACGCGAAGGCGTCGGTCGCGGCCATGGTCACCGCCGCCGCCGACGTCGCCACCCGCGGAGGCCCGACGCGCGGACGGCTGCTCGTCATTCTCGGATTCTGCGAAGAAACGCGCGACACTACCATGCCGCGGCTCGTCCCGACGCTCGGGGACATCGACGCCGCCGTCATCGGCGAGCCGACCAACCTCGACCTCGCCACCGCGCAGCGCGGCGTGCTCTGGCTCGACCTGGTCGCCCGTGGCGCGCAGATCCATGCCGGCCGCGCCGGGGGCGGGGAGCCCAACGCGATCGCGATCCTCGCGCGCGACCTCCACGCGCTGGATGCAGTCGGCCACGGGCGGCCGCATCCGGTTCTCGGCGACCCCACGATCACACCGACGATGATCGAGGGCGGCGTGGCCAGGAACGTCACCGCGCCGGTCGCGCGCGCGTCGCTCGACATACGCACGACGCCGGGCTGGAGCCACGCGGAGCTGATCGCCGCCGTTCGCGAGCACGTAACCGCCGACGTCGAAGTCGTCTCGGATCTGCTGGTGCCGTGCGAGACCCCGCCGGGCTCGCGGCTCGTCGAGGCGGCGCGCAGGGTGCGGCCGGCGGCACGCGAATACGGCAGCCCTACGTGCTCGGACTGGGTGTGGTTCCGCGGCGTCGACGCGATGAAGTGCGGTCCCGGCACGAGCGCGCGATCCCACGGCCCCGACGAGTGCGTCGAGGTCGACGAGGTGCGCGAGGCGCGCGCCTTCTTCGTATCGCTGGTGGAGGCGTGGCACGCGGCTGCAATCTCGTCCCTGACGCGCACCTCGCCGCTCTCCTGAAGCAGCACGGAGTCGATGTCTTGTACTCCAGAGAACGCGATCCAGTCGTAGCGCTTCAGCCCGAAAGGTCGAGCGCGAACAGGCGGTCGCAGCGCCCGCAGGTCTCGCCCTCGATCTCACGGAAGCCACGGCTCTCGTAGAGGCCGATCGCCGCCGTCATCGCGCGATTCGTCTCGAGCTCGATGCGCGCGCGGCCCGTGCCGCGGGCGTGGGCCAGGGCGACCTCGAGCAGCTGGCCCCCGAGCCCGCGTCCGCGCCAGTCCGGCAGCAGGTACATCTTGCGGAGCTCACAGCTCGCGGGGTCGTCCGGATCGAGCCACAGGCCGCACGTGCCGACGATCCGCCCGCGGCCATCCTCGACCACCCAGAACCCCCCGCCCCGAGCCAGGTAGTGGAGCTCGATGTCGGAGAGGTCGACGTCGGTGCCCGCATGGTCGGGGGGCAACCCGAACTCCGCCAGGACGCCGAACACGATCTCGCGCACCGCATCCGCGTCCTCGCGCCGGAACCCCCGGATCCAGAACGCCGAAGCGAGCGGGTCCTCGTCGAGCGGCGTCTCGCCGCCGGGATGACGCGGGTCGGGCCGCCGGATACTCATCGGCCGGCTGCCGAACGCATCGGCCGGCGGCATGGCTTCATCGCGCCACCGCCGGGCGGCGCGCGATCCGCCGCAAGCGCTCGTCGCGGTTCTCGGTGATCAGCGCCATGCGGGCGTCGATCCGCGCACCGGCTTCGCGGCTGAAGTGCCGCGCGATGTCGATCTCCGGCTCCGCCGCATCCTCGCCCGCGCGCTCGATCGTGGCCTGCACGCGGCCGATCACAGCGGTCAGGGCGTACAGGTCGATCGCCATGTCGGCGAGTCGCGCGAGCACGAGCTGCTCGTCGACCAGCCGCTCCCGATGGTCGCGGATCGCCCGCTCGGAGGCGTCGTGCAGGACGCCCGTGTACCGCTCCAGCGCGCGGAGGGGCCCGGCGACCGGATCGGCCACCTGCACCCCGGCGCTCGACCTGCCGACGGCGTCCTTGATCCGGTGGAACGCGAACTCCGTCAGGACGCCGATGTCCTTGATCGGCTCGCGCAGCGCCGTGCCGACGTGCTCCAGATAGTCTCCCAGGCGCTCGATCCCCGCCAGCGCGATGAACGTCCGCAGCACCTCGTTGGTTCCCTCGAAGATCCGATTGATGCGCGCGTCCCGCAGATACCGCTCGAACGGGCGTGCGCGCATGTAGCCGCGGCCGCCGGCGATCTGGAGCGCCTCGTCCGCCGCGCGCCAAACGGCCTCCGACGCGTACACCTTGCAGATCGCCGACTCGAGACTGTAGTCGACATCGCCCCGGTCCATCAGCGCGCCGGTCAGCTCCACCATCGACTCCGTGACGTAACCGTCGATCCGCATGCGGGCCAGCTTCGCCGCGATCAGGTCGAACTCCGCGATGTGCCGGCCGAACTGCCGGCGCGACCAGGCGAAGTTCTCGGCGGCGCGCAGGATCGTCTCGAGCCCTCCCACCGCGGACGCCGCCAGGCCGACCCGGCCGCCGTTGAGGACATTCATCGCCACCTTGAACCCGTGGCCGGGACGGTCGAGCACCTGCTCGTCCGCCACGCGCACGCCGCGGAGGAAGATCTCGGCCTGGGTCGAGGAGCGGACCCCGAGCTTCTGGTCGCTCCAGATCCGTCCGATCTCGATCCCCTCCTGATGCCCCTCCAGGACGAAGGCCGTCACGCGGTCCACCGTGCGGCCATCCTTCTCGACCGGCGTCTGCGCGAACACCGTCAGGACTCCGGCCCGGTGCGCGTTGCCGATCCAGATCTTGTGTCCGTCCAGGATCCAGCCCGAGCCGTCGGGATCGCGCAGCGCGCGGGACTCGATGTGCGCCGCATCCGATCCGTGCTCCGGCTCGGTGAGCGCGAACGAGGCGAGCGTGTGACCCCGGGCGCAGGCCGGAAGCCAGCGTCGCTTCTGCTCGTCGGTGCCGTACAACCAGATTCCTTTAATGCCGATCGACAGGTGGGAGCCGAGCACGACCGCCAGGCCCGCGTCGCGCGCGGCGATGCGGGCGGACACGCGATTCGACTGCCGCTGGCCGAAACCCACGCCTCCGTACTCCTTCGGCACGTACAGCCCGAACACTCCGCGCTCGGCCAGGCCTTCCAGCACCCCCTCGGGGATGGCCGCTTCCCGATCGAAGGCCTCGCCGTCGACCTTCGCGTCGAGGAACCGCTCGAGGTCGTCCAGGAAGCCGGCGAGGTCCGCCGCTTCATCGGCGGGAAGCTCGGGGAACGGAAAGACGAGATCCGCGGCGATGACGCCGCTGAAGAGGGACTTGCAGTACGAAGGTAACTCCGAGGAGGTCGCTTCCGGCTGCTGCGCTGCGCTGGGCGCGGGCTTCATCGCGCGCCGATCAGGTGCCCGACTCTACCGGGTACCCCTTCTCGGACCAGGCGCCGAGCCCGCCTTCGAGGACGACCGCCATTTCGTATCCGTTGTCTTCCGCGATTTGCGCCGCCCGGACGCTCAGACCGTCGTCGGGTCACGTGCAGTAGAACACCGCCCATTTGTTGAGCGGAAGACTGCCGAGAGACAGCTCCACGTCGTCGGTGGGGATGAGCCGCGCGCCGGCGATTCGCTGCTGCTCGAAGGTGAAGAGGTTGCGGTTGTCGATGAACACGACCTCGCCCGCGTGCCCCGCCTCCATCCAGTCGTGGAGGTCCTCGGCGGTCACGAACGTGACCTCGCGCTCCTCGTCGCGGTGCGTGGCGAGCGGGGCGTTGGGGTCGACCTCTCCGCCGCAGGCGAAGAGGACGGCGGTCGCGAGCAGGGTCAGCCGGTGCATGGCCGGCAATATAGCGAACCGCCCGACCCGCGCCGCCAGGGGGTGTCTGCCGCCGCAGGCCGCGCGCTTGGCGTCGGTGCGATGACTCTCTATCGTTCCGCATGCCCTCGAACAGCCTCGGTCTACCACAGACCCTTCCGCGACGGCGGTTCCTCCAGGCGGGCGGCGCGCTCGCCGTGCAGGCCGCGCTGGGGGACTGGTCCGCCTTCGGCATCTTCGCGCGGCCGCCGCTCGACCTGCTGCTGACCGGCGGGCGGATCGCGGACGGGACGGGTGTGGCGTCCTTCGCGGCCGACATCGGCATCCGCGACGGCAGGATCGTCGCGGTCGAGGCGCTGGCCGGCGCGGCGGCGCGCGAGATCCTGGACGTCACCGGCCTCGTCCTGGCCCCCGGGTTCATCGACATCCACGCGCACACCGATCTCGGGATCTTCGCCGACAACCTGGCCGACTCGAAGATCCGGCAGGGCGTGACGACCGAGGTCGTCGGACAGGACGGGGCCTCGGTCATGCCCGTCAACGACGCGATGCGAGCCCGGCGGCGCGATAGCTACCGCGAGCGCTATGGAGTCGAGGTGGACGCGGGCGACTGGAAAGAGCTTTTCGCCGCGCTCCAGGCGCGCGGGCACCTGACGAACTTCGTGACGATGGTCGGGAGCGGGACCGTACGCGAGGTCGTGGTCGGTGAGGTCGACCGGCCAGCCGCCGCCGCCGAGCTCGCCGCCATGGTCGCGCTGGTCGAGGAGGCGCTCGCCGCCGGAGCGGCCGGCGTCTCGAGCGGGCTCGAGTACGTGCCGAACGCGTTCGCGACCACCGAGGAGCTGGCCGCGCTCGCCCGGCCCGCCGCCTCTGCGGGCCTGCCGTACGCCACCCACATGCGGAACGAGGCCGACACCGTCGAAGAGGCGCTGGCCGAGGCCCTCGACGTGTCGGGGCGGGCGGGTACGCCGCTCCAGGTGTCGCATCTCAAGGCCCAGGGACAGCGCAACTGGCCCAAGGCCGAGCGGCTTCTGGCGACGATCGAGCGCGCGGCCCAGAAGAGGCGCGTCCGCTTCGACCGCTACCCCTACACCGCTTACTCGACCGGCCTCTCCTCTCTCTTCCCCGCCTGGTCACGGGACGGCGGAACGGAGGCGTTCCTGGCGCGGCTCACCGATCCCGCCGAGGAGCCGCGGATCCGCGCGGCGGTGGACGATAAGATCGCGATGATGGGCGAGTGGGACGCGATCCAGATCGTCGACGTAGGCGCCGACGGCCCCGAAGATGCGGTCGGTCGCCGACTGGGCTCCTATGCCGAGGAGAAGGGCGCGGACCCATACGAGGTCACGGTAGAGATCCTGGTCGAGTCGAGGAACCGGTCGAGCATTGTCGGTCACGGCATGAGCGAGCAGAACACGCGCCACACGCTGGCGCATCCCCTTTGCGCGATCTGCTCGGACTCGGGCGCGCGACGCTCGACCGGCCCCCTCTCCGAGGGATCGCCGCATCCACGGGC
>DATFFS010000023.1:0-39474 GCA_035249945.1 Gemmatimonadota bacterium
GCGCGCGTCATCTTCGACGTGTAGGTCGTTGAAAATGGCTCATCTGCGTCGTTGCGCTCCTCGCGTCTTCCTGCGGCGTACAGTCGTACGCCTCGGAATCCTCTCGTCGCGCGCCTAGCATCTGAGCCATTTTGAACGACCTGCACGCGTTGGAAACCTGATCGGTGGGAGGCGGAGGAAGTGGTGGATCTCCAGAGGATCGAGCCGTATCTGTGGGAGATCCCGCCTACGGGCGGGATGCTCGTTCCCGGACGGGTGTACGCATCGGCCGCCCTCATGGAGGACATCCGCGGCGACGAGAGCCTCCAGCAGGTCAGGAACGTCGCCACGCTCCCCGGGATCGTCGGCTGGTCCCTGGCGATGCCCGACATCCACTGGGGATACGGGTTCCCGATCGGCGGCGTGGCGGCGACCGAGGCCGGGCACGGCGCCATCTCGCCAGGCGGGGTCGGCTACGATATCAACTGCGGCGTGCGGCTGGCCCGCACGGACCTGGCGGCCGAAGCGGTGCGCGAGCGGCTCCCGCGTCTCATGGACGAGCTGTTCGCGGCCGTTCCCAGCGGCGTCGGCGCGGAGGGCGCGATCGCGAGACTCACCCGCGCGGAGCTCCGCCGGATCCTCGAGCGCGGCGCGGCGTGGGCGGTCGAACGCGGCTACGGAGACGCGGACGACCTCGAGCACACCGAGGAGCGCGGATGCCTCGAGGGCGCGGACCCGTCCGAGCTCAGCGAACGCGCCGAGGAGCGCGGGCTGACGCAGGTGGGAACGCTGGGCTCCGGAAATCACTTCCTCGAAGTCCAGCGGGTCGCGGAGATCCACGACGGTCACCTGGCGGATGCCTTCGGCCTCTTCGAGGATCAGATCGTGGTGATGATCCATTCCGGCTCGCGCGGCCTCGGCTACCAGGTCTGCGACGACTACATCAAGCGCATCAAGCCCCGGCTCGAGTCGTATGGCTACGATCTCCCGGACATACAGCTCGCCGCCGCGCCGCTCGACTCCGAGGAGGGGCGCGCGTACCTCGGCGCCATGCGCTCGGCCGCCAATTACGCCTGGGCGAATCGCCAGGTGATGCTCCACTCCGTGCGCGAGACCTTCGCGCGCGTCCTCGGCGCGGGGCCGCGGGAGATCGGCATGCGCCTGCTGTACGACGTCTGCCACAACATCGCCAAGCTCGAGGAGCACGAGGTCGACGGGCGGCGCGTCGCGGTCTGCGTACACCGCAAGGGGGCCACGCGCGCGTTCCCGCCCGGCCATCCCGACGTTCCCGCGGCGTATCGGGATTCCGGGCAACCGGTGCTCATCCCGGGGAGCATGGGCACCTACTCGTATGTCTGTGCCGGCGCCGCGGGCGCGATGAAAGGGACCTTCGGCTCGACCTGCCACGGGGCCGGGAGGCGCATGAGCCGGACGCGCGCCAAGCAGGCTTCGCGCGGGCGGGACCTCCTCGGCGAGATGGCGAGCCACGGGGTCCTCGTCCGGGCCACGGGCATGCGCACGGTTGCCGAGGAGATGCCGCACGCGTACAAGGACGTAGCCGACGTGGTCGAGGTGATGGAGCGGGCGGGCGTGAGCCGGCGTGTGGCGCGGCTCGTGCCGATGGGCGTCGTGAAGGGGTGAGCGCTGACCGGCGCGTTTCCTCGACGGCCCCCTGGTCCCATATTGATCCTCGATGACCGACGCGGAGAACCCCGGCCAGGCGGACGAGCTCAGGCGCGAGATCGTATCCGTCGGGCGCCGGCTCTACGCGCGCGGCCTCGTCGGCGGGAGCGAGGGGAACATCAGCGCGCGCCTCTCGGGCGGCAGGATCCTGGCGACACCCGCGGGGGCTTCCAAGGGGTTCCTGTCGCCTGACGACCTCGTCGTTACCGACCTCGCCGGGCGCTCGCTCGACGGCGGGCGGGCGTCGAGCGAGCTCCGCATGCACCTGAAGATCTACGCGCTCCGCGGCGACGTGGCGGCGGTCGTGCACGCGCATCCGCCGACGGCCACCGGATTCGCGATCGCCGGGCGGGCGCTGGACGAGTGCGTGGTGCCCGAGGTGATCGCCACGCTCGGGCAGGTGCCGATCGTCCCCTACGGGACGCCGTCGACGGAGGAGTTGCCCGACCGCATGACCCCCTGGGTGGCGAGCCACGACGCGCTGCTGCTGGCCAATCACGGGGCGGTGACCTACGCGCGGACGCTCGGGGAGGCGATCGACCGCATGGAGTCGATCGAGCAGGCGGCGAAGTCGCTGCTCGTGGCGCACCTGCTGGGCCGGGTCAACCGACTGAGCCGCTCCGAAGTCGACCGGCTGATGTCCCTTGATCCCTACGGGTCCATGGTCCGGAACCCGGGCTGCGCGATCACCGACCCCGAGCCCCTCGGCGATCCGGCGGAGGAGCGGCTGCGCTCGGAGGTGGCACGGATCGTCCGCGAGTCGCTGGACGGTGGGGCTTGACGGATCGGCCGCGGGGGATCGCCCTCGTGACCGACAGCACGGCGGGGATCGAACGGCTGGCGCCGGAGCTCCACTGCGCCGTGGTCCCGCTGACGCTGGAGATCGACGGCACGCTCTACAAGGAGGGGGCGGATCTCTCCGCGGCCGACTTCTACCGGCTGCTTGAGGAGGCCGGCTCCCCGCCGGGCACGCTTCCGCCCGGCGTCGACGAGTTCGCCGCCGTGTACGAGCCGCTGCTGGCCGAGAACGAGAGCATTCTGTCGATCCACCTGTCGGGGGAGCTGAGCCGGACGGTCGACAGGGCGCGGGAGGCGGCGAGCCGGCTCGGCGCCGAGGATCGGATCGCGGTGGTCGATTCCCGGCTGGCCGGGGCGGCGCTAGGGCTTCTCTGTCTCGAGGCGGACGCCCGGCTCCGGCGGGGCGAGTCGCTGGCCGAGACCCGCGCTGCGCTCGAGCGCGTCATCGCCGGGATCCGCGTCTACTTCTCCGTCTATTCGCTCGACTTTCTCTACCTCGGCGGAAGGCTCGACCGGGTGCGAGGATCGGGATCGCGCGTAGCCGAGGACCGCCCGATCCTGTCGCTCGAGGGCGGGAAGCTGATCCTCGTCGAGCGGGTCATCGGCGAGACCACGCGCGTCGACCGAACGGTCGAGCTGGTGGCCGCCGAGTTCGGCGACTCCGAGCCGCTGACCGGGGCCGTCACCCATGCGGGCCTGCGCGGTCAGGCCGCGGCGGGAAGGATGGAGGAGCTCCTGGGCGGTGAGGCGGGGCGGGTCGAGATCGCGTTCTCGCTCCCGCTCGGGCCTGTGCTCTGCGCGCATACGGGCTTCGACGTGTGCGGAATCGCGGTCTATCCGAGTCGATTGTCGGCGCTGCAGCCGATCGGAGCTGGGTAGTTCGGTTCCATCCTCCGCGATCGGGCTGGGGCGGGAGTGCTGGTCTATCGATACCCCTGATTCGCCAGTCCGCTCCGACTCGTCTTGTGATCCCATCAAGTATCCGAGCAATCCCCCAATCCCCGCTCCCAATAGACAGTAGCCCCGATAGCACCCGGCAACGGCGTAGGTGCCCGTAAGACCGATCAGGGCTCCAACTCCTGCGTAAACAAGGGGCTTGCCATGTGTTCGATCCGCAACGGGATCGATCAGGAACCGCTGCCCGCTGGCTGGCTGGATGTTGCTGACCAGCAGAAATGTCGCAAGGAATCCGACCTTCGACTCAGTGCGCACTGTCGCGAATATGCTTGGTAGAACCGGCTGTTAGCGCTCGAGGCCCTTGACGTGGGCGTGGAGGCGCGACTTCTGGCGGGCGGCGGTGTTGCCGTGGATGACGCCTTTGCCGGCCATGCGGTCGAGCAGGCTCTCGGCCCGGACCAGGGCCTCGCGGGCGGTGTCGGCGGATTCCGCCTGGCGGACCTTCTTGATGGCGGTCCGCATGCGCGAGCGGTCCCGGCGGTTGCGCTCGCGGCGCTTCTCGTTGGTGCGAACCCGCTTCTCGGCGGACTTGACGTTCGGCACGACTCTCTCCGTATGCTGAAATGACGCCGGGCGAGAGCCCGGAACATGTCGCTTTCGAGGGACGGGAAGATACCGGGCAACCCGTTGCGGGGCAAACGGTGAGGCCGCTAGTTTGTCGCTTCGCTCGCCCAGATCCTTGACCCGCCATCCCCAGCGAATCGCCGGCCATGATCGAGTCGCTCGTCTACGTGCTCCCGGTGCTCCTTTTCTCGGTGATCGTGCACGAGTGCGCCCACGGGTACGTGGCCGAATGGTGGGGCGACCCGACCGCCAGGATGCTCGGCCGGCTGACGCTCAACCCGTTGCCGCACATCGACCTGTTCGGATCGATCCTGGTGCCGGGGATGCTGCTCCTGTCGGGGTCGGGGGTGCTGTTCGGGTGGGCAAAGCCCGTGCCGGTGACGCCGGAGAACTTCCGTGACCGCAAGATGGGCGACATCACGGTGTCGCTAGCCGGGCCGGCCTCGAACGTGCTCCTGGCGCTCGGGCTCGCCGTCGTGCTGACGCTGACCCGCATGGTGGTGGGTGCGGACGGTGTTCCCGAATCGGTCTTCACTCTCTGCACCTACGGGATACTCCTCAACCTCGTGCTGGCGGTGTTCAACCTGCTTCCGATCCCGCCCCTCGACGGCTCGCACGTGGTCGCGAGCCTCCTGCCCGGGCCCGCGGCGTACGCGTACCGGTCGCTGGGCCAGTACGGGCTGCTGATCATCTTCCTGCTGATGTTCGTCCCGGGCCTCCTCGGCACGATCTTCCTGCCCGCCCGGATCGCGACCGCGCTGCTGGTCCGGGCGGCCATCGGAGTTTCGTGAGCGTCGTCCCGGCCCGGAGCCGGATACTCAGCGGCATCCAGCCGACGGGCGAGCTCCACATGGGCAACTACTTCGGCGCGGTCGAGAACTGGATCCGGCTGACCGACGAATTCGACTGCTACTACGCGATCGTCGATTACCACGCGATCACCGCGGGCTACGACCCGGCGTCGTTTTCCGGGGCCGTCGAGGGCATGGCGGTGTCGCTCCTCGCCGCCGGGCTCGATCCCGCGAAGTGCAGTCTGTTCCTGCAGTCGGAGGTCCCGGAGCATACCGAGCTGGGCTGGATCCTGACGTCGCTGGCCCCCCTCGGGCAGCTGTACCGCATGACCCAGTTCAAGGACAAGTCGGGCGACCAGGGCGATTCGATCACCGCGGGGCTGCTCATGTATCCCGTGCAGCAGGCGGCCGACATCCTGCTCTACAAGGCCGACCGCGTCCCTGTGGGGGAGGACCAGGTACAGCACCTGGAGCTGTCGCGGACGCTCGCGCGCCGCTTCAACAACGCCTTCGGCGAGACCTTCCCCGAACCCCAGCCGCTGCTGACCGAGGCCAAGCGCATCCTCGGTCTCGACGGACAGTCGAAGATGTCGAAGTCGAAGGGCAACCACATCGGGATACTGGACGACCCCGAGGCGATTCGCACGAAGATGGGCACCGCATTCACCGATCCGGAGCGCCTGCGCCGCACGGATCCCGGCCGTCCGTGGGTGTGCAACGTGTTCACTTGGCACAAGCTGCTGTCCGACGAGGCCACCATCGAGCGGGTGGACCGCGAGTGCCGGTCGGCGGAGCTGGGCTGCTTCGACGACAAGATGATGATGGCCGACATCCTGATCGAGAGGTTCCGCCCGATGCGCGAGCGGGCGGCCGAGCTGCGCTCGAGGCCCGACACGATCCGCGAGATCCTGGCCGCGGGGGCCGAGTCGGCGCGCCGCGTGGCGATGGAGACGATAGAGGAGGTCCGCGAAGCGATGGGGCTATGGCAGACGAAGCGCGGCCGGGTCACAGCGTAAAGATCGAGTCCCTCGATTTCGAGGGACCGCTCGATCTCCTGGTGTACCTCGTCCAGAAGAACGAGGTCGACATCTGGGACATCCCCATCGCGCTCATCACCGAGCAGTTCCTGGTCTACCTTCAGGGCATGACGGCGGAGCGGCTGGAGGCGGCCGGAGAGTTTCTCCTCATGGCGGCCACGCTGCTCCGGATCAAATCGCAGATGCTCCTGCCGCGACCCGAGCCCGAAGACGACGAGGAAGTGGAGGACCCGCGGCGCGAGCTGGTTCTCAAGATCCTCGAGTACCAGCAGTTCCGCGAGATCGCCGACCAGCTGCGCGACCGCGAGGCGGCCGGACGCCTGGTGTACCCACACGGCCTCCAGGATCGGGACGACGAGCTCGTAGTCGAAGCCGGGCCGGACCTGCCCGAGCCCGAGGAGCGGGTCTCGCTCTCCGATCTGCTGCGCGCGTTCACGCGCATGCTCGAGGAGGCCAAGCGGGATCGAGTCCACCGGCTCGAGCCGGTCGGGGTCACGATCGAGGAGAAGGTGAGCTTCGTGCGCGCGCGCCTCGAGCGGGACGGCCAGACGAGCTTCCGGGACCTGTTCGTCCCCGGCGAGCCTCGAGCGCACTGGATCGTGACCTTCGTGGCCCTGCTCGAGATGGTGCGCGAAGGGGAGGTCCGTCTCCGTCAGGGAGAGAGGTTTGGGGAGATCCACGTCTACGCCGCGGCCGCGGACGGAGCCGACCGATGAGAGAATCCACAGCGGGCGCCAAGCAGATCCTGGAAGCGCTTCTCTTCGCGGCCGACGAGCCTCTTTCCGCGCGCCGGCTGGCGGCCATGATCGACGAGGCGACGGGGTCGGTGGCCGATCTGGTGCGCGACCTGAACGCCGACTATCAGCGCGAGGACCGCGCCTTCCACGTGCAGGAGGTCGCGGGGGGGTATCGGCTCGTGACCCGGCCCGAGTTCGCGACCTGGGTGGCCGAGCTGCGCGCGTCGGACTCGTCCCCGCGGCTGTCCCAGGCCGCGCTCGAGACGCTCTCGATCGTTGCCTACAAGCAGCCGGTTACGCGGGCGGAGCTGGAGTCGATCCGCGGGGTGACGGTCGATGGCGTCCTCAAGACCCTCGTCGAGCGCGAGCTCGTGCGGATCACGGGTCGGGAGGAGGGGATGGGGCGGCCGCTCCTGTACGGGACGACGGACCACTTCCTGGAATACTTCGGTCTGCCGTCGCTGGACGCACTGCCGCGCCCCGACGAGCTCGAGATCCTGTTCGCCGATCGGGAGCGGCAGGAAGAGCTCCCGCTCGACGAGGGACCGGCCGCTCCCGCGCCCGGCGGCAGCGGTGACGAGGAATAGCGATGGCGCGCGTGCGGCTTCAGCGTTTCCTGGCTCAGGCCGGAATCGCGTCGCGCAGGAAGAGCGAGGATCTGATCGCTGCGGGCGTCGTGCAGGTCAACGGATCCGTCGTCACGGCGCCCGGCACGACCGTCGATCCGAATGCGGACGATGTCCGGGTGAAAGGCCGCTCCGTGCGGGCGCGCTTCGCGGAGGACAGTCCCGGCTACGCGATCGGGATCGCGCTCCACAAGCCGCGCGGAGTGCTGACCGCGCGATCGGACTCGCGCGGCCGGCGGACGGTGTACGACCTCGTCGACGAGCCCGCCGGTGAGCGGCTGGCGTACGTCGGGCGTCTGGACCTCGACACCGAAGGAGTGCTGCTGATGACGACGCATGGGCGCCTCGCGCACCGCCTCACCCATCCGCGCTGGGAGATCGAGCGCGAGTACCGGGTCGAGGTCGGAGGCTCGCTCGACGAGCGGCGCCTCGCGGCGGCCGCTCGCAGGGGCATCGACCTGGACGAGGGCCGCACGGGCCCGTTCCGGCAGCGGGTCGCCGGCAGGAGAGGCGAGCGGCTCACGCTCGAGCTCGTGCTGACGGAAGGCAAGAAGCGCGAGGTGCGGAGGATCGTCGAGGCCTGCGGCGGTCGCGTCGAGCGCCTGGTCCGGACGCGGTTCGCGTTCGTGACGCTGGCCGGCATCGAGCCGGGAGCTTGGCGGCGCCTGAAGCAGGGCGAGATGAACCGCCTCCTGGCTCTCGTGGACCTGCCGGTCTCTGCCGGCCCGAAGGGAGAACGCTCCTGGACCTGAGAGACAAGAAGATCCTCATCCTCGGAGGGTGGGGACTCGTGGGCTCGGCGATCGCGCGCGTCCTGGTGACCGAGGAGCCGGCCGAGATCGTCATCCATTCCCTGTACCGGCGCGAAGCCGAGGAGGCGGTGGGCTCGCTCTCGGCCGCCTTCCACGACCTACCCACCCGGTTCGGGCCGGCCTGGGGGAACGTCTTCGTGCGTGAGCAGCTCAAGGACCACGACCGGTCGCAGCTCCTCGAGGACCGCGGGACGCGCCGGGCGATCATCGAGGATACCATGGACGAGCTGTCGGAGGACGTCCTGGGGCGGGCCTTCCTGTACCGGCTGCTGGCGGATCATCGGCCCGACATCGTGATCGACTGCATCAACACCGCGACCGCGTTCGCCTACCAGGACGTGTTCTACAGCGTGCGCCGGCTGCAGAAGGCGGTCGCCGACGTCGATGCCGGCAGGATCGACGTCGAAGGGCTGCGGGAAGAGATCGAGAACCACCTGACGACGCTCTCGCTGCCGCAGCTGATCCGCCACGTGCAGATCCTACGCGGCGGACTGGCCGCGGGCTCCGTAAGCGCCTACCTCAAGGTCGGCACCACGGGTAGCGGGGGGATGGGACTCAACATCCCGTACACGCACTCCGAGGAGCGGCCCAGCCGGATCCTGCTGTCGAAGTCCTCGATCGCCGGGGCGCACTCGATGCTTCTCTACCTGCTGGCCCGGACACCCGGCGCGCCGATCGTCAAGGAGATCAAGCCCGCCGCGGCCATCGCCTGGAAGCGGATCGGCGCCGGCCCGGTGCTGCGCGGCGGCAAGCCGATCCGTCTCTTCGACTGCCCGCCCGACCTCGCGCTCGACGTCGAAGCGGCGCTCGACGGCAAAGCCGGCCCCTGGTCCGAGCTGCTCGATCCAGCGGGTGAGCCCCGGGTGCTGGAGTCCGTATACATCGACACCGGCGAGAACGGGATGTTCTCGTGTGAGGAGTTCGAGACCGTCACGGCGCTGGGGCAGATGGAGTACGTGACCCCGGAGGAGATCGCCGCCGATGCCCTGCTGGAGCTCAAAGGCGGGACGACGGGCCGGGAGGTCGTAGCCGCCCTGGACGGTGCCACCCTCGGGCCGACCTACCGCGCGGGCGTCATGCGTCACCGGGCGCTCGAGCGGATGCGACGGCTGGAGGCCGAACACGGCGTCGACTCGATCGCCTTCGAGATGCTGGGACCGCCCCGCCTCTCCAAGCTCCTGTACGAAGCCTATCTTCTCAGGCGGTTGCTGGGGTCCCTGGCGCGGATCGCCGAGTCCGACCCCGACGAGACCAGCGCGAGGGCGAGCGAGCTGATCCACGCGGACGCCAGGCTTCGCGCGGGGATGCTGTCGATCGGGATTCCCATCTGGCTGCCGGACGGCCGCATCCTGAGGGGACCCGAGATGAAGACACCGCCGTATAAGGACGAGGCCCGGGCGGAGGTCGAGCCGCAGACCGTGGAGCGGTGGGCCGACTCGGGCTGGGTCGACCTGCGGCCGGCCAACATGCGCCGCTGGCGGGACCGGGCGCGGGAGATCCTGGCGCGGCTCGAGCGTCACCCCGCCGACGACACCTCCTCGACGCTGTTCGAGGACGCGGAGTACTGGCGGGCGGAGGGCGAGCTGCCGGTGGGCCGCGTGGCGGCGTGGATCCTGGGAGTCGAAGAGAAAGGCCAACGCGGGAAGGCGTCGTGAAGGTGGCGGAAGCGAGAGAGAGCGGCGAGGCAGCGGCGAGTCCGGAAGCGGAGCGGATCGCGCTGCTCGTGCGCGAGGCGCAGAACGGGAGCCAGCGCTCGTTCCGCGATCTGATGTCGGCGTACCTGGGCGCGTTCTACGGCCTGGCGCGCCGCTACTGCGGCTCGCACGAGGACGCCGACGACGTGCTCCAGGAGGCCTTCGTCAAGGTCTTTCAGAACCTCGGAGGCCTGTCTCGCCCGGAGGCCTTCTTCCCGTGGTCGCGGCGCATCCTGATCAACACCGCGCTGGACCACATCCGGCGGCGGCGGCGGGGATCGGACTTCGAGGTGGAGGTCGAGAACCTCGAGGAAACTCCGCACGACGCGATAGGAGACGCGCCGGATCGCCGCGTCGAGCAACGCGAGTTCTTCCGCCGACTCGAGCGGGCGCTGGGATCCCTGCCGCCGCGCCAGCGAGAGATCCTGACACTCCACGACATCGAAGGTCTGTCCACCGAGGAGATTGCCGGAATCTGCGACTGTCCCCCCGCGACGGTGCGCTCGAACCTGTTCTACGGCCGCGAGAAGCTGCGCAAGCTCCTCTCCAGCCGCGGGGAGTGGCACGAAGATTGAACGAATCGGCGGAACAAACGTCATGAGCATGGGCCTGGGAGGGTCCGACCGATGACAGAGCACCTCGAAGCGCGGCTCGTGTACGACCTGCTCGACGGCCGGCTGGATGCGGCTGCCGAGAGCGCCGCCCAGGCGCACCTGCTGCGGTGCGACCGCTGCCGGGAGCTGCAGGTGGAGTGCGCCGGCGTGGTCGATTCGTTGCGCTGGTACGGCCTGGAGTCCGCCGCGCCGCCGGAAGGCTACTGGGAGGGGTTCTGGGGTCGCTGGTCGCCGGACGAGGGCGAAGCCCGGCGGACGGTCCGGGCACCGGAGGAGCCGGCTCCGCAGGTCGTGCCGCTGCCGGTCGATCGCCGCGGGGGATGGCGCCTGGCCCCGGCTCTCGCCACGGCCGCCGCGGTCGCCCTGCTCGTCGGCCTCTGGTGGAGCGAGCGGCCCCGGGTGGTCGAGACCCGTACGGTCGTCGTCGAAGCGCCGCCCCTGCGTCAGGCGACCGCGGTCTCCGACTGGGGCGAGGACTACGCTCGGTTCGAGCAGATGGCGATCGCCGTCGGCGGGGTCGATCCCGTCTCGAAGGGCATCGTCCTGGCCAGCCTGGCCGAAGCCCCTTGAATCGACTCCCAGCTCTGCTTCTGGTCGCGGCGTCCGTCTCCGCGTGCGCGGACCGCGGCGTGCCCTCCGAAGTCCACCTGCGGCTGGAGTACGAGGAAGGCGACACGCTGCGCTACGACTACCACACCGAGGGCGCGGTCACGATGCCGGACACCGCGGAGCCGTCGGGACGGAAGACCCATCCCTATCAGCGGAACCTGGTGGTCGAGGAAGCCGTCCGCGACGTGACGCCCAGCGGGAACTACGCGCTCGCCTGGACGTTCCATCTGCCCACGGACACGGTCGGTCAGAAAGACGCGAGCATGCCCGACAGTGTCCAGCTCATGGTGGAGATAACCCCCCAGGGCAGGGTTCTGTCGATCGGCGGCGTGGAGACCGCCCGGCCGCTGTTCGGGGAGATCGATTTCCAGTCCTATTTCGAGCAGAGCCAGCCGGTATTCCCGGAGCGCCCGCTGAAAGTAGGCGACAGCTGGACGCAGGAAGTCAGGGTCATGTCGCCGCGCTCCGAGCCGGTGACCACTTCGTCGACGTACGTGCTGGACAGGGTCGTGGAGGAAGACGGGGAGCCCGTCGCCGTCATCGCTTTCGACGGCGACATCTACCTTCCTTTCCCGTACCGGCCGGCTGGCGCGGACTCCGCGGCGATGACCACCGCCGAAGAGCGGATCAGGGTCAAGGGAGAGATGTTCTTCGAGCTGGAGACCGGTCGGGTCCGGCGCGTCGAATCCGAAGCCGACGCCACGTTGACGCGGGTCGAGATCGTCGACGGAGAGCCGGTCCGTCGGGAGATCCAGATCCACGAGACCAGCCGCAACGCGCTGCGGAATCCCTAGGGGCCAGGGCAGCGCGCCCGGGCCGCCTTGCTAACCGGCGGGCAGTTGCCGAGTTTGTGGCGATGCGCCGGCCTCCCGAACATCTGAATCGGTACCTGCTTACGGCCCTGGCCGTCGTCCTGTCGGCGTGCGTCGCGGGGGGCACGCCCGGTGTGGGCGAGCGCCTCCCCGAGCCGGACTCGGTATTCACGAACCCCGAGCTTCTGTCCGACGAGGCCGTCTTCGGGCGCCATGTCGCGCTCGCGGCCGAGGTCCGGGCGGTGGCCGACGCTCCCGACGACGACATCGCCGAGGCGGCCCTGGCCGCGGCCTTCGCCGCGGCGGATTCGGTGGAGCGGCTGGTCATCCCCAACTACGCGACCAGCGAGATCCGCGCGATCAACGAGGCGGCCGGGCAGCATCCCGTCGCGGTGAGCCCGTGGACGGAGCGGATCGTGCTGGCCACCGTGCGCTGGGCGGATCGCACGAACGGGGCGTTCGAGCCGACCATCGGCCCGCTGGCCGAGCTCTGGGGGTTCGGCGTGGAAGTCAACCGCGCGCCTACGCCCGACGAGGTCCACGCCGCCCTGTCGCACGTGGGCTTCTCGAAGATCGAGATCGATCCCGATGCGCACACGGTCTTCCTGCCCGACCCGGGCATGCGCCTCGACGTGCGCGGCGCCGCCAAGGGGTTCGCCCTCGACCGGATGCGCGAGGCGATGCTGGAGGCGGGTGCCACCGCGGGCATCATGGATTTCGCCGGCGAGATGCTGTTCTTCGGCCCTGGCCCCGAGAACGGGCTCTGGCCGATCCAGCTCAAGGATCCCTACGACCCGTCTCGGAACTACGCATACCTGCGGTTACCGCCGGGCGGCCTGTCCACGTCGAATTTCTACGACCGCACGGTGCAGATCGGCGGTCGCAGGTACGGCCACGTAATCGATCCGCGCACCGGTCAGCCGACCGCCGGAGTGGCCAGCGTCACGGTCTTCACGGACGAGGGCGTGACCGCCGACATCCTTGCGACCGGCCTCTTCTCGATGGGCTGCGTGCAAGGGACGCCATGCACGGAGATCATCCAGATCGTCGAGAGCTATCCCGAGCTAAACGCGATCGTCGTGCCGGAACCTGCGCCCGGAGACAATGCGATCGTCACGGTCACCACCCGGATGCAGCCGCACGTAGTGCGCCTGCAACGCCCCTTCCGGCCGGCAGCCGAGCCCGACTAGGTCCTGGTGTGGTGCCCCACTAGATGAGCCTGCGGGTCCTCTACCTTTCGCGGGCCGAGCGGGTCCCGGAAGCGCTGGAAGGTTTCCTACAAGCGGTGCCCGGCAACCATCTCAAGCGCTGCGAGACCCCCGAGGAGGTCGAGCACGCTCTGCAGCGCGGGATCGTCGAGCTGCTGCTGATCGACGCGGATCGCGGATTCGACGCGGCCGCCGACCTCTGCACGCGTTTGAAGGCCGATCCTTTCAACTCCGTCGTGCCGATCGTGTTCTTCTCGCGCGAGCACCGGATGGAGCAGATCGCGACCGCGTTCGAGCGCGGCGCCGACGAGTTCCTGAGCGGAACGCAGACGGGACGCGAGCAGGAGTTACGGCTGCGGATGGTGCTGGAGCGTGCGGCCCGGGACGTGGCGGTGAATCCGACCACCATGCTGCCCGGAACCAAGATCATCCAGCTCGACATCCAGCGGCGCATCGCCAGTGGGGAGAAGTTCGCGGTGTGCTACGCCGACATCGACTCCTTCAAGGAATTCAACGACAAACACTCGTACCACCGCGGAGACCGGGTCATCTGGATCGTCTCTTCGATCCTGCGCGATACGGTGCGTCGCTTGTCGCGGCGCGGCTTCGTCGGCCACGTCGGCGGGGATGATTTCATCTTCACCCTGCCCGTGGAGGATCTGGAGCAGGTTTCGAAGGCGATCATCCAGACGTTCGACACCCTGATGCCGCTCCAGTACACGCAGGTGGACCGCGACCGTGGTCACTATCTCGCCGAAGACCGCCAGGGGAACATTCGCGAGACGCCGCTGATGTCGATCTCCATCGGGTGCGTCACCAACGTCCACCGGCGGTTCACTCATCCCGCCCGGGTCAGTGAACTTGCCAACGAGATGAAGAGCTACGCCAAGACCTTCCCGGGATCGCTGTACGTCGTCGACCGCAGGCGCGATGTCCGGCCCGAGAGCGCGGTCGCCGGCGACCGCGGCACCCGGGAGCGCGGGTCGCAGTGAGCCGCTATCTTCTCCTCGCATGAGCGACGCACGCGAATACAGGCGCCAACTGAGCGACCTGGAGGAGAGGTTGGATCTCCTCGGGAGCTATCTTTGACCTCGCCTCGCGGCGTGATCGCATAGCCGCGCTCCAGGCCCGGAGCGCGGAGCCCGACTTCTGGAACGACAACGAGCGCGCCCGCGCCGTCCTGTCCGAGCTGAAACAGCACCAGCAATGGGTACAGGGATATGACGCCCTGAAGGGTGAGATCCGCGACGCGCGGGACATGATCGAGCTGCTCGACGACGCGGACGAGGCCTTCTTCCTGGAGTTCGAGACCATGATGACCGGTCTCGTCGATCGCGTCGGACAGTTCGAGTTCCGGGGGATGCTCCGGGACCCCGACGACTTCCGGGGGGCGATCCTGACCGTGCATCCGGGCGCCGGCGGGACCGAAAGCCAGGACTGGGCGATGATGCTGCTGCGGATGTATACGAAGTGGATGGAGCAGAACGACTACAAGTATCAGGTGGTGGACATCCAGGAGGGGGAGGAAGGTGGCATCACGCGGGCCACCGTCGAGATCGAGGGCGATTACGCGTTCGGGTATCTAAAAGCCGAAAAGGGAGTGCACAGGCTCGTCCGCATCAGCCCGTTCGATGCCAATTCCAGACGCCACACCTCCTTCGCGTCCGTATTCGTGTATCCTGACATCGCCGACGAAATCACGGTCGACATCCAGGACAAGGACCTCAAGGTGGATACCTATCGCGCGAGCGGGGCCGGCGGGCAGCACGTCAACAAGACCGACTCGGCTGTGCGCATCACCCACCTGCCGACGGGGATCGTCGTCCAGAGCCAGGCCGAGCGCAGCCAGCATCGCAATCGGGAGACAGCCATGCGCCTGCTGAAGGCGCGGCTCTACCAGTTCCTCAAGGCCGAGCGCGAGAAGTCCCGCGAGGAGCTCGAAGCGGAGAAGAAGGAAATCGCGTTCGGCAGTCAGATCCGCTCCTACGTCCTCCATCCCTACACCCTGGCCAAGGACCACCGCACGGGCTGGGAGACCTCCGACGTGGAGGCGGTGCTGGAGGGGGAGATCCGGCCGTTCATGGAGGAATACCTGCGCCAGACCGCCGGGTCGGTCGGGCATTGAAAATGGTCGGGCGTTGAAAATGGCCGACCTGCGGCGTTGCACTCCCGCTACTGAAGTAACCGGCGGGGATTGAGCGGATGAGCGGCGAGACGAATCCGCAGGTGGTCCGGCGCGAGAAGCTGGCCGCCATCGAGGAGCGCGGGGTCGATGCGTATCCTGCGCGGTGGCGGGTAGACGATCATGCCGCCGAGTTGCTGGATACGTTCCGGGACGACGGCGATCCGATTGCGGCGCGGATCGCCGGCAGGGTGGTCTCGATCCGGTCGCACGGCAAGACGGCGTTCCTGCACGTGGCCGACTCGACCGGCCGGATCCAGGTCTATCTGCGGCAGGACGAGCTGGGCGAGGACACCTTCGGCCTTCTGGACCACCTCGACCTGGGGGACTTCATCGGCGTCGCGGGCCAGCTATTCCGGACGCGGACGGGCGAGGTGACCGTCCGGGCCGCGGAGGTCGCGCTGCTCGCCAAGGCGCTGCGGCCGCTCCCGCTGGGCAAGGTGGTGGAGGAGGAGGGCGAGGCCCGCGCGTACCATCAGGTCGCCGACCAGGAGTTCCGCTACCGCCAGCGCTACGCGGACCTCGCCGTGCATCCCGAGTCCCGTGAGGTATTCGCCGATCGCGCCCGCATCGTCCGGCACCTGCGGAACTTCCTGGACGCGCGCGGGTTCCTGGAGGTGGAGACGCCGGTGCTCCAGCCCGTCTACGGCGGAGCCGCCGCCAAGCCGTTCACGACCTACCACAACGCGCTCGACTCGACTCTGTACCTGCGGATCGCCGACGAGCTGTACCTGAAGCGGTGCGTCGTGGGCGGCATGGATCGCGTGTACGAGATCGCGAAGGACTTCCGCAACGAGGGCATCGATCGCTTCCACAACCCCGAGTTCACCATGCTCGAGCTCTACCAGGCGTACGCGGACTACCGGGACTTCATGGACCTTACCGAGGAGATGCTGGTCGGCCTGGTGGAGGAATTGCACGGCGGCACCGAGCTGACGTTCCAGGGCCGCACCGTCGACGTGTCGAGGCCCTGGCCGAAGCTGCGATTCCTGGACACGCTGGCTGGCGCCGGCGTCGACGTTTCGGATCTGTCGCGCGTTGCGCTCGCTCGCGAGGCCGCGCGGCTGGGAATCGATGTCGCGCCCGAAGAGAGCGCCGGCAGGATCCTGGACGGGCTCTTCGGCCGCCTGGTAGGGCCGGATCTGGACGGGCCGGCCTTCGTCATCGACCATCCGGCGGTGCTCTCGCCGCTCGCCAAGGCCCATCGGGAGGATCCGCGCCTCGTCGAGCGCTTCGAGGCGTATCTATTCGGCTCGGAGTGGGCCAACGCGTTCAGCGAGCTCAACGATCCGCGCGAGCAGCGGGAGCGGTTCGAGGCCCAGGTCCGGCTGGCGGCCGAGGGCGACGAAGAGGCGCCCAACATAGTGGACGAGGACTTCCTGCGCGCGCTGGAGTACGGCATGCCTCCGACCGCCGGCATCGGCATCGGCATCGACCGGCTGACGATGTTCCTGACCGATCAGGCGTCGATCCGCGACGTGATCCTGTTCCCGACGCTGCGGCCGGAAGAGGGCCCATGAGCCTGGAGTGGAAGATCGCGCTACGCTATCTGGGCTCGAAGCGCCGCCGGGGACTCATCTCGGTCATCGGCCTCATCGCCATCGGCGGGGTGTTCGTCGGGGTGGCGGCGCTGGTCATCGTGATGAGCGTCATGAACGGGCTGCAGGACGATCTGCGCGAGAAGATCCTCACGAATACGCCGCACCTCCTGATCCAGAAGTACAACTCCGAGCCCATAGAGGATTACCAGGAGATCGCCGAGATCCTGCGTTCCACTCAGGGCGTAGTCGGAGCGTCCCCGTTCATTTACACGGAGGGCATCATCGGTCACGGCCGGGGCCGGAACGAAGGCGCGGTCATCCGCGGCGTCGACCCGCGCCACGAGCCCGAAGTCGCGGACACCTACGAGCAGGTGATATCCGGCGACTGGGACCTGCAGCAATCGCCCGGCGATCCCTATCCCAAGATCGTGCTGGGATACATGCTGGCTGACAGGCTGGGCGCATTCCCGGGAGACACGCTCACCCTGACGACGCCCGAGGTCGCATCGGTGTCTCCGCTGCACGGCACGATCCCCAAGCTTCAGAAGTTCGTGCTCGCGGGCACGTTCAAGAGCGGCCTGTTCGAGTACGATTCCAAGTTCGTGTACGCTTCGCTGACGGCCCTCCAGGACTACCTGCAGACCGGTGACATCGCCTACGGCGTCGCCGCGCGGGTGGAAGACGTGTGGGACGCGCGGGAGATGGGTGAGGACGTGGTAAAGCGAATCGACGGTCCGTTTTACGTCACCACATGGATCGAGCTGAATCAGCCGCTGTTCTCGGCGCTCAAACTGGAAAAGAAGGCCATGTTCGTTATATTGGTCCTCATCGTACTGGTGGCGGCGTTCAATATCATCAGTACCCTGACCATGATCGTTATGGACAAGACGAAGGAGATCGGGATCCTTCGGTCGATGGGCATGCAGGGGAACGCCATCCGCCGGATCTTCGTCTATCAGGGAGCACTGATCGGGGGTGTGGGCACGGCCCTCGGCTGCGTGGCCGGACTGGCCGCGGCGCTGCTGCTCGCGAGATATCGGTTCATCTCGCTTCCCGGCGAGGTCTATTTCATCGACACGCTGCCCGTGTCGATCGAGCCCCTGAACATCGCGGTGATCATCGGATCGAGCCTGCTCATCTCACTGGCGGCCACCATCTACCCCGCGCGGCAGGCGGCCGGAATGACACCGGTGGACGCGATCCGGTATGAATAGCCGGCGGGAGGACTGGGACAGGCGGACGGTCCTGGAGGCGCGCCGACTCCACAAGGAGTATCCGGGCGTCAACGACCCGGTGAAGGTACTGTGCGGGGTCGATCTGACAGTAGCCGCGGGGGAGACCGTGGCGATCGTCGGAGCATCGGGAGCGGGCAAGAGCACGCTCCTCCACCTGCTGGGTGGATTGGATCGCCCGACGCACGGCGAAGTCATCCTCGCCGAGTGGCACCTCAGCCGGCTGTCCGACGCCGAGCTCTCCCGTATTCGCAGCAGGTTGCTGGGCTTCGTATTCCAGTTCCATCACCTGCTGCTGGAGTTCAGCGCGGCCGAAAACGTGGCACTGCCCTTGCTGATCCAGGGAATGGAGCCGGCGGCCGCCGACGCCCAAGCCCGGGCCATACTGGAGGAGGTGGGTCTGGGGCACCGGTTCGAGCACCGCCCGAGCGCGCTTTCCGGCGGCGAGCAGCAGCGGGTCGCCTTCGCGCGGGCGCTGGTCCACGATCCGGTCGTGATTCTGGCGGACGAGCCGTCGGGCAACCTGGACCGCCCGAACAGCGAGCGCCTTCACGACCTGATGTTCGACCTGGCTAGCGAGAAGGGGGTGTCGTTCGTGGTCGCTACCCACGACGAGCGTCTGGCGGAGCGAACCGACCGACTGCTCCATATCGAGGACGGTATGCTGGCCCCGATCCAGCTCGAGCCACTGGGGTAGTAAGCGATAGGGAGTCGCGATTCACCGGTCGGGTATTGAACGGGCCCTGCCGGGGCGTCGTTTAGCTGGCGAAGTCAACCGGAAACGGATCTGCCTATGCTTTGCGCCGATTGCGGTCAGAACAAAGCGACCGTCCATTTCACGCAGATCGTCAACGACGAGACAGAGACGTTCCATTTATGCCAGGATTGCGCGCAGAAGCGCGGCTTGAAGACGAGCCCGGTCAGCTCGCAGGTCCCGCTTTCGGATTTCCTGTCCGAGATGGGCGCCCCGATCTTCACGAAGGCGACGAACGCCAATACGGCGTGCCCGCGCTGCGGCTGCACCTTCCGCCAGTTCCGCAAGTCGGGGCGCCTCGGCTGCGCCCATTGCTACGCCACGTTCGAGCAGGAGATGAGCGCACTCCTCAGGAAGATCCATGGCTCGAACGAGCACGTGGGTATCACGGAAGACGAGTCGATCGGACCGGTGGACGAGCGCGAGGCGCAGCTGCTCGAGATGCGCCGGGATCTGCGGCAGGCGGTCGAGAACGAGGAGTACGAGCTGGCCGCGGAGCTCCGGGACAGGATCTCCGCGCTGGAGGAAGATCGGCGCGCCGCCCGCGCGGCGGCGTTCGAGTCCGAGGAGCAGTTGTGAGGCTGCCGGGCGACGACCTTCTGGGCACCGTGGACGGCGGGCTGTCCTGGATCAGCGGCGATGGTCCGCATGCGGACATCATCCTCAGCACGCGTGTGCGGCTGGCGCGGAATCTCGAGCACTTTCCGTTCCGGGAAACGATCGCGGCCGCACAGCAGGAAGAAGTGACGCAGGAGATCATCGATGCGTTCGGCGAGGCGGGTGGGTCGAACGGCGGTTCGGCGCGGCGGCAGATTCTGCGCCTGGGCGAGCTGCAGGATATCGATCTGAATCTGTTGCTGGAGCGGCACCTCGTCAGCCGAGAGATGATCCGCTTCAAGGAGGCCAGCGCGCTGCTGGTCAGCGACAGCGGACGCGTGGCGCTGCTCATCAACGAAGAGGACCACCTGCGCATCCAGGTGCTGGAGGCCGGCCTCCAGCTCGAAGAGGCCTGGGATAGCGCGCGGCGGACCGACGAGGACCTGCGGCGCAGGCTGCGGTTCGCCTACCATGAGCGATTCGGTTTCCTGACGTCATGCCCGACGAACACGGGCACCGGACTGCGGGCCTCGGTTCTGATCCACCTTCCGGGACTCGTGCTGACGCGGGAGATCCATAAGGTTCTGCAGGGCCTGGCGCAGATCGGGCTCACATTCCGCGGGCTGTACGGAGAGGGATCGGACGTCGTGGGCAATTATTTCCAGATCTCCAATCAGACCACGCTAGGAAAGAGCGAGACCGAGCTCGTCGGCCATCTTAGCCAGATCACGAGGCAGGTCATCGAGTACGAGGAGAACGCCCGGCAAGTGCTCGCCCGCGACGCCCTGGACGAGATCGAGGACAAGGTCTGGAGGGCGTATGGTCTGTTGCGCTGCGCCCGCGCCATGTCGACCGACGAGATGATGAATCTGCTCTCCGCCGTGCGGCTGGGGGTCAGCATGAAACTGCTGCCGGACATGAGGGTACGACAGTTGAATCAGTTGCTGCTATGGACTCAGATCGCCCATCTCGAGAAGCGGGCCGGCCGAGCGCTGGCCAAGCGCGACAGAGAACACGAGCGGGCGAAGCTGATTCGAGAGATATTGGACGAAGCAGAACCCGGCCACCCCGAGGAAGGACGATGAACAGCAACTTCACCGATCGAGTACGCAAGGTGCTCTCGATGGCTCGGGAGGAGGCCACGCGCCTGCGCCACGACTACGTGGGCACCGAGCACATCCTCCTGGGTCTGATCCGGGAGGGGGAAGGGGTGGCGGCGGCGATCCTGACGAACCTGAACGTGGACCTGGAGGAGCTCCGCAGCCGGATCGAGGAGCGGGTGGAGTCAGGCAAGAGCGACATGACCGCGGACGAGGTGCCGTATACTACGCGTGCCAAGAAGGTGCTGGAGTTCTCGGTGGCCGAGGCGCGCAGCCTCAAGCATTCCTACGTGGGTACGGAGCACTTGCTGTTGGGGCTGCTGCGGGAAGAGAAGGGAGTTGCGGCGCAGGTGCTGGAGGAGGTCGACGTCACGATAGACGTGGCGCGCAACGAGACCATCCGTTTGCTAGGAGGCGAATTGAGCTCGATGGAAGGTGGGAGCCAGGCGTCCAAGCCGAGTGAGAAGAAGTCCAAAACTCCAGCCCTCGATCACTTCTGCCGCGATCTGACCGACCTCGCCCGTGAGGGTGAGCTCGATCCCACGATCGGCAGGGAGAAGGAGATCGAGCGCGTCATCGAGGTGCTGTCACGACGTAAGAAGAACAACCCCGTTCTGATCGGGGAGCCGGGAGTCGGCAAGACGGCGATCGTCGAAGGACTCGCCCAGCGCATCGTCTCCGGCGAGATCGTGCACTCGCTCCGGGAACACCGGGTTCTCTCGCTGGACATGGCCGCGGTCATCGCGGGCACCAAGTACCGGGGCCAGTTCGAGGAGCGCCTCAAGGCCGTGATCAACGAGATCAAACAGTCGCAGAACATCATCCTGTTCATCGACGAGCTGCATACCCTGGTGGGCGCGGGAGCGGCCGAGGGCGCCATCGACGCGTCGAACATGCTCAAGCCGGCACTGGCCCGGGGTGAGCTGCAGTGCGTGGGCGCTTCGACTCTCAACGAATATCGCAAGTACATCGAGAAGGACGGCGCCCTGGAGCGCCGGTTCCAGCCGGTAGTGGTCGACCCGCCCTCCATCGAGGAGACGGTCGAGATCCTCAAGGGCCTGCGGCTGCGCTATGCCGACCATCACAAGGTGGAGATCCCGGACGACGCGATCGAGACGGCCGCGCGGCTCTCCGAGCGCTACATCACCGACCGCTTCCTGCCGGACAAGGCGATCGACGTGATCGACGAGGCGTGCGCGCGCGTGCACCTGGCTACGCAAGTCCCTCCGCCCGAGCTGCTGGCGCTGGAGGAGGAAGTGCAGGAGATCGTCACGCGCAAGGACCAGGCGATCAAAGCGCAGGACTACGAGACGGCGGCCAAGCTGCGCGACAGCGAGCGCGAGCTGAAGTCCACGATCAAGCGGAAGAAGCTCGAGTGGGAGCGCGGGAACCACGCCGATCGGCCGACGCTGACGACCGAGGACGTGGCCTTCATCGTCAGCCGCTGGACCGGGGTGCCGGTCGTGCGGCTGCGCGAAGAGGAGACCGAGCGCCTGCTGCAGATGGAAGCCGAGCTGCACAACCACATCGTCGGCCAGGAAGCGGCCATCAACGCGATCTCCAAGGCGATCCGCCGGACACGTGCGGGCCTCAAGGATCCGCGCCGTCCGATTGGGTCATTCATCTTCTCGGGCCCCACGGGTGTCGGGAAGACCGAGCTGGCGCGGGCGCTGGCGCGGTTCCTGTTCGCCGACCCGAACGCGCTCATTCGCATCGACATGTCGGAGTACATGGAGAAGTTCACCGTGAGCCGACTGCTCGGGGCGCCCCCGGGCTACGTAGGGTACGAGGACTCGGGCTACCTGACGAAGGAGGTGCGCCGGAAGCCGTACTCGGTGGTGCTGCTCGACGAGATCGAGAAGGCCCATCCGGACGTGTTCAACATCCTGCTGCAGATCCTGGATGAGGGCCACATCACGGACAACTACGGCCGCAAGATCGATTTCAAGAACACGGTCGTGATCATGACCTCGAACATCGGCGCACGGCGCATCATGGGATCGCGGGCGCTGGGCTTTCAGAAGCCGACCGAGGGAGCGCGATTCGGCCAGATCGAGGAGGCCGTCAAGGACGAAATAAACAAGACCTTCAACCCGGAGTTCCTCAACCGGTTGGACGAAGTGATCGTTTTCCATCCGCTGAACGAGGATCACATCGTCCAGATCGTGGACATCCTGTTCCGGGACGTCCTGAAGCGCATCGAGGACCGCGAGCTGGCGCTGGAGCTCAGCGACGAAGCCAAGAAGTTCCTGGCGCGGAAGGGGTTCGACGAGAAGTTCGGGGCGCGGCCCCTCAAGCGGGCCATGCAGCGCTACCTCGAGGACCCGTTCTCCGAGGCCTTGCTCCAGGGCCGCTTCGCCCCCGGCGACGACGTGCTTGTCGAGGTCGCCGATGAGGAGCATCTCAAGTTTACGGTCCGGTCATCGGCGCCCCCGCTGGAGGAACAGTCGATCCAGGAGGAAGTGCGGTAAGGTAATGCCAACCCTGACACCGTCCTGCGATTCCCGGCGGAGTCGAAGAAGGAGAGACCGCGTCTCTCCTTTTTCGCTTGTGTCGCGGGTGGGGGTGCTGGCCGCCGGATGCGCGCTCGCCGCGGCTTCCATGGCGGCGACCGCGATGGCCCAGGACGCGCCGCGGCTCGTGGGAGTCGAGGTGGAGGGGGCGACCCTGCTGGACCCCGAGCGCGTCGCGGCGCTCTCCGGTCTTCCGGGCACGACCTTCCTGACGACGAGGGACATGCAGGAGGCCATCCGGACGCTGTGGAACACGCAGCTCTTCGACGACGTCGGGCTCGATACGCGACCGGCGGAGGGCGGCGTCGTGGCCGTGATCACGGTCCGGGAAGCGCCGGTCATCACCGGCATCGAGCTCGAGGGCCGAGACGAGGTGGAGGAAAAGGACATCCGCGGGAAGATCCCGTTCAAGGCCGGCGACAGGATGCTCGAGCATCGGCTGCATCAGGCGGCGCTCGACATCGAGGCGCTCTATGCCGAGAAGGGCTTCTACCTGGCGGAGGTGTCCCTCGAGCCCGCCCGGACGGACGCGGACTCCACCGCCGTCGTGGTTCGCATCGACGAAGGGGAGAAGGTCGAGATAGCGGAAATCCGCTTCCAGGGGAACCAGGCCTTCTCCGGGGACCGGCTGCGCAAGGCGATCGAGACCGACCCGGAAGGGTTCTGGTTCTGGCAGGATGGCGAGTTCGACGAAGCGAAATGGAGCGCCGACCTGAGCCAGAAGCTGCCCGCGTTCTACGGCGAGCACGGCTACATCGACATGCAGGTCGTCTCGGACTCCATGGCGGTGAATCCGGAGGACGGAAGCATGCGCCTGGTCGTGCGGGTGGAGGAAGGTCCGCTGTACCGGACGGGGGAAGTCGACCTGGAAGGGAACAGCCGGTTCTCGCAGGCCGACCTGCGGCGCTTCCTGCGCCTCGAGCCCGGGAGCGTGTTCAGCACCACCGCTGTCGAGGCGACGCAGGCGGATCTTCTCAACCTGTATGCGGACGACGGATACATCTACGCCCAGGTGCAACCCGTGCGCAGGGTGCGGCCCGACACGACGATCGTGGATCTGACGTGGCAGATCCGCGAGGGAAATCCCGCCGAGATCCGGCACATCGCGATCCGCGGCAACACCGTCACCCACGAGTCCGTCATCCGCCGACACCTGTTCGTCGAACCCGGCGAGCGGTTCCGGCGCACCGACGTGCGGAACAGCCTGCTGGCCCTCGAGGGGCTGGGGTTCTTCGAGCCGGGGATCGTCCCCACCACGCGGGTGGCGGATCAGGAGACGGGCGACATCGACCTGACGTTCGAGGTCGAGGAGCGGCGCACCGGATCGCTGACGCTCGGTGCGGCGGTCGGCGGCGGCACCGGCCTGTCGGGGTTCCTGGGCTACGAGCAGCCCAATCTCTTCGGGCAGGCCAAGTCGGGGCGCATCCGCTGGGAGTTCGGGTCGCGCAACAACAATCTGGAGCTCGGCTACACGGAGCCCGTCTTCATGGGCACCAAGACCTCGCTCTCGACCTCGTTCTTCGACATCAACCAGCGCTACATCGGAACCTCGTTCCGGCAGGAGGCCCTCGGCGGCAACCTGCGCCTGGGAACCCCGCTGCCGTGGGATGAAGCCTCGCGCCTGTTCTACGGATACACGTGGCAGCGAATCGACCTCGAGGCCGTGGACGGCGACGACTCGCGCTTCCGCGAAGAGTATCCACGGACCGAATCGAGCGTGAACCTGAGCCTCGTCCGTGATACCCGGCTGCCCCGGCTGCACCCTATCCAGGGCGCCCGGCACAGTATCGGCGTTGATGCGGCGGGGGGGATCCTGGGTGGGAGTGTGGGGTTCCAGAAGTACGAGCTGGAGAGCTCGTGGTTCGCGCCGACGCTGAACGATCGCACGGTTCTGAATCTGTCGCTCAAGACGGGCGGGATCCACGCTACCGGCTTCGTGCCCCTGACCGACCAATACATCCTGGGCGGGGTCCAGTATCCGTCGGAGGGATTGCGGGGATATCCGGAAAACCGGGTGGGCGTGCACACCGCGGGGAATAGATTCTTCGATGAATCTGGCAGGAGCATCGACGACAAGGGGAATGCATTCCTGCTCCTGACGGCCGAGCATTTCGTCAAGATCACGGACACCATCTACACGTCGGTCTTCTATGACGCGGGCAACGTGTGGAGCGAGTTCAGCGATGTCACGTTCGCCGATCTGAAGCGGGGGGCGGGGGTGGGGATTCAAATCGACCTGCCCGGTTTCGGGCCCATGGGCCTCGATTACGCCTATGGCTTCGACCGGCTCGATGGCAGCGGCAATCCCGATCCGGGGTGGCAGCTCCATTTCCGATTCGGGAATCTCTCCCGATGAACACTCCGGCGGCGCAGCCATGCCGCCCGCAACGAGAGAAAGAGGTCATCCCATGCGAAGCATGACGGTCGTTTTCGTGGCGCTTATCGGGCTCGCTCTGCCCGCGGTCGGGAGCGCGCAGGAGACCGGTCTGAAGATCGGCTTCATCGATTCCGAGGAGATCATCAAGGCCGCCCCCGGGTATACGGAGGCCAACGACGCCTTCAATCGCACGGCGACCGCCTGGCGCGACAGTCTGGACGCCAAGCGCACCCAGCTGCAGACGATGTTCGACGAGTACAAGGCGCAGGAAGTCATCCTCTCGCCCGAGAACAAGACCGAGAAGCAGCAGCAGATGCTCACCCTGGAACAGGAGATCCAGCAGTATTTCCAGGAGAAGTTTGGGCAGGAGGGTGAAGCCGCGACCAAGCAGGCCGAGCTGATGAGTCCGATCATCGAACGGGTGAACGAGGTGATCGAGCAGACCCGACGCGAGGGCAGCTACGCCCTCATCTTCGATCTCAATGACGGTGCTCTGGTAGCCGGAGATCCGGCGCTCAACATCACGCAACAGGTGATCGATCGGCTGAGATCCCAGCCCGCGCCGTCGCGCTGAGCGGCGGCCCCGAGCAGGATCCCGGAGGGTCCGTGCCGACGCTGAAGCTGCGAGATCTGGCCGGTGCCATAGAGGCCCGCCTCGAGGGCGATCCTGATGTCACGGTCAGCGGCGTCGCACCCCTCGAGCGCGCCGGGCCGGGCGATCTCTCGTTCCTGGCCAATCCGCGCTACGAGGAGTCCGCCATGCGATCCGGGGCGGCGGCCCTGATCGTGGGCGAGTCCTTTCACGGCAACGGCCGAAATCTGCTCCGCGTGGCGAACCCGTACCTGGCGTATGCACGCGCCGTGGACATGCTGCTTCCCGAGGCGGCCCCGGTGCCGGGCATCGACCCGGGCGCCATCGTCGACCCCTCGGCGCACATCGGCGTGGACGTCTGCATTGGTCCCCTGGTTGTGATAGAGGACGGCGCCTCGATCGGTGCGCGATCGACGATCGGCGCCGGCAGCGTCGTCGGTCGGGGAGTCGAGGTCGGCGAGGACTGCCGGATCTTCCCGCGGGTCACGCTGCACGCGGGCACGCGCCTGGGCGCGCGGTGCGCCGTTCAGAGCGGCTCCGTGCTGGGCTCGGATGGGTTCGGCTACGCGACCGACGAGCGCGGGCGTCATCACAAGGTGCCGCAGCGCGGCGGCCTGTCGATCGGAGACGACGTCGAGATCGGCGCCAACGTGACGATCGATCGCGGGTCGGCGGGCGACACCGTGATAGGCGATGGAACGAAAATTGACAACCAGGTTCATATTGCCCATAATGTTTCGATCGGTTGCAACGCGTTCATCGTTGCGCAGGTCGGCATCGCCGGGAGCACTTCGATCGGCGATCATGCCGTCATCGCCGGGCAGGTGGGAATCGTCGGGCACGTGAAGATCGGCGATCGCGCCAGGCTCGGCGCGCAGTCAGGCGTGATCGGCGACGTCCCGGCCGACGCGGAGTATTCGGGCTACCCCGCTCGCTCCCATCGCGAGCAGATGCGCGCATACGCCCTCTTCGCCCGGCTCCCTGAGCTTTTCGAACGCCTCAAGGCCCTGGAATCCAGGCTCAAGCGCAAATGACATCGGATCGCCAGAGGACCATCGCCAGGCCCGTCACCTACTCCGGCGTGGGTTTGCACAGCGGCAATCAGTGTCACATGACCTTCCTGCCGGCCCCCGCCTACACGGGGATCCGATTCGTGCGCACCGACATCGAGGGGCACCCGCAGATCGCCGTCGACCCCGATCACGTCGTGGGAGTGGAGCGGGGGACGACGATCGGCGTCAACGGAACCCAGGTTCAGACGATCGAGCACGTGCTTGCGGCGATCGCCGCGCGCGGGATCGACAACCTGGTGATCGAGTTGGACGCGGGCGAGCCGCCGGTCGCGGACGGCTCGAGCCTGCCTTTCTGGAAGGCGCTCGAGGACGCGGGCACGACCGAGCTGGACGCCCCGCGCCGGACCTATCGTGTAGAGGAGCCCATCTTCTACGAAGAAGGGGATGTGGAGATCACGCTGCTGCCCTCCGATCGGCTGCAGGTGTCGTTCTCCATTGATTTCGACCACCCGCTCGTGCGTCATCAGTTCGCGTCATTCGAGATCACACCCGAGACGTTCGAGCGCGAGATCGCGCCGGCCCGCACCTTCGGGTTCCTGCACGAGATCGAGCAGCTCAAGGCCGCCGGCCTGATCCGCGGCGGCAACCTGCGCAACGCGATCGTGATCGGCGACGACAAGATCCTCAACGAGGACCACCTGCGGTTTCCCACCGAGCTGGTGCGTCACAAGATCCTGGACCTGCTGGGCGACCTGAAGGTTCTGAACGTGGACCTGGAAGCTCACATCATCGCGCACCGCTCCGGCCATCGAACGCACCTCGAGCTGGTGCGAATCCTCAAGCGGCTGATCGAGGGCACGGAGCGCGGCAACGGAACGAGGCCGCGGCGACGCGAGGCGGAGACGCCGGCCCGTTCGGCCGTCCTGATGGACGTGTCGCGTATCATGGAGGTGCTGCCTCACCGTTACCCGTTCCTCCTCGTCGACCGGGTCATCGAGATGGACGAGGGGAAGCGCATCGTGGGGATCAAGAACGTCACGATCTCCGAGGCATTCTTCCAAGGACACTTTCCCGGACACCCGGTCATGCCAGGCGTCCTGATCGTGGAGGCGATGGGTCAGGTCGGAGGGCTGCTGCTGATGAGCCTGGTCGACGATCCCGCGGAGAAGGTCGTGTACTTCACAGGCCTCGATAACGTCCGCTTCCGGCAGCCCGTGCGGCCCGGCGACAGGCTGGAATGCGAGATCGAGCTGGTCAAGCGCCGCGGGACGTTCTGCAAGATGCACGGCACCGCGCGTGTCGACGGCGCGGTCGTCGCCGAGGCCGATCTCATGGCTTCCGTGGTGGACAAGTGAGATGCGGCAGGTAACCGTCGATATCCACGCCAGCGCGATCGTCGATCCGACGGCGGTGATCCGGGAAGACGTGAAGATCGGGCCCTACGCGATCGTGGGTCCCGACGTCACGATCGGGGATGGCAGCCGGATATTCGCCCACGCGGTGATCGAGCGCGGAACGACGATCGGGGAGCGTTGCCAGATCCACTATGGCGCGGTGATCGGCGGCGAGCCGCAGGATCTGAAGTACGAGGGCGAGGCGACGGCGTGCATCGTGGGAAACGGCACGGTCATCCGCGAGTATGTGACGGTCAGCCGCGGCACGCGCGCTCTCGGCCGAACGGAGATCGGCGAGGGATGCCTGCTCATGGCGTACGTCCACGTGGCGCACGACTGCCGGATCGGCGACGGGGTGATCCTCAGCAACGCGGTGAACCTCGCCGGGCACGTCACCATCGACGAGCAGGCGATCGTGGGCGGCATGACGCCGGTGCATCAATTCGTCCGCATCGGGGCGCACGCGTTCGTGGGCGGCGGATCGCGGGTCCAGAAGGACGTGCCGCCCTTCGTGAAGGCGGCGGGAGTTCCCACCACGCTCTTCGGCCTGAACACCGTGGGTCTCGACCGGCGCGGATTCCCCGAGAACGTGAAGGCCGAGCTCAAGCGCGCCTACCGGCTGTTCTTCAACTCCAAGCTCAACATCGGGCAGGCCCTGGAGCGCGCGGAAGGCGAACTCCATCCGTATCCGGAGATCGTCCGCTTCCTGACGTTCATACGGGAAAGCGAGCGCGGCATCACGGTTTAGGCCCCTCGGCCCACCGGCTCCTCTTTCCCTTTTTCTTCCGCGTCATGTATCGTCCCGCTCATCCGCTGCATCCTCACCGGAGAGTCGACGAGAGCATGGGGTCGCTGAGCGTGTGGAAGGACCGGCAGAACGTCACCCCTCGCCCGATCCGGGCGCGGATGGGAGGGCTGGTCTTCGCGCTGCTCCTCGTCATCGTCGCGATCTGGCTGCTGAGCCGGTTCGCATGAGCCAGCCGGCGCGAGGCGAGCGTTGAGGCGGCCCGTCCTGCGCGCGGTCGCGAGCCGCAGCGGTCCGCTGGTGGCGGCGTTCGTCCGGCTGCTTACCCGCACCTGGCGCATCCAGGTCGATGGGCTCGAGCACTTCGAAGACGCCCAGGCGAGCGGCGGGATCCTGTACTGCTTCTGGCACGGGCGCATGCTGGAGCTGGTCGTGCCGCACGCCGGGCGCCGCGTCGGCGTGCTCGTCTCGGGCCATCCCGACGGCGTCATGGCCGAGCGCATCATGCGGCCGCTGGGCTACGTGCCGATCCGCGGCTCGAGCCGGCGCAACCCGGTGGCGGGCTTCCGCGCCATGCTGCGCCACGCCTCGGCGGGCGGCGACCTGGCGCTGACTCCCGACGCCCATTCCGACGGACGCTTCCAGCCCGGCGCGGTGGCGCTCGCCAGGCACACTGGCCATGCTCTATTGCCCGTGGCTGCCGCCGCCGGCCGCGCCCACCGGATCGACTCGTGGGATCGGTTCGAGATCCCGCTGCCCGGCGCCCGGGTGCGCATTCTGTACGGCGAGCCCGTATTCGTGCCGCCGGACGCCGACCGCGAGGAGATGGAAGCGTGCAGGCGGCGGCTGGAGGCCGGTTTGCGCGAGCTCCACGAGCGCGCTGCCCGCGACGCTTCGGAGGCCGCCGGCGAGGCGGTCGAGCCCGCGGGTGTCCTGATCGGGTCATGAGCTCCTCCAACGAGGACGTGGGCGGCCGCCACCGGCGCGGTGGCGTCGTGGAGCGTGCGCCCGTGTACGGGTGGGCCCGGCGCGCGGTTTACGGCGGAGGCGGGACTGCGGGGCGCCTGGCGCGGGGGATCTCCGCGCCGCTGGGATGGGTCTGGGGCGCGGCGGCGGAGCGCCGGCTGTCGGCTCCCGGCTCCGGACCGAGGCTGACGGCGCCGGCGATCAGCGTCGGCAACGTGACCCTGGGTGGCGGGGGAAAGACCAGTCTGGTCGAGTGGATCGTTCGCGAGGGAGCGCCGCAGGGGGCGACCGTGGCGGTCCTCTCGCGTGGGTATGGCCGCGAGTCCGGGGTGCCCCTCGCGCTCGCGCCCGGAAGGGGACCGGGGCGGGTCGCGGACGCGGGAGACGAGCCCATGCTGCTGGCCCGCGCGGGGGCCTGGGTGGGCGTCTCCGGCGACCGCTTCCTGGCGGCGCGGGCGGTCGAGGAGCTGGGCGCGCGGCCGGACCTGTACGTCCTCGACGACGGACTTCAGCACCGCAGCGTGCCCCGCGCGCTCGACCTCGTCGCGTTCACCCGCCTCGACCTCTTCGCGCCGGCGCGTTGCGTGCCGGCGGGTCCGCTGCGCCAGCGGGCGAGCTGGGTCCCGCCGCACGCGGTCTGGGTCGTCGCGGGCATCGATCCGCGGGACGCCGAATGGCCGGCGGGCTCGATCGGCGAGGCGTACGGGCCGTGGTGGCGGGAGCTCCCCGGGACTGGCGCCGACTGGCAGGCCGAAGGGCTCGTGACCCTCCGCTCCTGGCTCGCGAGCCGGGACGAGTCGTTCGATCCGGATGGTCCGGTAGTGGTGATCGCGGGTGTCGCGCGTCCCGAGTCCGCGGCCGAGTTCGCGCGCGCCGGCGGGCTCGAGGTCGCCGCGCTGGCGGCCTTCCCCGATCATCATACCTACTCCGCGCGGGAGATCGCCCGCCTCCGCCGCTCCCATCCCGGGGCCGCGTTTCTCATGACCGAGAAGGACGCGGTCAAATGCAAGGCGGACTGGTTCGGCGACGCGCCCGCGGGGGTCATGCGGCGGCGGCTCGACCCCGCCGACCCCGATCTCCTCCGGCGCGAGATCGCGGAGGCGATCGCTTGGCGGACATGACGACCCCCACTGTTCTCGAGACCGACGTGCTGGTCCTCGGCAGCGGGATCGCGGGGCTGTCCTACGCGATCAAGGCTGCCGAGCACGGTCGCGTGACTGTGCTCACCAAGAAGGAGGACTCGGAGGCCAACACGAACTACGCCCAGGGCGGGATCGCGGCGGTCATGGACCCGGGCGACTCCTTCGACGCGCACATCGCCGACACGCTCGAGTCGGGGGCCGGGCTCTGCGACCGCGCTGCGGTCGAACTCCTCGTTCGCAGCGGCCCCGCGCGCGTGCGCGAGCTCATCGAGCACGGCGTTCGCTTCACCTACGAGCGCGACGCGCCGGGCCGTCTCTCGCTGGCGCGCGAAGGCGGCCACTCGGCGAGGCGGATCGTCCGCGCCGACGATCTGACCGGCCGCGCGATCGAGCGGGGCCTGCTAGACGCGGCGGCCCGCGCTGGCGTGACGATCCACGAGCACTACTTCGCCCTGGACCTGTGGGTGGAGGAGCGGGGGCCACGCTGTCTCGGGGCACTGGCCGTGGACCGCGAGACGGGCGAACAAGTGGCGGTGTCCGCGCGGGTGACATTCCTGGCGACCGGCGGCTGCGGACAGGTGTACCGCTACACCACCAACCCGCGGATCGCCACCGGCGACGGGATCGCGATGGCGTTTCGCGCCGGGGCGGCGATGGCGAACCTGGAGTTCGTCCAGTTCCATCCTACCGCCCTCCACCCGGTCGAGCCGCGGGCCTTCCTGATCAGCGAGGCGGTCCGCGGGGAGGGCGCGGTGCTCACGGACGACGCCGGCCGTCCGTTCATGGCCGGGTACCATCCGCTGGCCGATCTGGCGCCGCGGGACGTCGTGGCGCGCGCGATCGACGCCGAGATGCGCCGCACCGGTGCCCGTCACGTGTGGCTCGATTGCAACCCGATCCAGGCGGCCCACTTCGCCGAGCGGTTTCCGAACATCCTGGCGACCTGCCGGTCACGGGGCCTCGACCCGCCGGCCGATCCGCTGCCGGTCGTGCCGGCAGCGCACTACATGTGCGGTGGCGTCCGGACCGATCTCGACGCCCGGACCGGAGTCGAGGGGCTGCTGGCCGCCGGGGAGGTGGCCTGTACCGGCGTGCACGGGGCGAACCGGCTGGCGTCCAACTCGCTCCTCGAGGCGGTCGTCTTCGCAGCCAGGGCCGCGGCCACGACGGCCGGGCTGCTCGATGGACCGGCCTCGCGGGGGGCAGCCAGGCCCGCGCCTCGGCCGACGGAGGAGGAGGATCCCGAGCGACTGGAGGATCTCCGCGGCGAGATCCGGGACGTCCTGTGGCAGGGGGCCGGGATCGTCCGAAATGACGAGGGACTGGCTGCGGCCCGCCGAGCGCTGGCCGATCTCGCGGCTGCGGCCCCCCGGAAGCCGTCCTCCCCGGAGGCCGCCGAGACCGCCAATCTGCTCCTCGTCGGGGAGCTGATCGTGCGCTCCGCGATCTTGCGCAAGGAAAGCCGCGGCTTACATTTTTCCCGCTCTCATCCCGATCCCGACCCCGCTTTCCAGCGCGATACGATCATCCAGCCCGACGTAGGCTAAGGAGCATTCCACGTGACGCTCACCAAGGACATCCCTCTCGACGAGGTGAATCCGTTCGAGTCCATGATGTCGCGCTTCGACCGGGCGGCCGAGCTGCTCGACCTCGACAGCGGACTCTATACGATCCTGCGTAACCCGGAGAAACAGCTGATCGTCTCGGTCCCGGTCCGAAGAGACGACGACGAGATCCAGGTGTTCACCGGATACCGGGTCCACTACAACACCGCGCGTGGCCCCGCGAAGGGCGGGATCCGCTTCTCGCCCGACGTGACGCTCGAGGAGGTCAAGGCGCTGGCGGCATGGATGACCTGGAAGTGCGCGGTAGTGAACATCCCGTTCGGGGGCGCCAAGGGCGGCGTCGTGTGCGAGCCGCGCGGGATGTCGACGCGCGAGCTCGAGCACCTCACGCGGCGCTACACGGCGGAGATCATGTCGATTCTGGGGCCCGAGACGGACGTGCCGGCACCCGACGTCAACACCAACGAGCAGGTGATGGCGTGGATCATGGATACCTACAGCGCGCACGCGCGCCATACGGTGACTTCTATCGTCACCGGGAAGCCGATCGAGATGGGTGGCTCGCTCGGCAGGCGGGACGCGACCGGCCGGGGCTGCATGCTCGTTACGCTCGAGGCTCTCCGCCATCAGGGCCTTCCGGTGGAGGGCGCGCGCGTCGTCGTGCAGGGCTTCGGAAACGTGGGCGGGACCGCGGCGCGACTGTGTGCCCAGCGGGGAATGAAAGTCGTGGGGATCAGCGACTTCACGACCGGCGTCCACAACGAAGACGGGATCGATCTGGGGGCCGCCGAAGAGCACGTGCGCGCGGGAGGCGTGCTGGAGGACTTCCGCGGCGGCGACCACCTGCCGAACGCCGAGCTGCTCGAGCTCGACTGCGAAGTCCTGATCCCGGCGGCGCTGGAGAACCAGATCACCCGCGCCAACGCGCCTCGGATCCAGGCGCGGATCATCTGCGAGGGGGCAAACGGGCCTACCACGGCCAACGCGGACGCGATCCTGGAAAACTCGGGTGTGTTCGTGATCCCCGATATCCTGGCCAACGCGGGCGGGGTGACCGTCAGCTACTTCGAGTGGGTGCAGAACCGGGAGGGATACTACTGGAGCCGCGAGCGGGTGGAGAAGCGGCTCAAGAAGATCATGGTGAACTCCTTCAAGGACGTCATGCGCTACACCGAGACCCACGACGTGAGCCCGCGCACGGCGTGCTACATGCTGGCCATCGACCGCGTCGCGTTCGTACATCGCCTGCGAGGCATCTACGCCTGATCGGCGCTTCCCGCCGCCGGGGCCGTGAGGATCGAGCTCCTGGCGGTCGACCGGCTGCGATCCGGCTGGGCGCGGGCGGCGGTGGACGAGTACCTGGGACGCATCGCCCGCTATTGCCCCGTCGAGCGGAAGGACGTCAAGCGGGCGGGTGACGATGCCGCGGCGGTCGCGGTGGAAGGCGAGCGGCTGCTCAAGGCCGCCGCGACCGGTCCCGCGGACCGGCTGGTGGCTCTCGATCCCGCGGGGGAAGCGCTCGATTCGGCGGGGTGGGCGGCGCTGGTGGGTGGCTGCGCCGACGACGGAGTCGGCCGGCTCGTCTTCGTCGTGGGAGGAGCGGCGGGATTATCGGCGGATGTGCGGCGCGCGGCGCGGCGCGCCGTGAGCCTGGGTCCGCAGACACTCTCTCACGAGATCGCGCAGGTGGTCCTCGCCGAGCAGCTCTATCGCGCTTGGACGATCCTCCGCGGCGAGCCCTACCACAAATGAACGACAGGACCTCTCCGGGTCATGACCCGGAAGCGCGCTCGGCCAGCAGGGCGTCCAGCGTCCGCAGGGCACGGCGCAGGTGGGGGATCACGATCGAGCCCCCGACCACGAGCCCGATGTTGAACACCTCGAGGCACTCCTCGCGCGTCACCGACAGCCCGACGCAGCGCTCGAGATGGTAAGTCACGCAGTCGTCGCAGCGCAGGACCAGCGACGCGACGAGCCCCAGCATCTCCTTGACCCGCTCGTCGAGAGCCCCGTCCTGATACGCCTGTCCGTCGAGGGCCAGGAACCGCTTGATCCCCAGGTGACCCGCGCCGATCAGGCGCTCGTTCATCTCGGCCCGGAACGCGCGAAAGGACTCGAGGCCCGCGAAATCGCTGTGGTCGTGGCGGTCGGTCATGAAAAGAGAAGCTACCGCTCGCGCCCTGCCGGGCACAGATTCTGTGCGGACCAGCCGCGGAAACCCAACGAATCGAGGAGAGGAAGATGAGTATCCGTATCCTGCTCTCGTGCCTGGCGCTCGCTTTGCTGCCGCAGGGCGCGCTCGCGCAGATCACCGTGAATCTCGACGCGGAGGGCCGCCCCGCTGCCGAAAAGGAGCGCGACGCGACGTCGAAGCCGATGGAGATCCTGGAATGGATCGGCATCGAGGAAGGCGACGCCGTCCTCGACATCCAGTCGGGCGGCGGGTACCACATGTGGATCTTCAGCGATGCGGTGGGGCCGGAGGGCAAGGTGTACTCCCAGTCGTCGTTCCGGCCGGAGAGCCTTCAGGCCCGCATCGCCTCCGGAGCCACGCCGGAGGCGAACGTCACGTTCGTGTCGGATATCGCCGAGGTGCCCGACGCGAGCCTCGACCTGGCGTTCACGGACCGTAACTATCACGACGTCAATCCCGGCGAAGTCGCTGCCTGGCTGGCGACCCTGATGGCCAAGCTCGAGCCAGGTGGCCTGTTCGTCGTGATCGACGCCGAGGCGGCGGAGGGCCGCGATCTGGAGTCCCACCGGATCGCCTCCGACGTGATCGTCAGCGAGGTGACCGCCGCGGGGTTCGAGCTGGTGGAGGAGAGCGACCTGCTGGCGAACCCGGCCGATGACCACGTAGGCCCCAAGTGGGACCAGCGGGATTCCCTGGACCGCAGCCTGATCAAGTTCCGGAAGCCCGCCGGCGAGCACGGAAGTCACAGCTGAGCGAGCGCGGCAGTCGCTTGGTAGGGGGTAGTCCGGCCGCTATATTCATGCCGTGAGTGGGGCTGTAGCTCAGCTGGGAGAGCGCCTGAATCGCACTCAGGAGGTCGTCGGTTCGATCCCGATCAGCTCCACCAACATCCCGTGAAACGATTCTGTTGGTGACAAGGCCCGGCCTCTAGTGAGGTCGGGCCTTTTTTTCGCATCATCCTTGACAGAAATGCCTACGATCGCAATCGTTTGCAGCTTATCCAGCACATTCCAGCCCACCAGTCTGAGAGGAACTAGCGATGCGCACTCTGTGGATGATCCTCGCTCTCTCGTCGCTCGCAGCAGCGAAGGCGCACGCGCAGGACCCTGTGGTCGTGGATCCCGCGCACTACTCCGTGGTTTTCGAGAACGATCAGGTGCGCGTGCTGCGGATCCGATATGGCCCGAACGAGCAGAGTGTCATGCACTCGCATCCGGACGGGGTCGCCGTCTACTTGAATGATATCCATGGGGAGTTCACGCTGCCCGACGGACAGGTGGTGAATGCGGAGGGGAAAGCCGGCGAGGCGGTGTGGCTGGAAGCCGGATCGCACCAACCGAGGAACCTGACCGACCAGCCGTTCGAGCTCATCCAGGTCGAGATGAAGGAGCAGGCCGCAAGCGAGTGATGCCGGGCGCCGACCCGCAGAACATCGCCAGGGGAACGGGGCTTTCGAGCCCCGTTTCGCGTTTACCGCGGGCCGTTCGCTTCCGAATCGGTCGCGAAACGGCATCACGACCAGCATGATGCCGGCGATTCGGCGGGATTCGGAGCTCCTCGAGCGAGTGTATACGACGCGCCGGTGTGCTCGCGAAGACACCCGCTGTATCGTGGGCGGCATGACGGAACCGCGTCTGCGTAGCCGGCGATGACGCCGGAGATTCTCATCCTGCTGGCGATCGTCGCGGCGGCGGTCGTTCTGTTCACGTTCGAGGTCGTGCCTCCCGACGTCACGGCGCTGGGCGTCATGCTCGCGCTTGCCCTGACCGGCATCCTGCCGCCCGAGCAGGCATTCGCCGGCTTCGGCAGCCAGACCGTGCTCATGATCCTCGGCCTGCTGGTCATGGCCGCCGCCCTGCTGCGAACAGGCGTGGTGGACATGGTCAGCCGCGCGATCCTGCGCCGGGCGGGAACCGACCCCGGCCGGCTGCTGGCACTGGTCATGGTGTCGGCTGCCATGCTGTCGTCGTTCATCAGCAACACGGCCGCCGCCGCCTTCTTCCTGCCGATCGTCCTCGGCCTCGCCCTGAGGGCCAGGGTGAGCCCGTCGCTGCTGCTGCTCCCCATGGCGTTCGCGTCGATCCTCGCCAGCTCGGTCACTTTGATCAGCACCTCCTCGAACATCGTGGTGAGCGGGATCATGAGACGGTACGGGCTCGAGCCGTTAGGGATGTTCGAGCTGACGCCGCTCGGTATTCCGATCGCCTGCGTGGGGATCCTCTACGTGCTGACCATCGGCAAGCGGCTGATCCCGCTGCGCGCGGCCGGGCGCGAGCTTACCGAGGACTTCGGGCTGGGACCTTATCTGAGCGAGGTCGTAGTGCAGAAGGGGTCCAAGCTCGCCGGCAAGACGCTCGACGAGTCCGGGTTCGGCCGGGACCTGGATCTCACGGTCCTGCGCGTGATGCGAGAGGACGGGAGCCCGATCCTGCCGCAGGGGGACACGGTGCTCAAGGAAAGGGACGTCCTCATCGTGGAGGGGAACCGGGAGGAGATTCTGAAGATCAAGGACACGGCGGGCCTCGACATTCGGCCGGACGTCGAGCTCTCGGTCGCGGGCCAGGAGGAAGAGGGGATCGTCCTCGCCGAGGCGATCCTGGTTCCTGGATCCCCGCTGATCGGCCGCACACTGAAGAGCTACGAGCTACGGGACAGACACGGGGTCCAGGTGCTCGCGGTCCATCGGCACGGAGTGTCCTTCCGCGACAAGCTCAGTCAGATCCGCCTGCGTCTCGGCGACGCGCTGCTTCTTCAGGGAACCCAGAACCGGCTGGCGAGCCTCCAGGACAGGAACGTGCTCCGGGTGGTGGGAGCGCAGCTCGAAGAGCGGCTGCGCCTCCGCCACGCCTGGCCCGCAATCGGAATATTCGCCGGCTCCATCGCGTTGGCCGCAACCGAGGTCGTGTCGCTGGCGGTGGCCTTCATGACCGGCGCTCTGCTGATGTTCGTCACCCGCTGTCTGACCCCCGAAGAGGCATATAGGGACATCGAGTGGGGAGTGCTGATCCTCATCGGGTCGATGCTCGCGCTGGGGACCGCGATGCAGGAGACGGGGGCCGCAGAGCTCCTGGCGGGATACATCGTCGACCTGACCGGAAGCCCGAATCCGTTGTGGCTGCTCACGGGGTTTTTCGTCCTCACCGTACTCCTCACACAGCCGATGTCGAACCAGGCCGCGGCGATCGTCGTCCTTCCACTGGCGATCGAGACGGCGTTCGCGGCAGAGCTCAATCCGCGCACGTTCGCCATGATGGTGGCCGTCGGCGCGAGCGTTTCCTACCTGACCCCGCTGGAGCCGGCCTGCATGATGGTGTACGGGCCCGGCCGCTATCGATTCTTCGACTTCCTCAAAGTGGGCGCCATGCTCACCATTGCTATCTATCTGATCGCCATCCTGCTGGTCCCGCGACTCTGGCCGCTGGCCGGATGATCGACGCCGTTGCACTCTTGTCCTGAATGGACGGAAAGACGGGGCATGTGCGGGTCGGCCTGATCGGTTGCGGGCAGATCGCGCAACTGGCGCACCTGAACATCGTTCGGGCACTTCTTGGCGTCGATCTGGTTGCGATCGCCGAGGCCGACGAGGAGCGCAGGGACGCGGCCAAGCGACTGGCGCCGGGGACGCGGATCGTCTCGGACTACCGGGACCTGCTCGCTCTCGACGGGGTCGACGCCGTGGTCATCTCGCTGCCTCCGCGGCTGCATGCCGAATCCGCGGCTGCCGCGCACGAGTCCGGCCGACACGTCTATCTCGAGAAGCCGCTCGCCATCGACCGCGCCGGCGCGGAGACCGCCTTGGAGGGCTGGCACGCGAGCGGCAAGGTCGGGATGATGGGGTTCAACTACCGATTCAACCGTCTGTTCCTCGAAGCGAAGCGCCTGCTCGTCGGGCAGTCTCTGGGAAAGCCCGTGGCGGTGCGGACCGTCTTCTCGAGCGCGACCCGCCCGCGGCCGGAGTGGATGCGGCGGCGCGACAGCGGAGGTGGGGTGCTTCTGGACCTCGGGTCTCATCACGTCGACCTGGTCCGATTCCTGTTCGGAGAGGTCTCGGAGGTTGCCTGTTCGCTGCACGGAGGCGCATCGGAAGATGACACTGCCACGCTGGACCTCGTACTGAGGGATGGCCCTGCCGTCCAGTCGTTCTTCTCGCATCGTGCGGCGGACGAGGACCGCTTCGAGATCTACTGCGAGGGAGGGAGTCTCAAGATCGATCGGCGGCACGGCCTGGTCGCCGAGCTGACCAGCGGCGTCGACAGCGCCCATCGGAAGGAGCAGCTGCGCCACGTCTGGAGATCCGTGCGCAACGCGGGATATGCCATGGAGAAGCGCCGAGCCTTCGGCCACGAACCATCCTGGAGACACGCTCTCGAGCACTTCGTGGAAGCCGCGCGCGGCGACCATCCGGCCAGCCCGGACTTCGAGGACGGGTTCCGCAGCCTGGAAGTCGTGCTGGCGGCGGAGGAGGCGGCGAGGGACGGACGACGGGTTCGCGTCGAGGGTGCGACGGCAGATCGGCCGACCGCGTCCGACAGTCCGACCCCCGATGCCGGGGACGCCCGCGATCCACGCATGTCGGTGATCATGGTGACGCGGGACCGTTTCGACAGGCTGATGCATACGCTGAAGCGGCTGCGGGAGCAGACGGT
>DATFFS010000024.1:0-7513 GCA_035249945.1 Gemmatimonadota bacterium
CGCGGGCTCGCGCCCGTGCGCGCGGTCATGCATGTCCATTCGGTCTACTCGCACGACGCCTGCGACGAGGCCCCGTTCGACGAGGCCGGACGACAGAACGAAGCCTGCCTGGCGCGGTTCCGCCGCGCGATCTGCACGGCGCGGCTCGGCGCCGTATTCCTGACCGAGCACGACCGGTACCTGGTGCGGGCCGACTCGATCGCCGACGCGCTGCTCCTGCGGGAGGGCGACACGCCGGTCCTCGTCGGCGGGAAGGTCCGGGCCTCGCGGATCGACTGCGGTCCGGGGTCGGACGGCGCGCTCCTGTTCGCGGGCGCGGAGAATCAGCTCATGCCGATCGCCTTCGATTCTCTCCCCCGTGGTTCCGATGAGGAGCAGCGCGCCTTCTACGACGCCGACAGCACGGGCACGGCGGATGTCTATCGGAGCTACGGCGCGGTGGTGCTCCTCCCGCACGCCGAGGACGAGCCGCTCGCCACCATCGCGGCGCTGGACCCCGACGGGATCGAGATCTACAACCCGCACGCCAACTTCGCGTTCAAGCATCGCCTCCATCAGGGGCTTTCGCGCTTCGGCGCCATCGTCGACATCCTGCCCTTCTACCTGCGGACGACCGGCGCGCACCCCGACCTGGCGCTCCTGCCGATGTTCCACGCCAACCACGACGCGATCGACGACTGGGACGCGATGCTGGCGTCGGGCCGCGATCCCTTCGGGTTCGGCGCCTCGGACGCGCACGAGAACTCGCTACCCTGGACGATGGCGGACGGCGAGCGCGGAGACTCCTACGAGCGGATGCTGCCGTGGGTGACGAACGTGCTGCTGGTGCGCGATGCCGCGGCTGCGGGAGACGGGTCGGCGGGGGGCCCCCGGGACGACGCGGCGCGCGCGGTGGCCATCGAAGACGCGCTCCGTGCCGGCAGGTTCTACGTCGTCATCGAGGCGTGGGGAACGCCTGCGGGATTCGACTTCCGGCTCGAGGGACCGGCCGGCATCGCGGAGATGGGATCGGAGGTCTCGCTCGCGCCCGGCCAGCGGCTCGTCGTCGAGCTGCCACGGGTCGCCGGCTCCGAGATCCGCGCGCTCCTCTACCGGATCGGCCCCGGCGGCAGCCGCACGATCGTCGCCGAGTCGACCGAGCGAATCGACGTCGCGGCCCCCGGCACCGGGGCGTACCGGGTGGAGGTGGGAATCGTGCCGCGCCACCTCGAGCCGTGGCTGGGGGGCGCGGACTACCTTCGCGAGGTGCCGTGGATCTACGCCAACCCGATCCGGGTGACGGAGCCGGCCGCCGCAAGCCCGATGGCGGACAGCGTGTCGGCGCGGTGAGCGGGCTGTCGCGCCTCTGGCAGCGGGCGCGCACGAACGTCGCGGAGACCGACGGCGCGGAGCCCTACTCCGACCTCGCGCCCCTCGCGCTCGACCTGCCGCCGAACGCGGCCTACGCTGCCGCGCTGTCCGCGGCACGCGCGATGCCGCTCTGGCAGGTGGTGACCGACGAGCCCCGCGCGGGTAGGATCGTCGCCTGCGCCACGACGCCGCGGATGAAGTTCGTCGACGACGTCGAGATCACGGTCGAGCCGGCCGGCTCGGGCAGCCGAATCCACGTGCGCTCGGCCTCGCGCGTCGGGCTCACTGACTTCGGCACCAACGCGCGCCGGATCCGCGCCTACCTCGCGCGCCTCGCGACGAGCTCCCCGCGCTAGCTACTCCCCCCCGCGGTCGATGCGGACGCGCGCCGAGCCGTCGTCCAGCCAGTCGATCGCAACGCGGAAGTCCTGACCGCAGGCGGAGCACTCCTCGAAGTACTCCTGCTCGGGCCGATCGGCCGGCGGCTCCAGATACAGGTCCTGCTCGGTGCCGCACCACGGACACCGTATCAGGCTTCCCTCGAACGTCTGTCCGGGCAGTGTCGGCGCGGGGCCGGCATCGGGATCGTCCGGCTGGCCTTGCGATTCGTCCCTGTCCATCCCATCCCCTCCCTGTTGGCGTTCCCTGCGACCCGGATCCATGGTATCGCTCCCGCGCGCGCTTCGCACGCCACCGCCGCGGAGTGAGGGCCTAGATGCCGCGTCTGTTCGCGTTGCCGCGGCCCGTCATGCGGGGTATTTTTCAATGTTCGGATCGCTTCTTCCGAAGAGTCGCGCTCCCCGGTAGCTCAGTTGGTAGAGCAGGTGGCTGTTAACCACCGTGTCGCTGGTTCGAGTCCGGCCCGGGGAGCCAATTCTCCTCCTTTCCCTTTCTCCTCACGCGCATGACCAATAAAAACAGAGTCGCGATCGTCACCGGCGCGGGCTCGGGGATCGGCCGCGCCATCGCCCATGGCCTCGCCGCCGAGGGCGCGCGCGTGGTCGTGTCCGACGTGGACGAGGCCGGCGGCGCGGACACGGTTGCGGCGATCGAGAAAGCCGGCGGCACGGCAACCTTCGTGCGCGCCGACGTGTCGAAGCCCGGAGACGGCGAGGCGCTCGTCGGATCGGCGGTGCAGGAATTCGGCGCGCTCCACGTCGCGGTCAACAACGCCGGCATCGGGGGGCCGTCGGCCCCCATCGGCGACTATCCGATCGACGGATGGGACCGTGTGATCGCGATCAACCTGTCGGGCGTGTTCTACGGGATGCGATACCAGATCCCGGCGCTGCTCGACTCCGGGGGCGGCTCGATCGTCAACGTCGCCTCGATCCTCGGCCAGGTGGGGTTCGCGAACTCCGCCGCGTACGTCGCCGCCAAGCACGGCGTCGTAGGGCTCACGCGAAGCGCCGCGATCGAATACGCCGCACGCGGGGTCCGCGTAAACGCCATCGGACCCGCCTTCATCAACACGCCGCTCATCGAAAAGAACATGACCCCCGAGGCGCGCGCGGGACTCGTCGCGAAGCACCCCATCGGCCGGCTCGGCGAGCCCGAGGAAGTGGCGGAGCTCGTCGTGTGGCTGAGCTCCGACAAGGCCTCGTTCGTGAACGGAAGCTACTACGCGATCGACGGCGGCTACCTTGCCCAGTAGCGGGCGCCGATGCCCGTGATCGCCGGCATCGAGGGACTGCTCGCCCTCGCGATCGTGGGTCTGATCGTGGCGCTGGTCGTGATCCCGCTCGGGCTGCCCGGCCTCTGGATCATGATCGGCATCCTCGCCGCTGCCACCTGGGCGAACGAAGTCTCTCCCTGGATCCTGATGCTCCTCGTCGTCATCGCGCTCCTGGCCGAGCTCGCCGAGTGGGCGATCGTCGCGCGGACGAGCGCCCGCTGGGGCGGCTCGCGGAAGGCGTTCTGGGGCGCGATCGCGGGCGGGCTCCTCGGCATCCTGGTCGGGCTGCCGATCCCGCTGCCGATCCTGGGGCCGCTCGTCGCGGGGCTCCTCGGCACCTTCGCGGGCGCGGCCGCCGTCACGCTGTGGGAGACCAGGGCGCTGCGCTCGGCCGGTCGGGTGGGCTGCGGCGCCGTGCTCGGCCGCGCGTTCGCCGCCGCGACCAAGACCGCGGCCGGCGTCGTCATCCTCGTGACGGGAGTTGCCGCCCTCCTCCTCCGATAGGCGGGACGGCCGGCGGTCGGCGCTTCGCGCGGTAGCGGCGCACGAACGTGAAGGCCGCGATCGCGGCCGCCAGGCCCGCCGACCCGAACGCCAGCGCGAGCGTCCCCCCGATCGTCAGGGCGAGATCCCGGCCGAAGCCGTGCGCGACCCCGAGGACGACCTGGGGCCCTCCTACTTCGGGATACTCTCCTGTCAGCACGTACGTCCCCGGCCCGTCCGCCTCGAACCCCAGGATCGAGCGACCTCGCCTTCCGCCCATCTCGTACGAGGTCGTCGCCCCCGGCGCGCGCACCTCGACGGGCCCGCCGTAAGGGTCGGTGATCGACACCGCGAGCCCCGAGACGACCTCCGAGGCGTAGTAGCGGCCGTCCACGGTGGCGCCGGTCTCGTGGTAGATCGTCCAGCCGCCGGCTTCGTCGAGCTCGAGCTCCGCCGCGCCGGGGACCACGACCTGCTGGATCCCTTCGCCCAGGTCCCGCAGCCGCAGGAACAGGAACGCGCCGGCTACGGCCAGACCCAGCAGGAAGAGGATGGCGGCCGCGACGTACCCTTTGCGGCCGGGCACGTCAGTCGTCGGCGGCGGCGGGCGGAGCGGCGGCGGGGCCTTCGGGCGCGGCGCAGTCGGGTACGGCCAGCGGGGTGCCGGCCTCGAGCTCTTCGGTGAAGCCACCCGAGCAGTCGTGGTCGCGGAGCGTGTAGGAGTCCTCGGCGCCGGCCGCGCGGACGACCAGCGCCCAGGGCTCACCCCCGGTCACGAAGCGCAGGACCTGCGCGCGCTCGGCGCCGCGGAAGACCTCGATCGCGGTCTCGTCGCCCGGCGCGCCGGGAAGCATGTCGCGGTACAGGATCGCGATCTTGGCGTACCCCTCGAGCGATGGGACCTCGTGGGGCACCTCCGCGGCCGGGGCGGTCGTGTCGGCGGCGGCGCTGGTATCGGGGACAGAGGTATCGGCCGCGGTCGTGTCGCCCGCGACGGTGTCGGCGGCGGCCGCAGCGGTGTCGCCGGTGACCGTATCCGCCGGCGCGGCGGTCGTGTCCTGCTGCGCGATGGCGGGCGCCGCGAAGGCGGCGCTCGCCAGGACGGCCGCGGCGGCGATGAGGGTTCGCATGGGGTCACTCTCCGCGCCCGGGGGCGGATTGTCAAGCGCGGGCCCGGCCCCGATCTTCCGCCGACGATGCGCTTCGACGCGATCCTCTTCGACCTCGACGGCACGCTCGCGGACACGCTCGACGACATCGCGGCGTCGATGAACTGGGCGCTCGAGCGCAACGCGCTCGATCCGCATCCCCCCGATGCGTACCGCGAGCTCGTCGGGGAGGGTGTCGGGCGGCTCGTCGAGCGCGCCATCCCCGCCGGGCGCCAGGACCTGCACGCTGCCGTCCTCGAGGACCTGCGCGCCCACTACACCGAGCACATGCTGGACAAGACCGCGCCCTATCCGGGCGTCCCCGAGATGCTCGACGAGATCGCCGGGCGCGGCCTTCCGATGTCGATACTCAGCAACAAGCCGGAGCCGGCCACGCGCTGGATGGTGGACCGCCTGTTCCCCGCCTGGCCCTTCGCGTACGTCGCCGGAGAGCGGCCGGGCATGCCGCACAAGCCCGACCCGCGGCCGGCGATGGAGATCGCCCGCGGTCTCGGCGTCGATCCGGCGCGGGTGCTCTACCTCGGCGACACGCGGACAGACATGGAGACCGCGGTGGCGGCCGGCATGTTCGGCGTGGGGGCCCTCTGGGGCTTCCGCGACGAGGCAGAGCTGCGCTCCCACGGGGCCGCGGAGGTCGTCGGGCACCCGCGCGAGGTCCTCCCGCTGATCGAGGAATAGACCATTTCCGCGCGTTTCCCGCAGACGGAGGTAGCAGCATGCGACGCTTCCTGATCCCCCCGATCGTGGTCTCCCTCGCCGCCTGCGCAGCCGGCGGCGGCGCCGGCCCGCGGGTCGAGAGCGTGCCGCCGCCGTCGGCCGCCGAGGCCCTCGAGCGGCCGATCCCCTATCCGCTCGACATTCCGTCGAGCTATCGGCGCGCGGTGGAGAACGAGACCCGCTCGGAACGCGGAGTTCCGGGCCCGCGCTACTGGCAGCAATGGGCCGACTACGACGTCGCGGTTCGACTGGACGCCGCCGGACGGCGGCTCGATGGAACGACCTCCATCGCCTACCAGAACCGCTCCCCCGATACGCTCGGCCTCCTCGTCGTGCAGCTGATCCAGAACCTGCACGCTCCCGGCGCGGCGCGGAGCGGGGAGGAGGAGGTCACCGGGGGCATCGCGCTCGAGCGGGTCGTCGTCGACGGCACCGAGATCGTCGCCGTCGAAGGGGACGGCGAGGGACCGGGCTACCAGGTGAGCTCGACCCGGATGCTCATCCGTCCTCCCCGGCCGGTCCTCCCCGGAGGCTCGGTGGAGCTGGCGTTCGACTTCGGTTTCGCCATCCCGCAGCAGGGCGCGTCCGGGCGCATGGGCTACAGCGGCGAGGAGCTCTTCTACCTGGCCTACTTCTATCCCCAGATGGCGGCCTACGACGACGTCGCGGGCTGGGACGTGGACCGCTTCACGGGTCAGGCGGAGTTCTACGCCGACTTCGGCCGGTACGACGTCACGATCGACGTGCCCGCCGGCTGGCTGGTCGAGGGGACGGGCGTGCTCGTCAATCCGGGCGAGACGCTGGCGGCGGATGTGCGCGCTCGCCTCGACGCCGCCGCGGCATCCGATTCGGTGAGCCGCGTGCTGTCGAGCGGGGACTTCGACGGCGACGTCACGCACCCCGGGCGGAGCGGCCGCCTGGAGTGGCACTTCGTCGCCGACTCGGTGCACGACGTGGCCTACAGCGTGACCCGCCACACGAACTGGGACGTCACGCGCACGCCGGTCGGCGACCTGGACGGCGATGGCGCGGTCGACCATGCGCGGATCGGCGCGATCTGGCGCGACTCGGCGCCGCGCTGGGCGCACGCCGCCCGCTACGCGGCCCACTCGATCGCCCATCACTCGGAATTCACCGGGCTGTCGTATCCCTGGCCCCACATGACAGCGGTCGAAGGCGGCGGGATCATCGGCGGCGGCATGGAGTTCCCCATGATGACGCTGATCGGCGACTACAACGAGCGCGGCGATACCGCGCTCTACGCCGTCACGGCGCATGAGCTCGCGCACATGTGGGTGCCGATGATCGTTGCCAACAACGAGCGGCGCTACGCGTGGATGGACGAGGGTACGACCACGTTCAACGAAAACGCCGCCAAGACCGACTTCTATCCCGGCCGCGACTGGGACATCCCCGACCAGGAATCGTACCTCGAGGTCGCGCTGGCGGATCTGGAGGGATCGATGATGACCTTCTCGGACTTCCACGCGCCCGGCCCGGCCTACGGCATCGCCTCCTACGACAAGCCGGCTACTCTCCTGGCGGCGCTGCGCGCCATGCTCGGCGAGGACACGTTCCTGCGCGCGTATCGGGAGTTCTTCGACCGCTGGGCCTTCAAGCACCCCTATCCGTGGGACTTCTTCCGCACCTTCGAGGACGTCAGCGGCCGGGAGCTCGACTGGTTCTGGCGCTCCTGGTACTACGAGACGTGGATCCTCGACCAGGCGATCGGCGAGGTGCGGGTGGACGGCGATCGGTCGACCGTCTTCATCGAGGACCGCGGCCTCGTGCCGATGCCGGTCCCGCTTACGATCCGCTGCCGGGACGGCGAGACGATCGAACGGACGGTGCCGGTCGATCCGTGGCTCGCCGGACGCCGGCGGACGTCCATCGAGGTCGAGTGTGCGGTCGAGAGCGTGGCCATCGATCCGGCGCGCGACTACCCCGATGCGGACCGCTCGAACAACTCCTGGGAGGAAGGCGCGCCGGCGTCGTGAGCCGGGCCGCGCGCCGACCGGTCGTCCTCGTCACCGGGGCCTCGAGCGGGATCGGGCTCGAGCTGGCGCGCGTGGCCGCGGCGCGTGGACACGACCTCATCCTCGTCGCGCGCGGCGAGGCT
>DATFFS010000025.1:0-3955 GCA_035249945.1 Gemmatimonadota bacterium
CTGGCGCGCTACGAGCCTCTCGCTGGCGTCCAAGCCGGAGCGCTGAGCACGGAAGCGGTGTTCGATCAGGGTGAATGGCGGCTCATGCTGCGCCGGACGGTCGATGCGGAAGGCGTGGCGGATCGCCTTGGCTTCGAGGCCGGGCGCGCGATTCCGATGGCGCTATTCGCGTGGGACGGCTCTAATGGAGAGACAGGGACGCAGGGCGCCATCGGAAGCTGGTACTTCCTGTACCTGGATCAGCCGACGGCGAACAGCGTGTACGTGACGCCGATCCTGGCGACACTGTTGACGGCGGCTCTGGGTGTGGTGGTGGTCCGACGCGCGCAGCGACGCGCGCGAGACGACGCGTAGGGTGACAGCGAACGGAATCCAACCAAGGAGGATGACGATGAGACGTTCAATCGAGGCGCTGGCCGCGAGCCTGCTGGTCGCCGCGCTCGCCTGCGGTGGTGGCGGCGAGGAAGCGGACACGGGGGGCGACGTGGCGGTGGAGGAAGAGGCGGCACCCGCCGTCAGTCCCGACAGTGCGGCGACGATCACGGGTGTCGTGAACTTCACCGGGACGGCGCCGACCGGAGAGCCCATCGACATGAGCGAGGAGCCGACCTGCGCGGAGGCGCACACCGAGCCGGTGACGACGCAGCAGGTCGTCGCCGCGGACGGGAAGCTGGCCAACGTCTTCGTCTACGTGAAGGAAGGTCTGGGGGATCGCCAGTTCCCGACGTCTACGGAAGGCGTCACGATCGACCAGCAGGGCTGCCAGTACCATCCGCACGTCCTCGCCATCCAGACCGGTCAGGACCTCATCATCAAGAACTCGGACGGCATCCTGCACAACATCAATACGCAGCCGTCCGTCAATCAGGGCTTCAATGTCAGCCAGCCGGTGGCGATGGAGACCTCCAAGACGTTCTCGTCCCCCGAGGTGATGATCCCGGTGAAGTGCGACGTGCACGGCTGGATGGAGGCATTCATCGGCGTGCAGGACCATCCGTACATGGCGGTGAGCGGAACGGACGGAACGTTCACGCTCGAGAACCTGCCCCCCGGGACGTACACGATCGAGGCCTGGCACGAGCTGTACGGCACCCAGACCCAGACGGTGACCGTCGCGGCTCAGGGGACGGGGGAGGTCACGTTCGACTACTCGAGCGACATGGCCGGACGGCCGGTGCCGATGGGGGATCCGATCGACCTCCACGCGCACGACGGGCACACGCGGGTCGCGTCCGCCGGTCGGTAGCGTGCGCGCCGCGGCGGGAGGCGAGTAATGGACTGGGGCTGGTTGATGTCGGAGCCGGTTTCGACGTTCGGCTCCGAGATCGACTCCATCTACTACCTGATCCTGGTGATCACGGCGGTGATCTTCGTACTGGTGGAGGTCGCGCTGATCGTGTTCATGGTGAAGTATCGACACCGGGAGGGCAGGCGTGCCGAATACTCCCACGGGCACACGACGCTGGAGGCGGTCTGGACGATCGTCCCCTTCATCCTCGTCATGGTGATCGCCTGGATGAGCATGGATGTGTGGCTGGAAACGAAGATCGCCGACGGGCACGCGCCGGAGGACGCGCTCCCGCTGCGGGTGACCGCGAAGCAGTTCGAGTGGAACGTCACCTATCCGGGGCCCGACGAGAAGCTCGACACGGCTGACGACTTCGTGAAGAGGAACCAGCTCCACCTCCCCGTCGGGAGGGCCGTGAGGGTCGATCTCGGCAGCGAGGATGTCATCCACTCGTTCTTCCTGCCCGAGTTCCGGGTCAAGCAGGACGCCGTGCCGGGGATGGTCATTCCGGTATGGTTCGAGGCGACGACGGCGGGGGAATACGCGCTCGGCTGCGCCGAGCTCTGCGGCCTCGGCCACTACCGGATGCGCGGGTCCGTGACGGTCCATGAGTCCGCCGCATTCGACTCCTGGGTCGTCGAGGAGGGAGCAGCCCCGGCGGCCGAGACGCCAGCCCCCGCGGACACGGCGGCCGTCGAAGCCGCGGCCGGGAGCCACGAACATCAACCGTCCAGCGAAGGAGAGGAGCGGGCATGAGCACGGTGCCGATCGAGATCGGGCATCCGTCGGTTCAGCACTGGGCGGAGCCCGGCCACGCCGACCACAGGTCGTTTCTGCGGAAGTACGTCTTCTCGACCGACCACAAGGTGATCGGGTGCCAGTTCCTGGTCATGAGCCTCACGTTCCTGCTGATCGGCGGGCTGCTGGCGATGCTCATCCGCTGGCAGCTGGGCTGGCCGGGAGCGGCGCTTCCGGGAGGCGCCATCCTCGGCGAGGCGAAGGCGCCCGGCGGGATCATCCTGCCCGAGTTCTACAACTCCCTGGTCACGATGCACGGCACGATCATGATCTTCTTCGCGATCATGCCGCTGCTCGTCGGCGTATTCGGCAACTGGCTGATTCCGCTCCACATCGGAGCGGCGGACATGGCGTTCCCGCGCCTCAACATGGCGTCGTTCTGGACCGCCGTCCCCGCCGGACTGATCATGATGTCGAGCTTCTTCGTTACCGGCGGCGCGTCCGCGGCGGGCTGGACCTCCTACGCGCCGCTGTCCGCCAGCCCCGAGCTGAGCGGCGTCTACATGGGCCAGAAGCTCTGGTGCCTGAGCCTGATCGTGCTCGGGTTCTCGTCGCTGATGGGCGCCGTCAACTACATCACGACGATCGTGAACATGCGCGCGCCCGGCATGAAGTGGATGCGCCTGCCACTGCCGATCTGGGCCCTGTTCATCACCGCGATCCTGGTCCTGCTGGCGATTCCGGTCCTGACCGGAGCGCTGATCCTGCTTCTCTTCGACCAGACGATCGGGACGACGTTCTTCCTGCCGAAGGACGGCGGCCAGCCGCTCATGTGGCAACACCTGTTCTGGTACTTCGGCCACCCCGAGGTCTACATCCTCATCCTGCCGGCCATGGGAATCACCTCGGAGGTCATCTCCAACGGGGCGCGCAAGCCGATCTTCGGCTACAAGTTCATGGTCTACGCGATCGTGGCGATCGCCTTCCTTGGCTGGATCGTGTGGGGGCACCACATGTTCCAGAGCGGGATGAACCCGCTGCTCGGTGGCGCGTTCATGACCTCGACGATGATCATCGCCGTGCCCTCGGCGATCAAGGTGTTCAACTGGCTGGGGACGATCTATCGAGGAGACATCCACTTCCACGTGCCTATGCTGAACGCGCTGGCGTTCGTGGCCATGTTCGTGATCGGCGGGCTGTCGGGTGTCTTCATGGCTTCGACCCCGGTCGACATCTACATCCACGACACGTACTTCATCGTGGCGCACATCCACTACGTGCTGTTCGGGGGGAGCCTGTTCGCGATCTTCGCGGGGATCTACTTCTGGTACCCGAAGTTCTTCGGACGAATGTTGAATCCGACGCTGGGGAAGATCCACTTCGCGTTGACGTTCGTGTTCTACAACATGGTGTTCTTCCCGATGCACAACCTCGGGTTGGACGGCATGATGCGCCGGATCTACGATCCGAATCAGTACGAGTATCTGGCCCAGTACCAGCCGATGAACACGTTCATCTCGGTTTCCGCGCTCTGTCTCGGCGCGGCCCAGCTGATCTTCCTCGTCAACTTCCTCATGTCGCTACGCGGGCAGAAGGCGCCGGCGAACCCCTGGAACGCAAACTCGCTGGAGTGGACGCTCCCGTCGCCGCCCCCCCACGGGAACTTCCCGGAGATGCCTACCGTCTACCGCGGGCCCTACGAGTACAGCGTCCCCGGACGCGAGCGGGACTACTGGCCGCAGAACGATCCTCCGGGAGAGCCTGAGCGGAGACCCGCCCAGCGGAAGGAGGTGCACGCATGAATCACGGCGCCGCGATCAGCGCTTCCCATCCGATGGAGGGGATGAAGGTCTACAACCTCAAGCTCGGGATGTGGGTCTTCCTGCTGTCTGAAGTGATGTTCTTCTCGAGCCTCATCGGCTCCTACAT
>DATFFS010000026.1:0-20911 GCA_035249945.1 Gemmatimonadota bacterium
AAGGTTCCGGGCGAGGTGGAAGTCGACTGGGCGCGGGTCCAGGAGCGCAAGCGCGGGGTGGTCCAGCAGCTCGCGGGGGGAATCAAGGGGCTCCTTCGCAAGCAGAAGGTCGAGGTGGTGACCGGCTGGGGCCGGATCGACGGCCCGCGGAAGGTTCGCGTGCACGCCGGCGGTCCCGACGGCGAGGCCGTCCGCACTCTTGAAACGCGCCACATCGTCGTCGCTACGGGCTCGGTTCCGCGCCCGATCCCCGCCGCGCCTTTCGACGGCGAGCGGATCCTCTCCTCCGACCACGTTCTCGAGCTGGCGTCGATCCCCCGGTCGATGGCCGTGATCGGGGCCGGCGCGGTGGGGGTGGAGTTCGCGTCCATCTATCGCGACTTCGGAACCGAGGTCACGCTGGTCGAGGCGCTGCCGCGGCTCCTGCCGATCGAGGACGAAGAGGTCTCCGCCGAGCTGGGAAAGGCATTCGCGAAGGGTGGGATCGGCGTGCGGACGAACACGAAGCTGTCGGGCGCAGAGCGGACGGCCGCCGGTGTGCGCGTGGCGCTCGAGGGGGAGGGTGCGCCCGAGATCGAGGTCGACGTGCTGCTCGTAGCGATCGGTCGGGCGCCGGTCAGCGAGGGGATCGGCCTCGAGAGCGTGAAGGTCGAGGTGGACCGGGGCTACGTCCAGGTCGACGAGTGGTGCGAGACCGCCGAGCCCGGCATCCACGCGATCGGCGACGTGATCCCGACTCCCTGGCTCGCCCATGTGGCCTCGATGGAGGGTGTGATGGTGGTCGAGCGGATCGCGGGCCGGGACGTACGGCCCGTTCCCTACGACGAGACGCCCAACTGCACGTACTGCGACCCGGAGGTGGCGAGCGTCGGGTTGACCGAGAAGCGGGCCCGCGAGGCGGGACACGACGTCAAGGTCGGGAAATTCCCCTTCCTGGCGAGCGGCCGCGCCAAGATCGCCGGCCATACCGGCGGGTTCGTCAAGGTCGTGGCCGACGGCCGCTACGACGGCGTGCTCGGCGTCCACATCGTGGGCTACAAGGCGACCGAGCTGATCGCCGAGTCGGGGGCCGTGCTGCGCCTCGAGGGGACGGTCGAGGAGCTGATCCAGACGATCCACGCCCATCCCACGCTTTCGGAATCCGTGCACGAAGCCGCCCACGCCGTCTACGGACATGCGATCCACTTCTAGCCGCCGACTCGCGGCCGCGGGGATCGCGGTCTTTCTCCTGGCCGCCTGCCGCGAGAACGCAAGGGTCTCGTTCACCGTGTTCCCCCAACCCGCGCGATTCGGGCCCGAGATGGTGACGCTTCGATTTCGCGACGGGGACGGAGTCCGAACGGCCACCGGCGATGATTTCGCGGGCCACCCGGATCGGGTCGACACGCGCGAGTATGAAACGTCGACTCGGGGAACGTTGGAGATCGAGGTCGAGATCGTGTCCGATGCGGAAGTCGTGTCGAGCGGAAGCCTGGACCTCCCGCTGCAGCCGGACTGGGGGTGGAACGTCCAGCTGTTCCTGCGAGCGGAGAACCCCCACGAAGGATGCATCGGATGTTTCGGTTATCGGTCGTTTCCGGTGGCGGAGGAGTTCCGCGCGTCCCCGGCGGAATCCCTCTGGATGATCTGGGGGGGCAATTCGATCTCCGAACCCGTCGTGTATTGAGACGCTGCCGACTGTGTGACGACCTTCGGGATCGAGCGCATTGGACAGCGTAGCTTGCTCCCCGTGCACGCGATCGACTGGATCCTGGCCGCCGGGCTCCTCGCCGAAGCGGTGCTGCTCGCCTCGCTGACGGCGACGATCGCGTCCACGCGGATCCGGCTGTGGCCGCCGCCGCCCGGCTCGCGCGCCGCTCTCGCCTGGATGTGGGACTGGACGGTGGTCGCCTGCGGCGCGGGCCTCGTCCTCGCCGTGGTCGACTACGGCAGCTGGGTCCTCGACAGCCGCGCGTGGATCCTGGCGGGCAGCGTGGCGGTCGCGCTCGGCGCGGGCCTCACCGACTGGGCGATCCGGACGCTCGGTCGGATCACATCGATGGGGCTTCCCGGCACGTTCTCCGCGAGGGGTCCCTACCGCTGGACCCGCAATCCGCAGTATCTCGGCGACATCCTGATGACCGTGGGGATCGTTCTGGTGGCGGACTCGTGGCGGGTAGCCGCCCTCGCTACGGGCGGCGTCGCGTGTCTGCTGCTCGCACCGATGGCCGAGGAGCGCTGGCTGGCGGAGCGTTACGGCGAGAGCTATACGCGATACCGGCATAGCGTGCCGCGACTGATCGGCCGCACCCGAGGGCCGCGCTGAGGAGCAGCCGCGGGCGCTTGCGCCCCGTGAGGGGGCTTCCGAGATTGCCCGCCTCCCATCAGTCACGTCCGCTCGGAGGGAATCGATGCGCAAGGCGCTGCGCGCGCTCGGCTGGATCGCGACGGCTGTGGCCGTCCTGGTCCTCGGGGCCCTCGTGTACCTGGGGCTCGCGTATCCGAAGTCCGAGGACCCGCCGGCGGTCGAGATCGAAGCGACGCGCGAGCTCCTCGCGCGCGGCGAGTATCTCTTCCGCAGCGTCACCGGCTGCGTGATCTGCCACTCACCACACGAGCCTACGGTCGCGGGAGCGCGCGTGATACCCGGAAGCGAAGGGGAAGGGGGACCGGAGTTCCCGATCGGATCGGCAGGGACGCTGTACGCGAAGAACATCACGCCGGCAGCCCTCGGCGAATGGACGGACGGGGAGATCATCCGCGCCCTGCGCGACGGCGTCTCGCGGGACGGCACGGCGCTCTTTCCGCTCATGCCGTACTTCAACTTCCGCCGGCTCAGCGAGCTCGACATGCACGCGATCGTGGCGTACACGCGGACGCTCGCGCCAGGCGAGAGCGAGGTGCCGGAGCGGGAGCTCGCCTTCCCGATGAACCTGATCGTCCGCCTGATGCCGGGGCCGGCGGGCCCCTACCCCTCGGCGCCCGATGCTTCGAACACCGTGGCGTACGGCGAGTACCTGGTCACCGCCGCGAGCTGCGGTGATTGCCATTCGCCGATGGACGACCGCGGGCGCCCGCTGCCGGGCCGCGAGCTCTCCGGGGGAAATCCCTTCCCGACGGGGGACGGCTGGGCGGCCCACACGGCCAACATCACCCCCGACAGCGCGACGGGCATCGGGCTGTGGACGCGCGAGCGCTTCGTGGCCAACATCCGCCAGCGGGCCGCGGCGGCCGGGAGTCCCCTGTCGGAGAGCGCGCGCCTGACGCCCATGCCGTGGATCGCCTTCGCCGGGATGACCGATGAGGACCTTGGATCCGTCTACGACTACCTGCGGACCGTCCCCCCGGTGCGCAACCAGGTCACGAGGTTCACCCGCGAGGAGGCCGGATCGCCGGAGTGAGGGCGAAGATCGCGGCGGTCGTGGCGGCGCTCGCCTGCGGAGGAGCGGAAGACCGGGGCGAACCGGCGGAGCCCGCGAGAGAGCTCGTCCCGGCCGCGTATGAAGTCCCGTTCGACCTGGCCATCGGAGAGCGGGCCCTGGTCGCCGGTGCGCTCCACGTCGCGTTCGAGCGCGTGGCCGAGGAGACGCGCTGTCCCGAGGGTGTCCGATGCGTGCAAGCGGGAAACGCGGCCGCGGCGTTCGCCGTGGAGGGGGGCGCGGGGAGCGCCACGCTCACGCTGAACACCGGCCGCGAGCCGCGGAGCGCGGCAGCGGCGGGGCACGAGCTGCGGCTGGTCGGTCTCGAGCCGCGACCCCCGGCAGACGTGGCCATCGACGCGGCCGCGTACGAGGCCACGCTGATCGTCACGCCCGCGCCATGATGGGGAGCGGGAAGAGCGGGCGGTCGACGCGTGGCGCGTCGAGTGCGATCCTTGCGGTCGCTACATTGGCGGCCGCCTGCGCCACCACGCCCGAGGCGAGCGTCGATCCTTCACCCCTCCTGTCCCCGGAGAGCCCAGCCATGAACGAGAGAGCGCCCGACGTATTCCGCGTGTCGTTCGAAACCACTCGCGGCGACTTCGTCGTCGAGGCGCGCCGCGATTGGGCGCCGATCGGGGTCGACCGATTCTACAACCTGGTACGTGAGGGATTCTTCGACGAAGTGCGTTTCTTCCGCGTCATCGAGGGGTTCATGGCGCAGTTCGGGATCCAGGGCCAACCGGATGTCGCGGCCGCGTGGTACAGCGCGCGAATCCAGGACGACCCGGTGGAAGCGAGCAACACGCGGGGGCGGGTCACGTTCGCGATGGCCGGACCGGGGACGCGCACCACGCAACTGTTCATCAACTACGCGGACAACTCGCGCCTGGACGATATGGGATTTGCGCCGATCGGCGAGGTCGTCCAGGGCATGGAAGTGGTCGACGCGCTCCATGCGGGCTACGGCGAGGGGGCGCCGCGCGGCCGCGGGCCGGACCAGGGCCGCATCCACAAGGAAGGAAACGCCTACCTCTCCGGCGAGTTTCCCGATCTCGACTGGATCCGCCAGGCGGAGATCGTGGAAGAGCCGGCGGACTAGGGAGACGGCAGCTTCGCGGGGTCACGGCCGTATCCGCACCCGGTGACCTCGTCTGGGGTCATCCGGGCGGCAGGGTAGGGGTGTGTCTCGGCGTCGGCGCGCGACAGGCGCGCGGCGTCGCTGAGGTCGTACAGGTAGGCGGCCGTCTCACGCTGGCCGGTCAGACCGTAGGGGTCCTCGATCCGGTCCAGCTCCGTCCCGATCGCATCCAGGTACGAGCGAATCGCCTCCGGCTCGCAGGGCCATCCGTGGGTATGGACGAACCACACCCGTGGCCGTCCACGCAGTGCGTCGATCTCGCGGAAGTAGCCGCGTGAGTCTCCGCGGTGCGAGCCGCCGATGGTCGCCGGGATGTCCGGCGCGTAGAAGCGGAGGGCCATCCGGGCCGAGTAGTACGCGTATACCGCGTCCCCCGGCTGGAGCCGCGCGCGCAGCTCCGCCAGCACTGGTCGGGCCTCTTCGGCGCGGTAGGGAGGAGGCGCGAAGGCGATCACGGCCAGCGCCGGAAGCGCGAAGGGGACGAACACCAGCGTGGTTGCCGCGGCGCGCGCGCGGCCTCGGAATCGCTTTCGCACCTCGTCGGCGCCGATCATGGCCGCCAGCAGCATCGAAGGCATGAAGAACATCGCCAGCCGGTTGTAGAGGGGCAGGATGCGCAGCCCCGCCGCGAGGATGCCGGCGATCGGTGGCACAGCCGGCACGAGGCCCGCGCCGCGCCGGAGCCGCACCAGGCGGTGCACCCCCGCAAGGGCCAGCGCGCCGAAGGCGGCGACGAACAGGATCTCGGGGATGGATTTCGGGACCACCCGGATCAGCAGATGCGAGAAGCCGAGAAGGAGACGATAGGGCAGCCAGAGCAGCTCCGGCAGCCCGGACCAGGGAGCCGGCAGGAACGAGCCGCGCCATTGGCCCTGCATGAAGCCCCTGACCACCGGCGGCACCACGAGGAGGGAATGCGCCGTGACGGCCGCGGCTCCGATCGCCCATCCGGCGCAGAGAGACATGGTCGGCGCGACCGGTTCTCGCTTCCACATCCGCCGGCCGAGCAGGAGCGCGCCGAGCCCCGCGGCGACCAGAACGGCGGGCTGGGAGGCGAGGATCGCGGCTCCGCCGGCGAGTCCCCACGCGGTCGCCCGGGGAACGCTCCACCGCTCCTCGTCGGCGCGCAGCGCGAGGAGCACGAGCAGGAGCGTCACCGCCACGTCGCCCGAATACTGCTTGACGGTTGCCGCGTACCACACGAGGGAGGGGCTGGCGGCGAACGCGAGCAGCCCGGCACGGACCGCGAGGGCGCTGGCGAACCTCGACGCCACGCGCCAGAACAGGACCAGCGACGCCAGCGACGCGAGCCACGGGAAGAGCCGCAGACCGGCCTCGCCACCGCCCAGGAGCCCGACCCCCAGCTTTTCGAGGAGGAGGAACCCGGGCGGGGCCACCTGCCGGAATTCCAGGGGACGGAACAGGAGCTGCCACAGGCCGCGCTCCGTCACGTTGATCGCGACGGCGAGCTCGTCGACCCACATCGATCCCCGGGTCGCGTACTGGATCGTCCTGAGCGCCATACCGAATGCGAGGATCGCCGGAATGGCGAGTCCATAGGGTGGGCGCATCGACGGCGGTACCAACCGCTCCCCGTGGGTTTCTGGTGTGGGTGACTGGCGCGCGGGTCCGTTCGGCAACACCAGGGAGGGCCGCCGCGAGCGGGATGCTATCGGGACGCCGCCGCGAGGACAACCGGCTCCGGCTCTCGCCACTGCGGGAAGCAGTTGGGCGCATCAGGCCGGCGCCTCGCGGCGGCGTGCTTGCAGGAATCCCACTCGGCCGCGATCGTCGGGCGCGCTGAACGGGCTCCCCAACTCGGCTCGGGCGGCGCGCCTCCTGGCCGCCCGGGAGCCCTTCCTCGCGCTCGCCCCTTGAACGATCCCGTCCTCGGTGTCGTATTTCCCCCTGTCCGGCCGGGCGCGCCCCGGCGTCCCTGGTTCCCGCCGAAAGGAGCGCTTCGTGCGCGCGAGACTGGCGATCCTGTTGCTGCCGCTCTTCTACGCCCTTCCCGCCTGTGTCGACGCGGCGCCCGATTCCGGTTCGGCCGCGGATTCCGACTCGGCCCCGGCGGACACCGTTCTCGCGTTCGTCGGCGTGAACGTGATTCCCATGGACACCGACAGGGTGCTCCCCGACCAGACGGTCGTCGTGGAGGACGGCCGGATCGTCACGATCTCGCCCACGGCGGCGACCACGCTGCCGGAAGACGCGATCGAGATCGACGGTCGGGGCAAGTACCTGATTCCCGGCCTTGCGGAGATGCATGGGCACATCCCGCCGCCCGATGCGCCCGCGTTCCACGTCGAGTCCGTTCTCTTCCTGTACGTGGCCAACGGGATCACGACGGTGCGCGGCATGCTGGGGTATCCCGGCCAGCTGGAGCTGAAGGAGCGCGCCGCCCGCGGCGAGATCGTGGCGCCCAACCTCTACCTCGCGGGTCCCTCCTTCAGCGGCCAGTCGATCGACTCGCCCGAGCAGGCCGACGCCCGCGTGCGGGAGCAGGCTGCGGCGGGCTGGGATCTGCTCAAGGTCCACCCGGGCCTCACGCTGGAGGAATACGACGCGATGGCGCACGCCGCCGAGGAGACCGGGATGCGGTTCGGGGGCCACGTGCCCGAGGCCGTGGGTCTGCGCCACGCCATCGAGCTGGGCCAGGAGACCTTCGACCACATCGACGGCTACGAGGCCGAGCTCCACACCTTCGAAGGTCCCCTCGACGAGACCTATCTGTCGGAGATCGTCGAGCTGTCGCGCGACGCCGGGGTATGGGTGATCCCGACCCAGGTGCTGTGGGAGACCTTGTATGGGACGGCCGACATCGACAGCCTCCGGAGCCTGCCCGAGCTGCGCTACGCACCGCCTGCGCAGGTTCAGCAGTGGATCTCGATCCACGAGGAACGACTCGCGGAGCCGGGCTTCGATCTGGACGAGAGCCGCCGGCTGATCGGAGCGCGGATGCGGATCCTGGAGGCGCTTCACGACGGGGGTGTCAAGATCCTCATGGGGACCGACGCGCCCCAGCAGTTCAGCGTGCCGGGGTTCTCGCTTCATCGCGAGGTCAAGCGCATGGCGCAGGCCGGCATGTCGCCCTTCGAGGTCCTCGTCACCGGGACCCGAAACGTGGGCGAGTACTTCGCGAACGAGGACGCGTTCGGCACCGTGGCCGTCGGCCAGCGCGCCGACCTGGTGCTCCTGGGCGCCGATCCGCTCGCGGACGTCGCCAACATCGACGCGATCGAAGGCGTGATGGTGGCCGGTCGCTGGCTGCCGCGCGCCGAGATCGACCGGCGCCTGGAAGCCGTCGCCGCGGGCTACGCCGGCCGGACATCCGAGTGATCGCGGCAACGCAGACCCGAAACGAAGGAGGGACGATGATCCGCACGCGAATGTCCGTACTGATCCTGTTGGGTGTCTTCGTGGCAACCGGCACGGGGATGGCCCAGACCGCGCCGCGCCCGTCCGACGTGGAAAGTCCCGAGGCGATCGTGCTGGCGGCGTACGCGTCGATCGCGCGCGAGCCGGGCCAGCCCTTCGACTGGGACCGGTTCCGCTCGCTGTTCCTCCCCGACGCCCGGCTCATCCCCAACACCGAGCAGCGGCAGGGATCGTTCGACGTTCTCACCGCCGAGGGATTCATCGAGTGGATCCAGGCGTTCACCCCGTCTCCGGGCACCGCGAACGACCAGGGCTTCCAGGAGGAACAGGTCTCGGCCGAGGTCGTCCGCTACGGCGACGTCGCGCACGTCTTCAGCACCTACCAGAAGCACTTCTGGGGGAGCGAGGAGATCCTGGGGCGCGGCATCAACAGCTTCCAGCTCGTCCAGAACGGCGGCCGCTGGTGGATCGCGGGGATCGCGTGGGACGAGGAGAACGGCGCCGGACCGATCCCCGGGGAATACCTGCCCTGAGGGGGTAGTTCGTTAGATTCGGGCGATGCCCTCACGCCGCGTACTCATGATCGAGCCGATCGGCTTCCGCTCGAACCCGGAGACGATCGCCGACAACGCCTTCCAGCGCCCGCCGGGAGACGAATCTCCCCAGGCGCTGGAGATCGCGGCGCGCGAGGAGTTCGCCCGATTGCGCGAGGCGCTCGAGTCTCGCGGCGTCGAAGTCGTGTGGCGCCCGGCGTCGGCCGACCGCGCATCGCCCGACGCGGTCTTTCCGAACAACTGGTGCTCGACCCACGAGGGCGGCAAGCTCGTCCTCTATCCCATGATGGCGCCGAGCCGCCGACGCGAGCGCCGGGAGGAGATCATCGAGGCGCTTCGCGAGCGGTATCCGCACGTCGTCGATCTCACCGCACACGAAGCCGACGACCGGTTCCTCGAGGGAACCGGCAGCCTCGTCATTGACGAGCGGGCCGGGATTGTGTATGCAAGTGAGTCGCCCCGGACCGACCGGCGGCTCGTTCACGAGTGGGCGGAGCGGATGGGCTTCGAGCCCGTCGTCTTCCGCGCCACCGATGCCGGGGGGCGCCCGATCTATCACACGAACGTCGTACTGAGCGTGGGAAGCGAGTGGGCGGTCGTGTGCGCGGACGCCATCGACCCGCTCGACCGATCGGAAGTGCTCGCCACCGTCGCCGAGACGGGCCATGAGACGGTCTTCATCTCGCCCGAGCAGATGGCGGCGTTCTGCGGCAACGTGCTGGAGCTCGAGAACGACAGAGGTGAAACGCTGATCGTGATGTCCGATCGAGCCCTTGACGCGTTCACCGACGAGCAGCGCGCGGCGCTTTCCGCGCACGCGGAGCTCGTTCACGCGGATCTCACCACGATCGAGGCGCATGGCGGCGGAAGCGCGCGCTGCATGCTGGCCGAACTCCATTAGGGAACCCCCGCACTCGTGACCACCGACTAGGGAGAGGGAATGGAAACGTTCGAGCGGATCGTCCGGTTTCTCGATGGGATCGTCTGGGGCTCGGGCATCACGATCAGCGGCGAGCTCCTCCCGTACGTCGTCATCGCGCTGATCGGGACCGGTGTCTGGCTGACCCTGTATCTCGGGTTCGTGCAGATCCGGCGGTTCGCGCACGGAGTGGCGGTGACGAGCGGCAAGTACGACGACCCCGACGAGCCGGGCGACGTCTCCCACTTCCAAGCGCTCTCGACCGCGCTGTCCGCCACGGTTGGGATCGGCAACATCGCCGGCGTAGCGATCGCGATCCACTGGGGCGGCCCGGGGGCGCTGTTCTGGATGTGGGTCTGCGCGTTCCTCGGCATGGCGACCAAGTTCACCGAGGTCACGCTGGCGCAGCATTACCGCAGCGTGACGGCCCCGGACCAGGATCCGACCAAGTGGGAGGGCACGGTCGCCGGCGGGCCCATGTACTACATCGAGCGCGGGCTGGGGCCGAAGTGGAAGCCGATGGCGATCCTGTTCGCGGTCCTGCTCGGCACGACCGCGTTCATGACCGGCAACGCGATCCAGGCCAACACGATCGCCGACTCGATGCAGTCTTCCTACGGCGTCCCCATGTGGGTCACCGGCCTCGTGACGTCCGCGATCGTTTTCCTCGTCATCATCGGCGGCATCCGGCGGATCGGCAGCGTCACCGCGGTTCTGGCCCCGATGATGGCGATCATCTACGTCGCCGGCGCCTCGGTCATCCTGATCGTCAACTACGAGACCTTCTTCCCGAGTCTGGGCCTCATCTTCCGCGAGGCGTTCAATCCGTCGGCCGGAATCGCCGGCACCGGCCTGGGGGTATTCCTGACCACCATGATGTGGGGCGTCCGGCGCGGCCTCTTCTCGAACGAGGCCGGTCAGGGTTCGGCGCCGATCGCTCACGCGGCCGCCAAGACCGACGAGCCGGTGTCCGAGGGCGTGGTCGCGATCCTCGAGCCGTTCATCGACACGATCATCATCTGCACGATGACGGCACTGGTCATCATCAACACCGGCGTGTGGGACGACACGGTCCCCACCGAGATCACGTTGTCGGGAGGAGATCTCTCCTACGTCGGCCGGCTCGAGGAGGGCGGCTTCGCCCGGGTCGGGGATCCTGCGGAAGCGCTGGAGTTCGAGGCGGGTCAGCCGGTGGCCACCGAGGCGGGATCGCCGCGCATCGCATGGCACGAGGTTGCGCTCAGCGAGCTCTACGTCGATGCGGAGCTGACGCAGCCATTTACGGGATCGATCGATCCAGCGCGGGGGATCGCGACGTCGTCGGACGGGGAGGAGTACGCCTCGCTCTACGGGCCGGCGGTCGAGAGCGGCGCGCCGCTGACGATGCTCGGGTTCCGGCACGGCATGCCGGGCGAGTGGGGGGACTTCATCGTTCTGCTGTCGGTCGCGCTCTTCGCCGTATCGACCGCGATCTCGTGGTCGTACTACGGCGATCGGTGCGCGTACTACCTGTTCGGGAAGTCGGCGCTGCTGCCGTACAAGCTCGTATACGTCGTCATGCACTTCGTCGGCGCGGTGGTGCCACTGGCCGCCATCTGGGCGCTGGGTGACGTGTTCCTCGGCGTCGTGATCCTGCCGAACCTGCTCGCTCTCATCCTCCTGTCACCCAAGGTGAAGGAGCTCACGAACTCGTATTTCGATCGCAAGCCGTGGATCGACAACGAGGAGGCGCACCGGCGCGCGGTCGAGAGAGCGAAGGCGGAAAAGCGCAAGCCCGCACGCTGATCCGTGCCGTCACGCTCGCGGGCGGTCCCCCATCCACGCCGCCCGCAGCGCGGCCTGCTCCGGCGTCGGGCTCTCGCGCAGGATGAAGCTCGGGCCGTTCGGGTCGTAGTCGATGCCGAGCTTGCCGTAGTACTCGGCGATCGGCAGCGGCTCGGCGGCCACGACGTAACGCTGGAAGAAGTCGGAGATCTCGGGGAACGTCATGTCGACGATCGTCTGATGGAACGTGGCGTCGTCGAAGGGCGCGGTCTTGCCGTAGCGCTCCATCAGCTGGAGCAGCACGTCCTGGAGATCCATCGTGCCGCCGGAGAGCTCGAGCAGGCGGATGTCCAGGAGTCCCGCCACCACCGCCCCGCGGCTGTAGATGTTCCCGTACTGCGCCTGCCCCTCGTCGCCGTAGGATGTGAGCGCGAGCTTCTCGAGCGGATAGGTCGGGTCGAACTGCGTCTGGTCGGACGCGATCTTCTGCACGAGCTCGGTGAAGTACGCGTCCAGCGGCTTCAGTCCGGCGCGCAGCTGGACCATGTGCGACTCCCACTCGGTCACTCCCTCGTACAGCCACAGGTGCCGCGACGGGACCGGCGTCTCGAAGTCGAAGTGCTCGATGATCTCGCTGTGGATGTTGAGCGGCGTCACGATGTGCAGGAACTCGTGGGCCGCGATGTCCGTGATCGCCTGCCCGTACCCCTCGGACCAGGGCGCCTCGGGCAGCACGTACTCGCTGGAGTAGCTGTGCTCCCACGCGCCGTAGGGCACACCCTGCCGGGGCGGATCCTCGAAGTGGTAGAGGAACACGTAGCGATCGACCGGCAACCCGCCGAGGAAGTCGGCGGACGCGTTGAGCATGTCCTCCATCGATTCGAGCAGCATGTCGGAGCGGATCTCGCCCGCCTTGGCGTACGTGTAGATCTCGACCGGCGCGCCGCCGACCTCGGTGGTGGCGACCGTGAGCGTGCTTCCGGCCAGGATCGGCGAGTCGACGAGGAAGTCGTAATCCTCGGCGACGTAGAGCCCGGAGGTGTCCTTCTCGAGCGCGGTGCCGACCGTCCAGCCCTCGGGGACCGCGAGCTCCAGCCGTATGGCAGCGTCCTGCATGCCGGCCGGGAATCCGAGGACCGCGTGGGCGTTGAACAGGATGTGGTCGGCCTCCATGGAGGTTCCCGCCATGGGGTAGATCGGGTGTTCCTCCACGGGGGTGTCCCACGTTTCGGCGATGCGATAGGAGATCTCCCGCACGTCCGCCGGGGAGGAGACGCGCCACTGATTGACCGATATCTGCTCGACCGGGATCTCGTTCCCGGAGGCGTCCGTTGCCCGGAAACTCTCGACGAAACGCCCGACGTCCATCACCTGGTAGGTCCCGGGCGCGGTGGCGGCGAACTGGAGCACGTCGCTTCCGGCCGGCAGCCCGTCGACCGTCAGCCGCACCTCGAAGCGGTCGGCACCTCGCTCGCGGACGTCCACGTGGTACGTGAGCTCCTGGGAGCCCGTGGACGCGCTCTGGGCTCGGGCCCCCGTAACGAGCGACAACAGCGCCGCTGCGAGTACGACCGGACGGACGAGGGCGAGGAGGAAGGACTGCGGCATCGAAGAAGCTCCTTGGAAGACGGTGCGACGAAGGGCGGCGAAAACGAGTTGATGACTCTGCGCCGCTCGGGGTGTCGGACAATGGACGGTAGAAATGTGCCCGACGTTCATTCGAATTGGCCGGATCCGGCTCGCGGGTGCATCCTTGAGGCCCTGGAAAAATGGAGGAGTTCGATGCGGTGGACTTCACTTTCGGCGATCGCGGCCCTGACGGCGGTCGCGCTGGCGTGCGCGGAGCGGACGACGCCGCCCGATCCGGGGGCGGAGCCCGAGCCGACCCCGGACCCGGTGCCCTCGGCGACGGACATCTCCGCGCTCGCGCTCGAGGCCGACGTCGCGGTCATGGAGTCGTTTCCGGTCCAGCTTCGCGGCACGCTCTCGGTGCGGAACCCGACCGACCGGTCGATCGGGTTCGACGTGGGCGGGTGCCCGGTCTTTCTGCGCGTCTACGATGCCGCGGGCAGAGTCGCCTGGGACCAGGGGGACGGGGCGATCTGCACGATGATCCTCCGCACCGTGACGCTCGCGCCGGGAGCGACGGAAACATTCGAGACGAGCACGGCCAGCGCCGCCGACATTCTCGGCGAAGAGCTGCCTGACGGCACGTACGGGGTGGCTGTCTACCTGGCGCTCGTCGAAGGCGGACAACCCGAGGCTTCGACCGGGGAGGTGGAGCTTGCGATACCCCGATAGGTCCCGGCGGCGGAACCCCGCGCTCGCGATGATCCGGTGCGCGCTGCCGCTAGCCGCGCTCCTCCATCTCTCCGGCGCGGCCCTGGCGCAGACCCCCACGGACTCGAGCGCGGCCGCCGAGGAAATCGCCCGGTCGGCGCAGGCCTTCAGCCAGGCTCTCGCGGCGGGCGACCCGGAAGGGATGGCCGCGCAGTACGTGGACGACGCGGTGCTCGTGCCGCCGGGTGGCCGGATGATCGCGGGGCGCGATTCGATCCGCGCCTTCTGGACGCCCCGCAACCCCGACTTCCGTACCCTCGCCCATTCGCTGACCACCGATCGCCTCGAGGTCGTGGGCGAGGTGGCCGTGGAGGTCGGAACCTGGCGGCAGGAGGGGCAGTTGCGGGACGAGGAGCCGCGGGAGTCGGCCGGCCGCTACCTCGTAGTATGGCGCCGCCAGCCGGACGGCGCGTGGAAGATGCAGTTCGACAGCTGGACGGCACCCTTTCCCGAGGACTGAACGGACCGCCCGAAGGGCAGCGGACCCGCCCGGCTTCGAGTATCTTACCGGGCGTTCGTTCGCCAGCCCCGGTTCCAACCCTGTCCAAAGGAGTTCCTCGACGATGCTTCGGGTCAGGTACGTGTGGGTCTGTGCGCTCGCTGTCGCCGCTCTCTCCTGTGCCTTTCGCCAGAGCGAGCGGTCCGATCGCGTCGATTCCGGGCCCAGCGAAGAGGTCTTCCTCAGGGAAGGCGAGTCGGCTTCCGTGCTGGACGGCCGGGTGGTCGTCACGCTCGCCGACGTCGAGCCGGGCAACCGCATCGCCGAGGTGACGGTCCGGCTGGCGACGACGGACGGGCAGTCGAGCGCGGGCACGGTGGAGGTGGTGCGGAACCAGAACTACTCCGAAGCGTTTCGGCTCGAGCCTTTCGCCGTGCGGGTCATCGAGTATCCGGGAGTGGACTCCGCGCGCCTCGTCGTCACCCACGAGCCGCCGGGCGTCACGCCCGACTGATCCGGTTCGTCGAGTCGGCCGCGGTCGATGATGCCGGACGCGCTCGGCGGGCGTAGTTTGGCGTCCGAACGCGATCCGAACCGCAGCCGGAGGACAGCACTCCCCGCATGAGCGACTCCTCGACCAGCGTCGAAGCGCCCGAGATCGTCGTCCCCGAAGGTATCCGGCTCGAACCCGAGCGCCTGCTCGACCTCTACTGGTACATGCTCCTCAATCGCCGTCTGGAAGAGCGGCTCGTCAACCTCTACCGGCAGGGCAAGGTGGTGGGCGGTGTCTATCGCTCGCTCGGCCAGGAAGCGGAGTCGGTGGGCACCGCCTATGCGCTGGAGGACGGCGATTACGTCAGCCCCCTGATCCGGAACCTGGGCTCGATCCTCGTCAAGGGCGCCGAGCCGGTCGACATCCTCAAGCAGTACATGGCGAAGGGCACCGGGCCTTCCGGAGGCAAGGACCTCAACATCCACTTCGGGGACCTGTCGAAGGGATTCATCGGGCCGGTCTCCATGCTGGGCGACATGATCCCCGTCATGGCCGGGGTCGCCCTCGGCAATCGCATGCAGGGCAAGGATAGCGTGTGCCTCGTGTACATCGGCGACGGGGGCTTCTCCACCGGGGCCTCGCACGAGGGGTGGAACTTCGTCTGCGCCAACCGCCTCCCGGTGATCCTGGTGGCGGAGGACAACAGCTACGCCTATTCCACGCCGACCGAGCGGCAGATGGGAAACCGCAACATGGTCGAGCGTGCGGCGGGATATGGGTGCGCCGGAGTCCAGGTCGACGGGAACGACGTGCTGCAGTGCTGGCATGCAGCCAGCGAGGCCGTGGCCCGGGGCCGCGGCGGGGAAGGACCGACGTTGATCGAGGTGAAGACGTACCGCCGGAAGGGGCACGCCGAGCACGACGATCAGCGCTACGTGCCGGCGGGCGAGCTGGAAGCGTGGGAAGCGAAGGACCCGGTCGCCCGCTACGAGCGGTGGCTCCTGTCCGAAGAGATCGTCGACCAGGAGCAGCTCGACCAGATCGAGACCCGGGTGCGGAGCAAGCTCGATGCCGCGGTCGACGGGGCCGAAAAGGCGCCCATGCCCGACCCGCGGACGGCGCTCGACGGCGTCTGGTCCACGCCGCGCTGGACGGCGGCGCATCCGAACTTCCACGACTTCACGGCCGAGATCGGCACGTGATCCGGGCATGGGTCACGGCGGCGGCGCTCGCCCTGTCGGCGTGCAACGCGACGGTGAGCCGGGAGGGCATCGCCAACGTTCCCGGGGAGGAGGTCTGGAAGACCGAGGTCGAGCTCCAGCTGGGGGAGCGCGCGATGGTGGACAGCGACCGGCTGCAGGTCACCCTCCTGAGGGTCGGCGTCGACGAGGCGACGCTGATGGTCGAAGGGGAGAGCGGGACCCGCGAGGAGACGATACGATCGGGTGCCGGCGGCAGTCTCCACATCCCGCCCTACGAGGTCCGGCTCCTCGAGATCGGGATCGACGAGTCGGCGCGAATACAGATCCGACGGCAATGGGGGGAATACCGATGAGAAGGACGATCGCGATGGGGATACTGATGGCTGGGACGGGCATCTGCCTCGTAGCCAGCGCCTGCGTGCTCTCGGTGAACGAGACGAACGACGAGCCGCGGGGCATCCCCGGAGACACGGTATGGAGCCAGGAGATCGAGATGCTGGAGGGGCAGGTCGCGCACATCGACAGCCGCGCGCTCTCCATCTACCTCGATGACACCGGCGTGGACTCGGCCATCGTGACGCTCACCAAGGCGGGCGTCGAGCGCACGGTCACCCTGCGGACCGGCCTCGCCGGCGAGGAGACGATGCCGCCCTACACGGTCAAGCTCGTCTACACGGGCATCAACGGGAGCGCGACCATCCGGGTCACGAAGTTTCGCGAGTGAGCGCGCCGGAGCGGGGCGGCAGCACCACCTACCTGGAGGCCGTCCGCCAGGGCCTGTGGGAGGAGATGGAGTCCGACGAGCGGGTCTTCCTGCTGGGCGAGGACGTCGGGGTCTACGGCGGCGCGTTCAAGGTGACGGACGGGTTCCTCGACCGCTTCGGCGAGAGCCGCGTGATCGATACGCCGATCTCTGAGGCGGCCATCGTGGGCGCCTCCGTGGGCGCGGCGATGATGGGGCTGCGGCCGGTCGCGGAGATGCAATTCATCGACTTCATCAGCTGCGGCTTCGACCAGCTGACGAACGTGGCGGCGAAGAACCGCTATCGCTGGGGGCAGGCGACCCCGATCGTCGTGCGCGGGCCGGCCGGGGGCGGGGTCCATGGGGGCCCGTTCCATTCGCTCCAGGCGGAGTCGTATTTCACGCACACCGCCGGTCTCAAGGTCGTATGCCCGGCCACGGCGTACGACGCCAAGGGGCTCATCAAGGCGGCGATCCGGGACGACGACCCGGTGGTATTCCAGGAGCACAAGTTCCTCTACCGCCGGATCAAGGAGGATCTGCCCGCCGAGGACTTCGTCGTGCCGCTCGGCAAGGCGCGCATCCATCGCGAGGGTGGCGATCTGACGGTCGTGACCTGGGCCGCCATGGTCCACACCGCCGCCGAAGCGGCCGAGGTACTCGCCGGCGAGGGCGTCGAGGTGGAGATCGTCGACCTGCGAACGCTGGTTCCCCTGGACGAGGAGGCGGTGCTGCGCTCGGTCGCGAAGACGGGCCGCGCAATCGTTCTCCACGAGGCGCCGCGGACCGGCGGGTTCGGCGGCGAGATCGCGGCGACGATCGCGGAGAAGGCATTCGAGTACATGGACGCTCCGATCGTGCGCGTGACCGCTCCCGACACTCCCGTTCCGTACAGCCCGCCGCTCGAGGAATACTACCTGCCCGGCAAGGACGACGTGCTGGAGGCCGCCCGCAAGCTGCTCGACTACTGACCCCTTCCCCCGGAGGAACTCGATGGAGGTGACCACCAGCCAGTCCCGCGGCCAATGGGGATCGAAGCTCGCGTTCATTCTCGCGGCCGCCGGCAGCGCGGTCGGTCTGGGCAACATCTGGGGTTTTCCGACGCTGGCCTCGGCGAACGGCGGGGCCGCGTTCGTCGTCGTCTACCTGCTCGCTGTAGGGCTGATCGGAGCTCCCGTGATGCTGGCGGAGTTCGTGATCGGACGCCGGACGCAGCGGAACCCTGTCGGCGCCTTCCGCGCACTCGCTCCCCGTTCAGCGTGGGTGGCGGTGGGCGGCATGGGCGTGCTGGCGGGCATCATGATCCTGTCGTTCTATTCGGTGATCGCGGGCTGGACACTGGCCTACATCGTGAAGGCCGCGACCGGGGAGTTCGTAGCGGGAGCCGACACCAGCGCGATCTTCGCGAGCGTCGCCGGAAGCGCCCCGGTCGCGATCGGCTGGCACCTCGCGTTCATGGTTCTGACCGTAATGGTCGTGATCGGCGGGGTGAAGGACGGGATCGAGCGATGGACGAAGGTCCTGATGCCGGGCCTGTTCATCATCCTGATCGTGCTCGTAGCGCGCGCGGTCACGCTCTCAGGAGCAGGCCCGGGCCTCGAGTTTTACCTGCGGCCCGACTTCGGACGCGTCGACGGTGGCGTGGTGCTGGCGGCCATCGGTCAGGCTTTCTTCAGCCTGAGTCTCGGGATGGGCGCGATGATCACATACGGGTCGTACATGACAAAGAACGACGACCTCGAGACATCGGCCGGCTGGGTGGTTGCCCTCGACACCTCGGTCGCCCTCCTCGCCGGACTGATCATCTTCCCGACCATGTTCCATGCGGGTGGTGAGCCGGGGCAGGGGGGTCCCGGTATGGTGTTCGTCGTCCTGACGTCCCTGCTGTCCACGATTCCGCCGGAGCCGTGGGGAGGCACCGTCTTCGGAGTACTCTTCTTCCTCCTGCTCATGGTCGCTGCGCTGACCTCCAGCATCTCGCTCCTCGAGGTGGCGACGGCGTGGCTGGTCGACGAGAAAGGGATCTCACGCAAGAAGGCGTCGGTGGGGATCGCCGCCATCGCGTTTCTCATCGGCATCCCGAGCGCGCTGGCCAATGGAGCCGTGCCGTGGCTATCCTCGCTGCCGGGCATCGGCATGGACTTCCTGTCGTTCCTGTTCATGCTGTTCGGCCAGTACGCCCTCGTCGTGGGCGCTCTCCTCATCAGCATATTCGTAGGCTGGGTCTGGGGCGTCAGGAACGCGGCCGACGAGGTGCGCTCGAACGACGGGAAGTTCTCCCTCGAGGGCACCTGGTCGTTCCTGATCCGGTTTCTCTGTCCGGTCGCGATCGTCAGCCTGCTAGTCTTCCTCCTGTGGCAGCAGCTCGGGAGCTGAGCGCTTCGGTCGGGCGGGGCGGGCTGCGGTTGCTGCCCGCCTGACGGCCTCCCGGGACACGTCCACCTCCCGGGCGGCTTGCGCCCTCTTCCTCGTCGCGTGCGCGTTTGCCTGCGGCTCCCTGTCCGACGGCCGTCACGTCTCCCGCGCGATCGACGAGGACGGCGACGGCCGCGCCGACCGGTTCGAGCGCCTGCGAGCCGACGGCGTGGTCGAGCGCGTGACGCGGGCGCCTGCGCCCGGCACGGATCCCCAGCGCACACTGGTCCTGGCGATCGACGGAATCCCGTACGATCTGTTCACCAGCCTGCAGCGTGAGGGCCTGTTCCGGGCGTTGTTTCCCGCCTCCCGGATGCTGGCTCCGTTCCCATCGCTCACCGACGTCGGGTTCACGGCCATCCTGGGAACGGCGCCGTCCGCGGCGTACGAGGACAAATACTACGACCGCAGGGCCGGCGAGGTGCGCGGCGGTCTCGGCGAGCGGATCGCCGGGGACTATCGCTCGCTTGCCCCCTTCCACGAGGTGTTCGATTGGGAGCAGCCGAGCACGTGGGGCGGCTTCGTGTACCTGGCGCCCGGGCGCGTGGCGGAGGCGGACCTCGTGCGGGCGGCGGAGTTCATCCGCGAGAGCGAAGACCGGGAGCTCGTCGTCTACCTCGGCTCGACCGATGGTCTCGGACACGAAGAGGGCCACGCGGCCCTGGCCAGGCATCTCCGCCGGATCGACGAGGTCCTCGAGGGCCTGCTCGTCGAGGGGATCGGCGACCGACGGGTCGTGCTTCTGTCCGATCACGGGATGAGCGATGGCGGATCGCGGCGCTTCGACCTCGAGCAGGCGCTCGAGAAGGCCGGATACCGGCTCGCCGATCGCCTCGTGGAACGGAACGACATCGTGGTGCCGGCCTACGGGCTGATCGGCTCGATCCAGGTCTATACCGCCTGCGGGGAAGAGGAGGGGGTGGCGCGGGCAATCGTGTCCGCTCCCGGCGCCGACTTCGCGGCCTGGCTGGACGGGAACCGCGTCCGGGCGCTGGACCGCGCCGGGAGCGCCGATCCCCTGGATCGTCCCGCGGGAGTTTACCCGGATCTGCGGCGCCGCGTCGCCCAGGGGCTGCGGTATCCCACGTCGCACCCGGCCAACGTCTTCGTGAGCCTAGACCCCGGCTGGCACTACGGTTTGGCGCTCTTCGAGCCGTTCGTCTCGCTGGCCGGCACGCATGGATCGGCGCGGTACGAGCAGTCCGTCGGGTTCCTGGCGTCCAACCTCGAGCGGACGCCTTCCTGGATCGCCGCGGACGAGGCGTTTCCGTACCTGGGCCTCGACCGCGAGCCGGCGGAGACTCCCCCGTTCGAACCACCGTGCGGGGCGGGCTAGGTCCGTCTCACTCCGGCTCCGATACGCTCGCCAAACCGGCCGCCGCCTGCTAGGCTTTTCGCCCCGTCGAGATGTGCAGCCGAATCCTCGGAGGAGATCATGCCCGTAGACGTCATCATGCCCCAGATGGGCGAGTCGATCGCCGAAGGGACCCTCGTCAAGTGGCTGAAGAAGCCCGGCGACCCGGTCGCTCGAGACGAGAACCTGTTCGAGATATCGACCGACAAGGTCGACGCCGAGATCCCCTCGCCGTCGGCGGGCACCCTGGGCGAGATCCTCGTCCAGGAGGGTCAGACCGTGGAGGTGGGGACGGTGGTGGCCACCATCGTGTCGGCGGGGGAGGCGCAGCCGGCCGCCGCGCCGGCGAAGGCGGCGTCCTCGCAGGCCGACGGTTCCGCCCAGAAATCGGTCTCGGCGCCAGGCCCGGCGGCAGGCGCTTCGTCGGCCGAAACCGGAGCCGGGACGCAGGCCGTCGCGCGGCCCGCCGCCGAGGACACGGCCGGCGAAGTCGCCGTCGAGTCGGAGGACGGCGGGGGCAACGGCTCGGCCGGACCGGCCAGCAAGGAGGAGCTCCGCCGCACGCGTTCCTCGCCGCTCGTCCGCAACATCGCGCGCGAGCACGGGGTCGACATCTCGCAGATCCGGGGAAGCGGGCTTTCCGGGCGCGTGACGAAGCGCGACATCCTGGCCTATGTCGAAGCTGGCGGAGCCGCGGAAGCCGCCCGCGGTGCTGCCGCGCCGGAGCCGGCGCGACCGACCGAGCCCTCCCGCGCCGAGCCGCCCGCCCCGC
>DATFFS010000027.1:0-4411 GCA_035249945.1 Gemmatimonadota bacterium
TTCCTGCCCAACCTGCAGAGCGTCCGCGCGGTCATCGATGGCTCGACCCGCCGGGTGCGGGTCTGCGCGGCCTGCATCCGCGCCGGCAAGGTGACGAAAGCCGCCTAGGCCCCGTCATAGGGTAGCCGCCGGCTCGCGACCCGCCGGCGCGAACGGCTACCGGTCTTCCAGCAAAAGGTTGTGGCTGAAGAGCGCGATTCCGGCGACGCCCTCGCCGGCCAGGCGCGTATCCGCCTCCGCCAGCTCTCGCGGGCCGATCCTGTCGATCCGCACCCCGACCCAGACCCGCTCCCGCGCGACCGCCGCCGGCCAGTCGCGCACCGCGCCCTGGATGGCCGCCGGAGAATCCCGGTAGACCATGGGCGCCACGGCGTCGACGAGCCCGTTCTCGAGCCAGGCGGCCCAGTCCTGGCCGAAGTGGTCGCGGGCGATCCCGGGCACGGGCATGACGGCCCCGGACAGCGCGATCCCGGGCCGCACGTGCGTCAGATCGGTCCGGATCAGGGACACGAGCCGGGTCACGTGCTCCGCCCCGTCCGGGGGGTTCCACCCGCTCGGATAGCGGATGTAGTCGAGGTGGACGCCGTCGACGGCGTACCGGGTGGCGAGCTCGAGCACGAACCGCCGGAGCTCGGTCCGGACGGCGGGCAGCTCGGGGTCCAGGAACCACCCTTCGCCCACCAGGCCGGCCCGATCGAGCTCGCCCCGGGTCAGGTCGCGCATCGAGCCGTCTGCCCGGCGCACGAACCAGTCGGGGTGGCTGTGCCATACGTGGTGGGGGTCCGGCGGCGGATCGGCCGCCGACCACGCCAGGAGCGCGTTCACCCAGGCGTGCACCTCGATCCCGCGGGCATGGGCCTCGGCGAGCGCCTCCGCCAGCGGATCCTCCCAGCCCCGCGGGGGCGTTGCCGGGGGCACGAACACGTGACTGGGATACAGGGCGTCCCAGCGTCCGGAGACCTGCAGATACATGCGCTGGCACCCGGCGCGCTCGACGGCCGCGAGCGCGCGCGCCCACGACGCCGGGCTCTCCAGCGCGTTTCGGACGACCCACACGGAGCACGGCAGAGCCCTGTTTACCACAAAGGGGGTCGATACGGCCAGCTTCGGGGTCGGGGCCAGGGCCCATCCGGCCATGGCAAAGAGAATCAACGAGATACGCGTGCGGCCGGCGCGCCAAAACTGGACGTTTCGACCTCGTACAGCTATATTCTTGGTCTGCCGCAAAACCTATCCCGGAGTAGAGGACGATGCCGAACTACGACCTGCACAAGCTCCACACGGAACTGGACACCAAGAACATCCGCGTGCTCCTGAGCCGGTTGTTCAAGAAGAATCCGGAGTTCCGTGATCGCACGATCGTGACCTACCAGGTTCGCGACACCGGGGACATGCGGCTTCAGGTCTGCAACGACCGGGACGAGGTACGGCAGGTCTTCCTGAGCCCCCACTGCCGCGAGGCGCGAACGGTTCACGCCGCGCCCGCCAACGGCAACGGCAAGGCCGAAGAGGCTCCCGCCCCGAAGCGCGCGGCGCGCCGGCGCTAGTCGGCAGACAGGCCGCCGGGCGGGGAGCCGCTCCCCACATCGGCCGGCAGGAGCGCTTGCGGCTCCAGCAGCCCGGTCCGGAACGCCTCCAGCGCGATCTCGAACATCCATAGCGACGGCACGCCCTGCAGGCGAAAGCCGTTCAGGAAGAACGTGGGCGTCCCCGTGACGCCCAGCGCCTGCCCCAGCTCCATGTCCTCGTGCATCCGGGCCTGGTGGACGTTCCCGGCCAGCGCGCGCTCGAAGGATCCCGCGTCCAGCCCCAGCGACTCGGCGTGTCCCACCAGGTCGGCGTCGCTGAGCGCCTCCTGGTTGTCGAACAACCGATCGTGGTACGGCCAGAACCGGCCCTGTCGCTGGGCCTCGATCGAGGCCTGCGCGGCTCGGGGAGCATACTCGTGCATCGGCAGCGGGTAATGGCGGTAGACGTGACGCACGTCGTCCGGATGGGCGGCCAGCAGCGAGTCGACCACCGGCCGGGCCTGCGCGCAGTAGGGACACTGGAAATCGCTGAACTCGACGATCTCGAGGATCGCCCCTTCCGGCCCTCGGGCCGGGGCGGGCTGAGAAGCCAGCCCGGCGGGCGCCGCGAGCGCGGCCAGCAGCGTGGCCCCGAGCAGGAGGAGCCGCCGGGAGATGGAGCGCCCGCCTACTCGGCGGGCGGCGTCGTGCGGGGCCGCGGCGGCGGTGCGGTCCCGCCGTCGGGCCCGATCAGCTCCAGCAGCGCGACCTCGGCGCCGTCGCCGTGGCGGAAGCCCCCGCGCAGGATGCGCGTGTAGCCGCCCGGCCGATCGCCATAGAGTCCCGCCCAGTACTCGAACAGATGCTGCACGATCTCGGGGCTCCGCACGTACGCGGCCGCCTGCCGCCGGGCGTGCAGGTCGCCGCGCTTGGCCAGCGTGACGAGCTTCTCCGCCACCGGGCGCGCGGCCTTCGCCTTGGCGCGGGTCGTCTCGACCCGGCCGTGCTCGAACAGGCTGGTCACGAGGTTCCGTAGCATGGCGCTGCGGTGCGCCGTGTGCCGGCTGAGCTTGTTGCCCTTGTTCGCGTGGCGCATCGGATCCTACTCCTCCCCGCCGCCGTCCGGATGCTCGGCGTCCATCTCCTCTTCCTCATCCCACAGCTGGACGTCGGGCAGACGCCGGAGCTCCTCGCGGTCCTGGACCTCGTAATCGCCCGAGGCGGGGTTCCGTCGGACGCTCATCCCGAACGTCAGGCCGTGGCGCTGCAGGATCTCGGAGATCTCGGTCAGCGACTTCTTCCCGAAGTTCCGGAACTGGAGCATCTCCGACTCGCTCTTCTGCACCAGGTCGCCGAGCGTGCGGATGTTGGACGCCTTCAGGCAGTTGCCCGAGCGTACCGAGAGCTCGAGCTCGTCGACCGGACGGGCGAACAACTCCTTGAAGCGGTTGTGCTTCGCCTCCAGCTCGCCCTCCATCTCCTCGCCCGGCATCTCGAACGACAGGAAGTACTCGAAGTGCGTGCGCAGGATCTCGGCCGCCTGGGCGATCGCCCGCTCGGGGTCGATGGCCCCGTTCGTCTCTACGTCGACGGTCAGCTTGTCGTAGTCCGTTCGCCGTCCGACCCGCGTGTTCTCGACGCGGAAGTTGGCGCGCGTGACGGGGCTGAAGATCGAATCGATGGGAATGAAGCCGATCTCCTTGCGCCGCTCGTGATCGTGCTGATCCGACGGCACGTAGCCGCGGCCTCGCTTGACGTACACTTCCATCGACAGCTTCTTGTTCTCGTCCATCGTCAGCAGGTGCAGATCGCGGTTCAGGATCGTGACCTGTGCGTTGTCCTCGAAGTCGCCGGCCGTGACGTCGCCGCGCTCCTTGCGGGTCAGGCGCAGGACCGACTCCTCGATCCCTTCCGGGAGCGTGATCACGAGCTTCTTGAGGTTCATGACGACCTCTGCCGTGTCTTCGACGGCGCCCGGGATCGTGGAGAACTCGTGCAGGACGTCGTCGATCCTGACGCCCCAGACCGCCGCGCCCTGAAGCGACGACAGCAGCACCCGGCGCAACGCATTGCCGAGCGTCAAGCCGAAGCCCCGCTCGAGCGGCTGCACATGGAACTCCCCGTGGGTATCGCTCAGCGACTCGGGGTTCTTTTCTACGCGCTTGGGGAGAATGAAGTTCTCCAGAGCCATTCCTTCCTCCGTCATCTCATCGAATTCGCGGCCCGCGAGACCGACCGGTTCCCGCGTTACTTCGAATACAACTCCACGATCAGCTGCTCCTCGGCCGCGATCGGGATCGTCTCCCGGCTCGGCAGCTCGACCATGCTGCCCGACTGGGACTTGAAATCCACCTCCAGCCACGGCAGGATGGCTTCCTTTCCCCGGCTCTCGATCGACCGAGGATCAGCGGCATCTCGCGGCTCTTCTCCTTGACCTGGATCTTCTCGCCCGGAGACACCTGGTACGAGGGAACGTCCACCACGCGCCCGTTCACCATGATGTGCCGGTGCCGCACGAGCTGACGGGCGGCCTTGCGGGACGGCGCCAGGCCCAGGCGGTAGATCACGTTGTCGAGCCTGCGCTCCAGCATGACCAGCAGGTTCTCACCCGTGACGCCGGGTGTCTTGGCGCTCTTGATGAAGTAGTTCTCGAACTGCGTTTCGAGCACCCCGTAGATGCGCTTGACCTTCTGCTTCTCGCGCAGCTGCGTGGCGTACTCCGACTGCTTGCGGCGCCGGCTCGCCATGCGCCCATGGACGCCGGGCGGATACCCTCGGCGCTCGATCGCGCACTTCTCCGTATAGCACCGCGTGCCCTTGAGGAACAGCTTCTGTCCCTCGCGGCGACAGAGCCTGCAAACCGGACCGGTGTGACGCGCCATTCTCTCTCCCGTCGCTCTCTA
>DATFFS010000028.1:0-5895 GCA_035249945.1 Gemmatimonadota bacterium
GCCTGGCGGGATGCGGAGCCAGAGATGCAGCCGACGGTGGCGCGCGTGCGCCAGGCGATGGCTGGCCTGGCCCCGCTCCGGCGCGAGTAGTGCTTCCTACTCCGGAGTGTCTTCGGTAGCATAGATCAGCGGCGCCACCCACGGGACGATCGGGATCTCGCGGTCCCCGATTCGGACCGTGATCCCGCGCTCCGCGTCGTAGCGCACCACCTCGAACGGCACGCCCTTCTCGAAGCCCATCGCCGCTAGCCGCCGGGCGACGTCGTCCTCGTTCCAGCGGATCCCGACGACGCGTCCGCGCTCCCCCTTCTGCATGAAGTGAAGCGGAAACTCGACGGTCACGCTCGCTCCAGGATGATAATCATTCCTGTCCAGCATACGGCCGGATAAGCGGGGAGTCAATTCGGGCGGTGGGGTGTGGCGCCGGCGAATGCGTCGTCAGAGCCGGTCCAGCGCTCAGCGCGCGAGCTCGGCGCTCGCGCCCTGGTCGAGGGCGGGGCCTCCGACACCGCTCTGGATCTGCACCATGTGGTCCTCGCCCCATGTCTGCAGCGTGGAACCGTACGACCAGACCGCCGCCGACCCCACGCCGTCCACCGACTCGTAGTCGGCTGCGTCGAAGCCTTCCTCGAGCACGGAACGGGTCTGATCGAGGTACTCCTGATACGTCATCGCCGGCGCGGGAAGCGCCATCACGGTCACGATCGTACGCGAGGTGTCCGCGGCCATAGGCCAGTCGCAGTACGAAACCCCGCCCGCGACCGGAGTGACGACCTCGGGCGCGCCGGGCTCGGAGCCCGTGACCTCGCGGATGTCCGCGGCGGTCACGACCTCACAGGGATCGGTCGTGGCGGTCGCCTCGAGGCTTCCGGCCGGCGTAGAATCGGGATCGGAGGATTCTTCCTCCGTCGCACCCCCGCATCCGGCAAGAAGAACACCTCCCGATCCGGCGAGGAAGGCGAGAATAGCGATCCAGGAAACGCGGGTGCGCGCCACTCGGGGCATCACTCCTCCTTCGAAGCCGTGGTCACGGCCGGTGCTTCGACGAACACCCGCCGCGCGAGGTCCTGCTCGATCGAAAGCGGCAGGCCGTTGCGCTCGATCATCATCGCGCCGCCGCTCTGCCGTGAGACGACGGTGACTCGCGTCCCCGGCACGAGCTCCAGCGAGGAGAGTCGGCGGAGGAACTCGGCTTCCCGATCGGAAACGCTCCGCACCACCACGCTCTCGTCGATCTCCACCTCGCTCAGCCGACGGGTCGCGCGCGCGGGAGGCCGGCCGATCTTCGGCGGGATGGGGTCGCCGTGAGGATCGGTGGTCGGATGCCCCAGCATGGCGTCGATCCGGTCCTCGAACTCCTCGCTGATCACGTGCTCGAGCCGCTCGGCCTCGTCGTGCACCGCGTCCCAGGAGTACCCGAGCGCCTCCGACAGATAAAGCTCGATCAGCCGATGATGGCGGATCACCTCTAGGGCGATCTTCTCGCCGGCGTCGGTGAGAGAGACGCCGCGGTACGGGACGTACTCCACCAGCCGCATGTCGGCCAGCTTCTGCATCATGTTCGTCGCGCTGGCCGCAGAGACCTCCATGCGCTCGGAGATCGCGGACGTGGACGCGCGCTCCTCGCCGCGCTCGCGTACCAGCGTGTAGATGACCTTGAGGTAGTCCTCGATCGGAGGGGTGATCTCGGGTAGCGGCTGGGCCATCATGCGCCGATCGAATCTGCCGGGGCCGGAGGGTGGCGTCAATCATGGGTGTTGCGGGCCAGGCCCCGCCGCCGGGCCGCGGGCTCCCGCGCATGGTATCGTTTGCCGCATGGGGATCCCGATCTCGGTCGTCGACGCGTTCTCGGATGCGCCGTTCCGCGGCAACCCGGCGGGTGTCTGTCTGCCGCCCGCTGACGTCGAGGACGCGTGGATGCAGTCGGTCGCCGCGGAGCTCAACCTGGCGGAGACCGCGTTCCTGCGTGCCCGCTCCGATTCGGAGTTCGATCTCCGCTGGTTCACGCCGCTTGTCGAGGTGGACCTCTGCGGGCACGCGACGTTGGGGTCCGCGCATCGGCTGTGGGAGGAGGGCGTGGCGGGCGACGGCCCGATCCGATTCCACACGCGGAGCGGCGTCCTGACAGCGTCGCGCGCCGGCGCGGACATCGAGCTGGACTTTCCCGCATCGCCGCCCCGCGAGACGCCGGCGCCGGACGGCCTCGCCGATGCGCTCGGGGCGCCGTACGTCTGGACGGGCGCCAACGCCCTGGGGGATCTCCTGGTCGAGATGCCGGACGGCAAGGTGGTGCGGAGCCTCGAACCCGATTTCGTCGCCCTGGGCAAGCTTCCCGCGCGGGGCGTGATCGTGACCGCGGCCGCCGAGCGGCGCTTCGACGTGGGCCACGATTTCGTAAGCCGCTTCTTCGCGCCGCGGGTCGGGATCGACGAGGATCCGGTGACCGGGTCGGCGCACTGCGCGCTGGCGCCCTACTGGGCGGATCGACTCGGGCGCCCCGAGCTCGTCGGCTGGCAGGCGAGCGCTCGCGGCGGGATCGTCCGCACGCGGGTCGACGGCGACCGGGTCGCCCTCGGCGGCCGCGCTGTAACGGTGTGGAAGGGAGAGCTGGTTTCGGGGATCGCAAAGGAGGGAAGATGAGGACGGATCGGAGATTGGTGGCTCTATTCGCGCTCGCGGCCCTGACGGCCTGCACGCAGACGGGCGATGGGGCGAACGCCGACGAGGAACCCTCCGCCGCGCCGCCGAGCGCGGGGATCCAGAGCGCCGGCGACTCGCTGCCCGCCGCGCTCCTGGGCACGGCGCCGCCCCCGCGCGGGGTGGCGGTCAACTACTATGCCGCAGATCCGGCGGCTGCCGGGTACCTCGTGACGCCGGAGGGGGAGGGTCCGTATCCGGCCGTCATCCTGATCCACGAGTGGGACGGCTTGAACGACCGCATACGGCAGGTCGCAGACGCGCTGGCCGACGAGGGTTACGTCGCGCTGGCGGCCGACCTCTACTCCGGGCGCGTCGGGACGACCCGCGAGGAGAACATGGCGCTCGTCCAGGAGGCGCGCGCGAACCCCGGCGCCACGATCGCGAACCTGAACGCGGCCGTGGAGTTCCTCCGCGCCCGCGACGACGTGACCGGCAGGGTCGGCACGATGGGCTGGTGCTTCGGCGGCGGGGTCGCGCTCTCCTTCGCGCTCGGCGGCGAGCAGCACGACGCGACGGCCATGTTCTACGGCTCCCTGGTCACCGATCCGGACTCGCTGGCCGCGCTGGACCACGAGATCTACGGGACGTTCGCGGCCGAGGACGAGGGGATCCCGCCCGAGCAGGTCGAGCAGTTCGCGGAAGCCCTGCGCGCGGCGGGCGTGGCCAACGACATCCACGTCTACGACGCGGTGGACCACGGCTTCTGGCTGTGGGTCGATCAGGACTTCGAGACCCGGAGCGGCCCCGCGCTCGACGCCTGGACGCGTCTCAAGGCGTACCTCGCGCGAACGCTGAGCGAGGGGTAGACACCGCCCACGCAGCCGCGATCGGGCTTACGGCGGCGGTGGCCGTCGGACTCGCGCTGCTCGTCCGCGCGCGGCCGGAGCGGCGCTCCGCGGTTCGAGCCGGGCTCGCGGGCTTCCTTCTCGCGGGCGCGATCGGCTACGTGGTAGCGGAGTGGCGGGTGGGAGTTCTCTCCGCGTGGGACTTCCTGCCGCTGCACCTCTGCGACTTCGCGATCTTCGTAGCCGCCTTTGCGCTCGTGACGCGCCGGCGCGGGGCGGTCGAGCTGCTCTGGTTCTGGTCGCTGACCGGAACGCTGCTGGCGGTGCTGACGCCCGCGGTGAGCGGGAGCTTCCCCGACTGGCGCTGGCTCCTGTACTTCGCGATGCATGGCGGGGTGATCGCCGCGGCGGTGGTCCTGGTCGTGGGCTGCGGGATCCGGCCGCGGCCCGGCGCGGCGTGGCGCGCCTTCGGCTGGACCGTGGCCTACGCCTGGGTCGTGGCCGCGGTAGACCTCGTCACCGGCGCGAACTTCCTGTGGCTTAGAGCGAAGCCGGCCCAGCCGACGCTTCTCGACTGGCTCGGGCCGTGGCCCGTCTACCTGGTGGCCGCGGGCGCGATCGGCCTCGCCGGCTTCCAACTGCTGGCTCTGCCGTTCCGCGCGGGGAGATCCGGCTACTCTTCGGATCGATCGGAATAGCGGACAGCGGAACCGGACGACTCGTCCGACAGGACGTGCGGCCGGACGATCTCCACCGTCCGCCGCACGCTGGATCGCGCCCGCTCGGCGTCCTTGCGCGAGTAAAAGCCGGAAGGCGTGAGATCCTCGGCCCCGTAGAAGGCCATCTCGCGATCGCGCCGGAGTTGCCGCGACGCTTCCGTGAGGATATCGAGTGCGGAGACGATCTCTTCGGGCAGGCGCGCCTGTTCCGCCAGCAACACCTCCGACACGTCGTGGATCCGCGGCGGATCGACGCCCACCGCGCGCAGGAGACCTTTGAGCGTCAGCTCGACCGCTTCCTGGGATTCGCGCACGACATCGGCCCAGCTGCCGGCATCGAACAGGACATCCAGTGCCTCGAGTCGGACAGCCGCCCGCCGCACGTAGTCGCGAGCGAGATCCACGTTCCGCACGTCAGGCAGCCTCGATCCAGTAGGGCTGGCCGTGCGCCTCGCGCCGGACGATCCGTCCCGCCGCGATCTCCCTGCGGACTTCCACGAGATAGCGGGAGACCGAGAGGCCGCGCTCGAATAGCACGATCCCGTCGACCGCGACCTCGGCCCACAGGCCGGAGGTGCGGGAGCCCGGCTCCGGAAGGTGGGCGAAATGCGGCTCGATCCGGTGGCGCTCCCAGCGCAGGGCGGGAAACGCGTCCCATCGTCGGTAGAGGTCCCGGGTGATCGGAGCTTCCCGCTCGATTGGAACGAGGAGATCGAGGTCGGACGTCGGACCTGCCTGATCGCGAGCCCAGGATCCGAATGCGACCACGCCGACGAGCGCCTGGCCGGTCACCTCCGCTGCGCGTCGGACGGCTTCCGTCAGCGGGTCCGGGAGAGAGGCGGTCGGGGACGCGAGCTTTCGCGCGCAGAACTCGTTGAGGGACAGACCGGCGTGTTTCGCTGACTCGCGCAGGGCGGCGTGAAGCTTCCGATCGATCCGCAGGACGAAGCGTCCCGATGGCTCCGTAGTATCATTCATTTAGACAAATGATACTACGGGCCTCGCCAGATGTCTACCCCTCGGACTCACCGCCTTCGCTCGCGCCTTCCTCACCCTCGGCTGGCGGCGCCGCCTCGGCGCACTCGCCTTCGGTGTCGCCATGCGCCAGATGCGCCGGGACCGCGGACTCCCCGACCTCGATCGTGTGGGCGTTCTCAGGATTGCCGGCGGGCACGTGGCAGACGAGAACCTTGGCCTCCCCGTCTCCGGTCCCCTCGCCATCCTCGCCTTCTCCCTCCGGATCCTCCTCGCCCGGCGCGTCGCCCTCACAGGCGCCTTCGGTGTCGCCGTGGGCCAGGTGCGCAGGGACGGACGAAGCACCCACCTCGATCGTCACGGCGTTGTCGGGATTCCCGGGGGGCGCGTGGCAGACGAGCGCCTTCTCCCCCTCCGACTCCCCATCGGTGTCGTCGGGGTCCTCCGGATCCTCCTCCGTATCGTCGGCGCATGCGCCTTCGGTGTCGCCGTGCGCGAGGTGGGCGGGGACCGACGGCGCGCCGACGTCGACCGTGTGCGCGGCGTCGGGATTGCCGGGCGGCACGTGGCAGAGGGTGACCGCGGCCTCGGCGTCCTCCACGCTCGCGACGATGTCCTCGAACCCGCTCTCTTCGTCGCCCTGCACGCGATCCAGGACCTGGAGGCGGAACGCGTCGTCGGGCTGCGTGTCGGAATCGCCGTCGCGGAAGACCTGG